>SCUF01000314.1 GCA_004298325.1 Betaproteobacteria bacterium | reverse complement strand
GCATCCGGAGATCGGCGAGGACGTCAAGGTCATGGGCGTGCGCAGCGGCGAGCGCATCGCGCTGACGGTCGCCTGTGCGCTCGTGGGGCGCCACGTGCGCGATCTGGCCGCCTATCGGGCCCTGAAGTCGGGCATCGGGGCGATCGCCCAGGCGGCGGCGGGAGCGGCGAGCGGGCTGGAGTGCGTCGCCGCGGTCAATACCGCAGATGGAGAAGATGCCGCCAGCGTCTACCTTACGGTGACGGGACTGTCCGCCGAGGCGGGCGACGACGGGCAGGTGGGACGCGGCAATCGCGTCAACGGGCTGATCACGCCCTACCGGCCGATGAGCCTGGAGGCCGCCGCCGGGAAGAATCCGGTCACGCACGTCGGCAAGCTCTACAACATCGTGGCGCATCGCATGGCGCAGACGCTGGTCGCGGAGATCGCCGGCGTGACGGAGGCCCGCTGCCTGCTGGTGAGCCGCATCGGCCAGCCGATCACGCAGCCGCAGATCGCGGATATCCAGGTGCGGCTCGACGAGCCGGCGGCGCTGGCCGCACTCGTGCCCCGCATCACGCAGGCCGTGCGCGTTCAGCTCGAGGGTCTGCCGCTGCTGTGGCGCGAATCGCTCGCCGGAACATTGACCCTGTGGTGAACGACATGGGCGCGGACTGTAACGTCAGGGATCTCGCGCTTGCGGAGCAGGGCCTGCGTCGGATCGCCTGGGCGGCGGGCGAAATGGCCGTGCTCGCGGGGATCGGCGAGCGTTTTGCGCGCGAGCGTCCGCTCGCCGGCATCCGCGTGGCCGCCTGCCTTCACGTGACCGCGGAAACCGCCAATCTGCTGCGCGTGCTGATCGCAGGCGGCGCGCAGGTCCGGCTGTGCGCGAGCAATCCGCTGTCGACGCAGGATGACGTTGCGGCGGCGCTGGTGGCGCGCGACGCGGTGCCGGTCTTCGCGGTGCGCGGCGAAAGCACCGACGCGTATTACCGCAACATCGATGCCGCCCTGTCGGGCGGCCCGCAGCTCACGCTCGACGACGGCGCCGACCTGATCAGCCGGCTGCACGGGCCGCGCGCGGCGTGGCTGCCCGGGGTCATCGGCGGCATGGAGGAGACCACGACCGGCGTGATGCGCCTGCGCGCGATGGCGGCGGAAGGCGCGCTGCGCTATCCGGTGATTGCAGTCAACGACGCCATGTCGAAGCATTTCTTCGACAACCGCTACGGCACCGGCCAGAGCACGCTCGACGGTATCCTGCGCGCGACCAATATCCTGCTCGCCGCAAAGGTGTTCACCGTGGCGGGCTACGGCTGGTGCGGGCGCGGCATCGCGCTGCGCGCGCGCGGCATGGGAGCCCAGGTGATCGTGACCGAAGTGGACAGCCTGCGCGCGCTGGAGGCGCTGATGGACGGCTACCGCGTGATGCCGATGGCAGAGGCGGCGCGCGTGTCCGATTTCATCGTCACCGCCACGGGCGACAGGAACGTGGTCGATGCGCCGCATTTCGAGCGCATGAAGGATGGCTGCGTGCTGGCGAACGCCGGCCATTTCAACGTCGAGGTCAATATCGACGCGCTCGCGCGCATGGCCGTGGGCCGGCACCGGCCGCGCGAGCACGTGGAGGAATTTCGCCTCGCCGACGGCCGGCGGCTGCGGCTGCTCGCCGAGGGCCGCCTGGTGAACCTCGCCGCGGCCGAGGGCCATCCGTCCTCGGTCATGGACATGAGCTTCGCCAACCAGGCGCTGTGCGCCGAGCACTTTGTGAAGAACCGCGGGCGGCTCGATGCCCGCGTGCACGAGGTGCCGCCCGAGATCGATCGCGAGGTGGCGCGCCTGAAGCTCGCCGCGATGGGCATTGCCATCGACGCGCTCAGCGCGGAGCAGCGCGCTTACCTTGTTTCCTGGAGAGAGGGCACTTGAAGGGACGATGACTGCGCATCACCCGAGTCGGAGTTGACGAGGCGCTTGCCAGCCTGAGGAGCGCACGCGCGGGACTGTCCGCCATGGAGGCGCAGCGCCGCCGGGCGGAGTACGGCGCCAACCGGCTCGAAACGCCCGAGCGCACACCGCTCGCGCTGCGCTTCGCGCGCCAGTTCACGCATTTCTTCGCCCTCATCCTGTGGCTCGCCGCGGGCCTCGCGCTGGTCGCGGAGTGGCAGGCGCCGGGGCAGGGCATGGCGGCGCTCGGCTTTGCGGTCGTCGGCGTCATCGCGGTAAACGGCGTGTTTTCGTTCTGGCAGGAGTATCGGGCCGAGCGCGCGATCGCCGCGCTGCAACGACTCCTGCCGCGCCAGGTGACCGCACTGCGCGACGGCGGCGCAGTGCGTCTCCCGATCGAGGCGCTGGTGCCGGGCGACGTGATCCTGGTCGAGGAAGGCGACGACGTGGCCGCCGACTGCCGCGTCGTCGAAGCCTGGGGCCTGCGCGCCAACCTCGCCACCGTGACCGGCGAGGCGCTCGCGCAAGCGCGCATTGCGGACGCGGTGGAGGAGGATTCGCCGCTGCTCGCGCGCAACGTGCTGCTCGCGGGCACCGCGGTGGTTTCGGGCGAGGGCCGGGCGGTCGTGTACGCGACCGGAATGCGCACCGAATTCGGCCGCATCGCCCGCCTGGCGCAGGCCGCAGACCCGATTCGCACGCCGCTGCAGCGCGAGATCGCGCGCGTATCGCGCCTGGTGGCGGTTCTCGCCAGCGGGCTCGGTGTCGGCTTCTTTGCGATCGGGCAGCTGCTCGGCCTTGGCTTCGCCGAGAGTTTCATATTCGGCATCGGCATCATCGTCGCCAACGTGCCCGAGGGCCTGCTGCCTACGGTGACGCTGGCGCTTGCCATGGCGACGCAGCGCATGGCGGCGAGGAACGTGCTGGTGCGCCACCTGCCCGCCGTCGAAGCGCTCGGCTCGGCCACCGTGGTCGTGACGGACAAGACCGGCACGCTCACCGAAAACTCGATGCGTGCGCGCAGCCTCGTGTTCGCGGACGCCGTGGTGGACGCCGCTGCACTCACACCGGCGATCGCACAACGGCATGCGATGTTCTTCGATGTCGCGCGGCACTGCCACAGCCTGCACCTCGTCGACGATCACGGACGTACCGTGCAGCTCGGCGACCCGATGGAGGTGGCGCTGGTCGAGATGGCGAGGAGCGCCGGTATCGACGGACCGTTGCGCGAACGCCGCGACGAGCTGCCGTTCGACGCCGAGCGCAAGTGCATGTCGACGCTGCATGCCTCGAAAGAGGGTGCGGTCCTGTACTGCAAGGGCGCGCTCGAAGCGCTGCTGCCGCGGTGCACGCGGGTGCAACGGGGCTTGGAGGCGCCGGCGCCGCTCGACGATGCGCTGCGCGAGCGGTTTCTCGCCGCGCAGCAGCAGATCGCGGCGCGCGGCGAGCGCGTGCTCGCGCTGGCCTGGCGCCTCCTGCCCGAGAGCACCGCGGCGGAGCACTGGGAGGAAGACCTCGTGCTCGCGGGCCTGGTGGGGCTGGACGACCCGCCGCGCGCCGAAGTGCCCGCGGCGGTGCGAAGCTGCCGCGAGGCGGGGATCCGCGTCATCATGATGACCGGCGATCACCCGAGCACGGCGCACGCGGTGGCGCGCGCCATCGGACTGGTGCGGGGCGAGGCGCCCCGGCTCGTGACCGGCGACGAGCTGGCGCATCTCTCCGACACGCAGCTGCAGCTCGCGCTCGACGCACCCGAGATCGTGTTCGCGCGCGCCAGCGCCGAGCAGAAACTGCGCGTGGTCGAGGCGCTCCGGGCGAAGGGTCACGTCGTGGCGGTGACCGGAGACGGCGTGAACGATGCGCCGGCGCTGCGGCGAGCCGATATCGGCATTGCCATGGGGCGCATCGGCACCGACGTCGCGCGCGAGTCCGCAGACATCGTGCTGCTGGACGACAACTTCGCCTCGATCGCGGCGGCGATCGAGGAGGGGCGCGCGGTGTACGACAACATCGGCAAGTTCCTCACCTACATCCTGACCTCCAACATTCCCGAGGTCGTGCCGTACCTCGCCTTCGTGCTCGCGCGCATCCCGCTGCCGCTGACCATCATCCAGATTCTGGCCGTGGACCTGGGGACCGACATGCTGCCGGCGCTCGCGCTTGGCGCGGAGCGGCCCGCAACCGCCGTCATGCAACGCCCGCCGCGGCCGCGCGCCCAGCGGCTGCTGTCCTGGCCGCTGCTGGCGCGCGCCTACCTGTGGCTCGGGCCGCTCGAGGCGCTGGCGGCGATGGCCGCGTACGGCTTCGTGCTGCAGCGCGGGGGGTGGCGCTACGGCGATACGCTGGGCGCCGGCGATCCGCTGTACCTCGAAGCGACGACCGCCTGCCTGGCGGCGATCGTCCTGATGCAGGTCGTGAACGTGTTCCTGTGCCGCGACCCGGAGCAAAGCGCGTTCGCGCGTGGCCTCGCCGCGAACCGCCTGCTGCTGGCGGGGGTCGCGCTGGAGCTGGTGCTGATCGCCGCCATTGTCTACACGCCTGCAGGGCAGGCGCTGTTCGGCACCGCGCCGCTCGCCGCGCTGGCGTGGCTGTTCATGCTGCCGTTTGCCGCAGCGATGCTGTTGCTCGAGGAAGCGCGCAAGCGGCTGCTGCGCCGCCTTGACCCACGTCAAGCGCATCACCCTGCGGCTCGCTAGAGTGGTCCAGCGATGACACTCACTGCGCAGCAACTCGAAGAA
This sequence comes from Betaproteobacteria bacterium, assembly GCA_004298325.1. Lineage (GTDB taxonomy): Bacteria > Pseudomonadota > Gammaproteobacteria > Burkholderiales > SG8-39 > 2-02-FULL-66-14. Next base: position 10,103 of record SCUF01000314.1, on the reverse strand, counting down.
CTGCGGCGCGCGATCGAAACGCGGCATGCGGCGCTGCTGGAAGAAATCCGCGGCGACGTGGGGCGGGCGCGGGACGAGAGCTACGGCGACCTCGCGGGCCCGGTGACCGACCTTGCGGACGCGGCGGCCGCCGATCTGATCGCCGACGTCGATCAGGCCGAGGTGACGCGCGATCTCGATGAAGCGCGCACGCTCGAGGCGGCGCAAGCGCGACTGGCGGAGGGAAAGTACGGGCTTTGCAGCGACTGCGGGAGCGAGATCGCGCTCGAGCGGCTGCGCGCCCAACCGGCGGCGACGCGCTGCGTGGACTGCCAGCGGCTGCACGAAAAGACTTTCGCCCGGCCGGCCGAACCCAGGCTCTAGCCAGCCGCCGCAGTCGCGGCTTGACGCGCGTCAAGGGGTGCGGCCGCCCACGCGTTACAGTGTTGTCACACTGCCGGAGGGCACCATGCAAGTTCCCCTTCAGGTTACGTACCACGACATGGAACGCTCGGACGCGCTCGATGCGCGCATCCGCGACAAGGCGGCGAAGCTCGAGGCGTTTCATCCCCATGTCACCAGCTGCCGCGTCGTCGTGGAGGAGCGCCACCGCCACCACCATCAGGGCAAGCAGTTCACGGTGAGCATCGACGTGCGCGTGCCGGGCCACGAGCTGGTGGTCAACCGCGACCATCACGAGGATGTCTACGTCGCCGTGCGCGACGCCTTCGACGCGGCGGGGCGCAAGCTGGAGGACCTGGTGCGCCTGCAGCGTGGCGAAATCAAGGCGCACGAGCTGCCGCAGCGCGGCCGGGTGGTGCGCATCTATCGCGAAGAGGGCTACGGCTTCATCGAGACGGGCGACGGCCGCGAGCTGTATTTCGGCCGCGACAACGTGGTCGAGCCTTCGTTCGAGCAGCTGGTCGCCGGAACCCGGGTGCAGTTCATCGAGGAACTCGCAGGCGAGGGCCGGCAGGCCAAGCGCGTGAGCGTCGGCAAGCACGGCTGAGATCAGGTGCAGCCGGCGCTTCGCACCCGCGTGGTGATCCTCGGCGCGGCGGGGCGCGACTTCCACAACTTCAACGTCGTGTATCGCGACGCTCCGGACTGCGAAGTGGTCGCCTTCACGGCCGCGCAGATCCCAGGGATCGCCGGCCGGCGCTATCCCGCGGCGCTTGCCGGAGCGCTGTACCCGCAAGGCATCCCGATCGTCGACGAAACGGGACTCGAAGCGCTGCTGCGCGACGCGCGCGCCGCGCAGGTCGTGTTCGCCTACAGCGACGTGTCGCACGCAGAAGTCATGCATCTGGCGTCGCGCGCCCTAGCCGGCGGCGCCGATTTCGTTTTGCTCGGACCGCAGCGCACCATGCTGCATGCCGGCGTGCCCGTGATCGCGATTTCCGCCGTGCGCACCGGCTGCGGCAAATCGCAGACCGCGCGCTGGATCGCGCGCCGCCTGCGCGCGCGCCGGTGGCGGCTTGCCGTCGTGCGGCACCCCATGGCCTACGGTGACCTCGAGGCGGCCGCCGTGCAGCGCTTCGCCTGCATGGCCGACCTCGTGGCGGCGCGCTGCACGATCGAGGAGCGCGAGGAGTTCGAACCGCATCTCGCTGCGGGCAACGTCGTGTACGCGGGGGTCGATTACGCACGCGTCGTCGCCCAGGCGGCGGCCGAGTCGGACCTGATCCTGTGGGACGGCGGCAACAACGACTTTCCGTTCGTGCGCCCCGACCTGCACCTCGTGCTGGCCGACGCGCTGCGGCCTGGGCATGAGACCGCGTATCACCCCGGTGAAACGGTGCTGCGCATGGCCGACGCAGTGCTCATCGCCAAGAGCGACGCGGCGCCGCCGCGCGACGTCGAGCGCGTCGCCGAGGCGGTGCGCACGGCGAATCCCCGCGCGCGCATCATCCGCGTCGCCTCCCCGGTGACGCTGGACGATCCGGCGGCGGTGCGGGGCCGCCGCGTGCTGGTCATCGAGGACGGCCCGACGCTCACGCACGGCGGCATGCCTCACGGGGCGGGTTACGTCGCCGCCGTGCAGCACGGCGCGCGCGAGATCATCGATCCGCGGCCGCATGCCACGCCCGGAATCGCCAGCGTGTACGCACGCCATCCGCACATCGGGCGCGTACTGCCGGCGCTGGGCTATTCGAGCGGGCAGATCGACGAGCTGCGCGCGACCATCGAGCGCTGCAACGCCGAGGTCGTGGTCAGCGCGGCCCCGTTCGACCTCGCGTCGCTCGTCGGTGCTGCGGCGCCGATCGTGCGCGCGCGCTACGAGCTGGCCGAGGCCGAGGGCGCAGCGCTGGCCGAGCTGCTGGAGGCGTTTCTCGACGCCCGGATGCCCGGGCGCTGAGCGGCCGGCACGCCTCAGGCGTGGCCCGGGACCGCGGTGCGCCGCTCGGCGTTTTCCTTGCGGTGTTCGCGCGCGACCATGGTCGCGAGACCCGCCAGTTCCTCGGCCAGCAGACCGAGAATGTCGTCCGCCGCGATGATGCCGATCAGCACGCCGTCCTGGTCGACCACGGGCAGGCGGCGCACGCCCTTCATGCGCATCACGGCGACGGTTTCGGCAACGCCCGCGGTTTCGCTCAGTTCCAGCAATTCCTTGGCCGCCACGTCGCCGGCGCGGATCACCTCGGGATCGAGGCCGAGCGCGGTTACCGCGACCACGATGTCGCGGTCGGTGACGATGCCGCAGGGCTTGCGCTTGCCCTCCTGCTCGTCCACCAGCACGATGCAGCCGACGTGGTATTCGCGCATCAGGCGCGCGGCGCCCTTGACCGTGATGTCGCGCTTCGCCACCACGACTTCACGGGTGCAGATCTCGGCAATGGTCACGGCAGACCTCCGTACGTTTCAGTTCGGGCGGCAGGGGCCTTTTTTCACCCAGACGCCGCGCTCCTCGCAGTGCAGCAGCTCGTTGCCGCTGCAGACGTATTCGCCGACGCCGTAAGCCTGGTCATTGAAATAGCAGACGCCGGTCTCGGGTTCGAAATCAAACGTCACCTCGTCTTCGCCGATACTCTCGTGGTCGAGGATGGGCGAGCATTTGCGCTCCGGATCGGGTGCTCCGACCTGCGTGGGATGGCCTTCCTTGGTCATGGCTCGGCTCCGGTGGGGTCCGGGATTCACCATACCGCGCGCCGCCGGGCGCCGTCTTGACGCGGCGCAAGGGTGGGGCACCGGCGGCCATGGCACGGCATGGACCACGCGATGTCCCGGCTGGTAAGCTGGCCCCGGATGAAACCGGTCGAGCGTCGCCGTGGATCGAGCCGCTACCCGCTGCGCTGGAAAGCGGCCGTGGTCTTTGACGGCGCGCAGAACAAGCCCATCGTTCATACGCGGACGCAGGACCTGTCCGTGGTCGGCGCCGCCATCCTCAGCGACCACGGCGACCTCACGGGGTCGTTCGTGACGCTGCTGCTGGCCTACCCCGCGCGCAAGGGCGACGAACGACCGAAGGTATTGAAGGTGCGCGCGCAGGTCGTCTCGACGGTGCGAACGCCCGGCATGAGTCACTACCGGCACGGCCTGAGCTTCATCAGCGCGCCGGACGACGGGCTGGACGTCCTGGCTGAAATCCTCAGCGCCGCCAAGGTGCAGGAAGCGGCGCCGGCCCCGCCTGCCGCGGGCAGCCGCCTGGCGCAGCTCAGGCAGCTGGCGCAGGCCAAGTCGGCCGAAGGCATTTCGGTCGATCCGCAGGAAGTGATCAACGCCTTCGTCAGCGATGCGCTGGTGAAGGCGTACCGCTACCTGAAGGAGCTGGCCGAGCAGCTCAACATATTGCATCCGGCCTTCCCCAGGGGCTACGCCATTGCCGGCGTGCCCGAATTCACCGGCCTGGCGTGGAAGGAAGGACACGCCAATTTCCATACCCGGGAGGTTTCGCCTGCGGTGAAGCTGTACCGCGAGGTTTCGCTGCGCTTTCAGCTCGCGGGCGAGAAACCGGTGCGCGTGGTCCGCGAATTCCCGGCCGGCGAGAAGCTGAAGCAGCTGCTGGAGGACAGCCGCATCGAGTTCAACGCCAACGACACCTGGAACAAGCGCGGCTCGATCGAGCGCACGACGTTCGACTTTCCGTGCGAGGTCAAGGCGTACCTGATGCTGCTCGGCCAGTTCGACAGCGGCAAGCTGCTGCTGCGCGCGCGCAACGTCTCCGGCTTCGGTTCGATGGAGCAGATCGTCACGCCCGAGGCCGTGAACGACGACGCGCTCGACGAGCTCGCGGCCTTCATCCTGGGAGAGACCGGGCGCCTGGGTCCGCTCCTGCTGCGCGGCGCTTGAGCCCGGTGCGTGCGGCGGTCGCGGCTTGACCGTGCGCCAGGGCCGCCGCCGCGCGTATGTGGCCGCAGGTGCAGGCCGATTGATGGCGGTCAAGCCCCTTCCGTGCGGATGAGGTAGCCTCTTTCAGGCTGCAACTATCAAGTACGGGGGTCGCCATGCCGCACTTCGTGATGTTGACCCGCTTGTCGGCCGACGCGCTGCATCAGCCGAAATCATTCGAAACGCTCGAAAGGCATGTCTCGGATCACGTCCGCAGCGTCTGTCCGGAGGTGAAATGGGTTGCGAACTATGCGGTGCTCGGGCCGTATGATTACATCGACGTGTTCAGCGCGCCGGACCTGCAGACCGCAATGCGCGTTTCGGTGATCGTGCGCAGCTTCGGGCGCGCGCATTCGGAAGTGTGGCCGGCCATGGATTGGGCCGAATTCAAGACGGTGGTCCGCAAGCTGCCGAACGATTGAGGCGCAGATGGCGCCACGGGCAAGGTTCCGCGGCGATCGGTAGCTCTGGCTCCGGGCGGCGCAGCGCGATGCGTGAGGCGGGCGGGATCAGGCGCTGACCGCGCGCTGGAAGACTGCCCGGCAACCGGGCCATGCGGAGAACGCCCGGGCATCGGGCGGAAGGCGCTCATGCACGCCGATGACGAGGGCACCGCCGGGCCGCAGCCGGCTCGCGATCCGCTCGAGCGCGCAGCGCGCCAGATCGGGCCCGAAATACGTGAACGCGAGATTGCGGCAGAGCACGAGGTCGAACTCCCGCTGCGGCGGCTCGGCGCGCAGGTCGCGGCGCTCGAATTCGACGCCGCCGCGGAACAGCTTCCGCAGGCAGTGCTGGCCCTCACGGTTTTCGAATGCGAGTTCGCGCCATTCGGGGGGCAGCTCTCTCAGGCTGCTCGGCCGGTAGCAGCCCGCCTGCGCGCGATCGAGGAGCGTTGCATCGACGTCGGTGCCGACGACGCGAAAGCCAAGGGCTGGTAGGGATGCGCAGCACCGCGCGTGCCACAGGATCGCGAGCGAGTACGCCTCCTCCCCGGAAGCACAACCCGCGCTCCAGCACTCGAGCCGCTGCGATCGGCGCGCGAGCGCCGCGGCGGCGAGGGCGGGCAGGACCCTCGCGCCGAGGCACTCGAATACCGTGCGATCGCGGAAAAAGCGCGAGACCGAGACCGTGCAGAGCGCGGCGAGCCGCTGCAGCTCGACGGCGTCGGCTTCCAGGCGGCGCCGGTAGGCGGCGGCATCGGGCAGGCCGAGCTCTGCCAGGCGCCGCTCAAGACGCCTGCAGACCTGGCGACGGACCCTGCGGAAACCGGGCCAGCGCAGGCCTGCGCGCGGCAGCGCCCACTGCAGCGTGGCGACGCAGTCGGCGTCCTTCACGGGCCGCGCGTCTCCAAGGCGATGCGGCTGGCGCAGCGCGCGATGCGAAGCTTCAGCGGCGCCCGCGCGGTGTCCGCGCAGGCGGCAGGTCGTCCTGTTCGACGCTGTTCACCGCCGCTTCGTCGCGCTGCGGGTGCTGCCGGGCGATGCGCTTGATCCTGTCGTCCTTCACCCGGCTGCGTACGTTCCCCTGCTGGATTTCCGCCTCCGGAGGTTCCGGACGCTTGACATCGGCGTTCATGGTCACGGCCTGTCTCGCGGTTCTGGATGCGGCGACGTGCCGCTCGAACCGGCCCGCCGCTGATGCAGAGCATGACAGCTTTGCGGGATCGCGCTTGCCGAGGATTTCGAGCGGACGTTAGCCAGAGTCAACAAGCGCAGGCTCAGGGCTCTTGACGCCACGCTAGACTGCAGGCGGAGTCGCAATGAGAATCTTGCCGACCGTTCCGGTCCGGGGATCCCCCCACGCCGCTTTGCCGCTGCGCGCACGCGACGCGCAATCGGGTTCCTGTTCGGGCTGCAGTTGCGGGACAACGTGGTTGTCCTCGGGGCTGGATGACGGCGACCTCGGGCATCTGGAAACGGTCGTCTCCGCGAGACGCCGCGTCGCGCGCGGCACGATGCTGTTCAAGGCGGGCGACCCGTTCCACGCGGTCTATGCCGTCCGCAGCGGCTGCATGAAGTCGGTGGTGACCAGGAAGGGCGGCGCCGAGCAGGTTTCCGGCTTCTACCTGGTGGGCGAGCTGCTCGGGCTCGACGGCATGGGCAGGGGGCGCTATGACTGCTCGGCGATCGCGCTCGAGGATAGCGTGGTCTGTGTGCTCCCGTTCCCGCTGGTCGAGCAGCTGGCGCACGAGCGCCCGTCTTTCCAGCACCGCCTGTACGCCGTGCTGTCGCGCGAGATCTCACGCAACCACAACGTCATGCTGTTGCTGGGAACGATGCGAGCGGAAGAGCGGCTCGCGGCCTTTCTGCTCAGTCTTTCCTCCCGTCTTGCGCGCCGCGATCATTCGCCCTTCGAGTTTTCCCTGCGGATGACGCGCGAAGACATCGGCAGCTACCTCGGCCTCACGCTGGAAACGATCAGCCGGCTCTTCGGACGTTTCCGCGATGCGGGGCTGCTTGAAATCGACCAGAGGAAAGTCCGCATACGCGACCACGCGGGGCTGAAGGCTCTGCTGTCGCAAGACGAGGCCCTGGCAGGCTGAAGCACCGCCGCGGTGCGCTGCGATCGGTTCGCGCGCCACGGCGGCTTGCCTATCATCGCGTCTGCGATATCGCGTAAGCTCACGCCACACCGGGACCCTGATTTGGAAACGTCATCATGAACCGCAGCAAATATGTTTTCGCATTCGAAAGCGGCGACGGCAAGAACAAGCTGCTGTTGGGCGGCAAGGGCGCGAATCTGTGCGAGATGACGCAGATCGGCCTGAACGTGCCGCCGGGATTCGTCGTGACCACTGCAGCCTGCCTCGCGTATCTCGACAAGAACCGGCTGCCAGCCGGACTGATGGACGAGGTCCGCAGCCACATGACGGCGCTGGAAAAGAAGACCGGCAAGGGTTTCGGCAGCGGCACCAATCCGCTGCTGGTCTCGGTGCGCTCGGGGTCGGCGATGTCGATGCCGGGCATGATGGACACGATCCTCAATCTCGGCCTCAACCAGACCTCGCTGCAGGGACTGATCCGGCAGACCGCCAACGAGCGTTTCGCCTACGATGCCTACCGCCGATTCATCCAGCTTTTCGGCAAGGTCGCGCTCGGCATCGGCGACGAGCATTTCGACGAACGCATGACGGCCATCAAGCGCAAGTTCGGCGCGCGCCAGGACGTGGACCTGGACGCCGGGCACCTGAAGGAACTCGCGGGCGAGTTCCTGGAGGTGGTCAGGCGCCACACCGGCAAGCCGTTTCCACAGGAGCCTTACGAGCAGCTGGAAGTCGCGATGGGCGCGGTGTTCCGGTCATGGATGGGCAAGCGCGCGGTGGATTACCGCAAGCAGTTCCGCATCACCGAGGCGATGGCCAACGGCACGGCGGTCAACGTCTGCACCATGGTGTTCGGCAACATGGGCGACGATTCCGGCACCGGCGTGGGTTTCACCCGCGACCCAGGCACCGGCGAGAACGCGATTTACGGCGAGTATCTGGTCAACGCCCAGGGCGAGGACGTGGTCGCCGGCATCCGCACGCCCAAGCCGATCGCCGCGATGGAAGGGGAAATGCCGGAAATGCATCGCGCGCTGACGGAGCTGCACCAGCGCCTGGAGTCGCACTACCGCGAGGTGCAGGATTTCGAGTTCACCATCGAAAAGGGGACGCTCTACTGCCTGCAGACCCGCAACGGCAAGATGAACGCCCGCGCCATGGTGCGCACCTCGGTTGAAATGTTCGAGGAAGGCCTGATTTCCAAGGAGCGTGCCCTGCTGCGGGTCGAGCCGGCGATGCTGGAGCAGCTGCTGGTGCCGCAGCTGGCGCCCAGCTTCCACGGCAAGTCCCTGGCGCAGGGCCTGCCGGCGTCGCCCGGCGCCGCCTCGGGCAAGATCGTGTTCGACGCCGGCAGCGCCGAAGCGCGTGGCCTGGCGGGCGAGAAAGTCATCCTGGTGCGCGAAGAAACCAAGCCGGAAGACATCCACGGCTTTTTCCAGGCCCAGGGCATCCTCACCAGCCGCGGCGGCAAGACTTCGCATGCCGCCGTAGTGGCGCGCGGCATGGGCAAGCCCTGCGTCTCCGGCTGCGAGCAGATCGTGATCGACGACAAGGCGCGCAACGCCACCATCGGCGAGACCACCCTGCACGAAGGCGACGTCATCACGATCGATGGCGGCACCGGCCATGTCTACGCCGGCGAAGTGCCGACCGTGGCAGCCGCGTTTTCCGGCGAAATGGTCACCTTGCTCGCCTGGGCCGACGAGGTGGCGCGGCTGCAGGTGATGGCCAACGCCGACACGCCGGAAGATGCGATCCGCGCGCGCGAGTTCGGCGCCGCGGGCATCGGCCTGGTCCGCACCGAGCGCATGTTCAACAGCACCGATCGCCTGCCGATCATGCAGGAGATGATCCTCGCGGAAACGGCCGAGGAGCGCCAGGCGGCGCTCGACCGCCTGTTGCCGATCCAGCGCTCGGACTTCAAGGGCATCTTCAAGGCGATGCGGGGGCTGCCGGTCACGGTGCGCCTGCTCGATCCCCCGATGCACGAATTCCTGCCCACCGCCGCGCAGCTCGAGCTGGAAATCGCCCACCTGCACCAGATGCGCGACTCGATCAAGGCGCTGAAGGACCTGCCGGACACGCTGAAGCTGCTCAATCCCAAGCTCTACCTGCAGTATGCCGACGGCCTGACGAAGCTCACCGGCGGCCTGCACGCCTTCGAGGAATCCCATCTGGAAGACGACGTCATCTCGCGCAAGGAAACGGTGCTGAAGAAAGTGCGTGCGCTGGAAGAGGTCAACCCGATGCTGGGACATCGCGGCGTGCGCCTGGGGATCAGCTACCCGGAAATCTATTCGATGCAGATCCAGGCGATTCTCGAGGCGGCTGCCCTGTGCGCCAAGGAGGGTATCGCGATCTACCCCGAGATCATGGTGCCGCAGGTCGCCACGGTGGAGGAGCTCAAGCGCATTCACAGCTACGTCAAACGCATCCACCAGGTGGTGCGGCTGACCCACGGCATCGACGTGAAATTCAAGTTTGGCACCATGCTGGAAGTGGTACGCGCCTGCGTGCGCGCCGGCCGCATGGCCCAGGACGCCGAGTTCTTCTCCTTCGGCACCAACGACCTCACCCAGGCGACGTTCTCGTTCAGCCGGGAGGACGCGGAGAACAAGTTTCTGCCGGCCTACAACGAAACCGGCATCCTGCAGGACAACCCGTTCGAGGTGCTGGACATCAAGGGGGTGGGGCAGCTGATGAAGATGGCCGTAGAGGACGGCCGTCGTACGAGGCCGGATCTGAAGATCGGCATCTGCGGCGAGCACGGCGGCGATCCCGTCTCGATCCACTTCTGCCATCACATCGACATCAACTACGTCTCCTGCTCGGGCCCGCGCGTGCCGGTCGCCCGCCTGGCGGCGGCCCAGGCCAAGCTTCTGGAATCGAGTTACACGGTTACGAGCTGAACGCGCGATTGCCCTGCGGCAGGCGTTGCCCGGACATCGAGAGTTCGCGCTGCGAAACGCCGTCTACTCAATCATTTCACACCGGTAGCATCGGCGGAACGAAGGACCACAGTCCATGGCGCACGCTGACATCACCGATGCTCGGAGCCTCTCGCTCAGCGGGGCCGACTCCGCTGCTGCGCAGCGTCTCGATGCACTGATCGACGACCTCTACTACTACCGCCCGGGGGTGCTGGATCGGCTGGACGCGCTGCTGCAGGAGTTTCCGGAGTTTGTCCTTGCCCACGTACTCAAGGGCTACTCTCTCATGAGCGAAGGCCTGCTCGACGCCCACCCCAAGGCGC
>SCUF01000313.1 GCA_004298325.1 Betaproteobacteria bacterium | reverse complement strand
CGTGCTGACGACGCTGCCGCAGGCGCTCACCGTGTTCAAGGAATACGAGATGGTGGTGTTCGGCGCGGTGATGATGCTCACCATGATCTTCATGCCGAAGGGGCTGGTGCCGACGCTCGCGGCCCGCTTCGGCGCGCTGCGGCGGCCGGGATGAGCTTGCTGCACGTCGAGCAGCTGGGCAAGGAATTCGGCGGCGTGCGCGCGGTCGCCGATCTGCAGTTCTCGATTCCCGCCGCCAAGGTGTTCTCGATCATCGGCCCCAACGGCGCCGGCAAGACCACGCTGCTCAATCTGCTCACGGGGGTTTACGTGCCCTCGACCGGGCGCATCCTGTTCGAGCAGCGCGACCTGACCGGGCGCGCGCCGTACGAATTCGCCGCCTGCGGCATCGCGCGCACTTTCCAGAACCTGCAGGTGTTCTTCAACATGAGCGCGCTCGAGAACGTCATGGTCGGGCGCTACCTGCGCGAGCGCTGCAGCCTGCCGGCGGCGCTGTTCCGGTTCCCGAGCCTGGGCCGCGCCGAGGGCGCCGCCCGCGCCGAGTGCGAAGAGCTGATGCGCTTCGTGGGACTCGGCGCGTACGTCGCCGCAAGTTCGGATGCCATGCCTTACGGCGCGCTGAAGCGCCTCGAGATCGCGCGCGCGCTCGCCACCAGGCCGCGTCTGCTGCTGCTCGACGAGCCCGCCGCGGGACTCAATCCGATCGAAACGCTGGAGATCGACGCCCTGATCTCGAAGCTGGCCGATTCCGGCATCACGGTGGTGCTGGTCGAGCACAACATGCGCCTGGTGATGGGCGTGTCGGACCACATCCTGGTGCTCGATTACGGCAAGCAGCTCGCCGAGGGCACGGCGGACGAGGTGCGTCGCGACCCGAAGGTGATCGAAGCCTATCTCGGCGCCGGCGCCGCGGGCGACGCCGCGCCGGCACAGGGCGCACACTGATGCTCGAAGTGCGCGCACTCGCCAGCCATTACGGCCGCATTCCCGCGCTGAAGGGCATCGACCTGGAGGTGCGCGAGGGCGAGCTGGTCGCGCTGGTCGGCGCCAACGGCGCCGGCAAGACGACCCTGCTGCGGGTCATCTCCGGCGTGCTGCCCGCCAGCGCGGGTTGCGTGCTGTTCGGCGGCGAGGACATCACCCGTTTCGCGCCCGATCGGCGCGTGCGGCGCGGCATCGTGCAGGTCCCCGAGGGCCGGCAGGTATTCGGTCCGCTGTCGGTCGAGGACAACCTGCTGCTTGGCGCCTACACGCGCCCGCGCACCGAGAGCGCCGCCGGGCTGGAGCAGGCCTACGCCCTGTTTCCCGCGCTCGCCGAGCGGCGCCATCAGCCCGCGGGCACGCTCTCCGGCGGCCAGCAGCAGATGCTGGCGATGGGCCGCGCGCTGATGGCGCGGCCGCGGCTGCTGCTGCTCGACGAACCGTCCATGGGACTCGCGCCGCGGCTGGTGGCCGAGGTGTTTGCCACCGTGAGCACGCTGAAGAATTCCGGCACGACGATTTTCCTGGTCGACCAGAACGCGCGCGCGGCGCTCGCCATCGCCGAGCGCGCGTATGTGATCGAGACCGGGCAGATTACCCTTGCCGGCTCCGGGGCCGAATTGCTGGCAAGCGCAAAGGTGCAGGCCGCCTACCTGGGCCTGTAGGGGTTTATGATGCCAAGCGCGATCGCCGCAGGATTGCAGCAGCCGCTGCCGACGGCGATCGAGCCGGCGCAAGGAGCGAGCACCGCGTGAAAAAATCCGAACCTGCGCGTATCGAAAAGAAGGCGACGTACTGCTATCAGTGCGTCGCCGGACCCGATCTGCTCACGGTCAAGGTGGTGGACGGCGTCGCCACCGAAGTGGAGCCGAATTTCGCCGCCGCCGACATCCATCCCGGCGGCGGCAAGGTCTGCGTCAAGGCCTACGGCCTGGTGCAGAAGCTCTACAACCCGAACCGCGTGCGCTCGCCGATGAAGCGCACCAATCCGAGCAAGGGCCGCGACCAGGATCCGGGGTTCGTGCCGATCTCCTGGGACGAAGCGTTCGACACGATCGCGAAGAAGCTGCTCGAAATCCGCGCCAAGGGCCTCACCGACGACTCCGGCTACCCGCGCGTCGCGGCGAGTTTCGGCGGCGGCGGCACGCCGCAGTCCTACATGGGGACTTTCCCCGCCTTCCTCGGCGCCTGGGGCCCGGTCGACATGGGCTTCGGCTCGGGCCAGGGCGTGAAGTGCACACATTCCGAGCACCTCTACGGCGAGTTCTGGCACCGCGCCTTCACCGTCTCGCCGGACACGCCGCTTTCCGAATACGTGATTTCCTGCGGCGCCAACACCGAAGCTTCGGGCGGCGTGGTCGGGGTCTGGCGCCATGCCGATGCGCGCATCCGCGGCATGAAGCGCGTGCAGGTCGAGCCGCACCTTTCGGTCACCGCGGCCTGCTCCTCGGAATGGGTGCCGATCAAGCCCAAGACCGACCCCGCGTTCCTCTACGCGCTGATCCACGTCATGCTCTTCGAGCATCCGCGCGCGCGGCTCGACGTACCGTTCCTGCTCCATCACACCGCGTCGCCCTACCTCGTCGGGCCGAACGGCTTTTACCTGCGCGATCCGCGGACGCGGCAACCGCTGCTCGCCGGCGCGCTCGAGGAGCGCGCCACGCGCGAAGCGATCGAGATCGGCGCCGACGACGAGGTGCTGGCGCAAGGCCTGCTCGAAGGCGAGACCGCCTTCGCGAAGCTCCTCGCGCACATGAAGCCCTACACGCCCGAGTGGTCCGCCGCGATCTGCGACGTGCCGGCGGCGACCCTGCGGCGCATTGCCGGCGAATACCTGGATCACGCGCACATCGGCGAGACCATCGTCATCGACGGCATGACCCTGCCGTTCCGCCCGGTGTCGGTCGCGCTCGGCAAGACGGTCAACAACGGCTGGGGCGGATTCGAGTGCTGCTGGGCGCGCACCATGCTCGCCGCGCTGGTCGGCGCCCTCGAAGTCCCCGGCGGCACGCTCGGCACCACGGTGCGCCTGAACCGGCCGCTCTCCGAGCGCCACGAAAGCGTCAAGCCCGGGCCCGACGGCTTCATGGCCTATCCGCTCAACCCGACCGACAAGGCGCACTGGAACGCCAAGCCGAACATCCGCAACGCCTACCGCACGCTCGTGCCGCTTGCCGCCGACGGCCCGTGGAGCCAGGCCCTCGGCCCGACGCATTTTTCCTGGATGTTCCTCGGCGAAACGCCGCCCGGGCTGCCGCGCGTCACCTATCCCGAGCTGTGGTTCGTCTACCGCACCAACCCGGCGATTTCCTTCTGGGACACGCAGCAGGTCGGCGAGCGCATGGCGAGCTTTCCGTTCGTGGTGGCGCTCGCCTACACGCGCGACGAAACCAACCATTTCGCCGACCTCCTGCTGCCCGACCAGATGGACCTGGAGAGCCTGCAGCTCATCTACATCGGCGGCTCGAAGTACATCGAGCAGTTCTGGAAGAACGAAGGCTACGCCCTGCGCCAGCCGGTGGTGAGCCCGCGCGTCGACGCCCGCGACTTCAGCGACATCGCCACCGAACTCGCGCGCCGCACCGGGCTGCTCGAGCGCTACAACGCCTCGATCAACCGCGGCACCGCCGGCGTGCCGCTCAAGGGCGCGAGCTGGGATTTCTCGCTCGACACCGCGCGCGCCCACTCGCGCGACGAGATCTGGGACGCGGTGTGCCGCGCCGCGAGCGCTGAGCTGACCGACGGCAGGGAGACGCACGGCCTGGACTGGTGGAAGGAGCACGGCCTGCGCGTGAAGCCCTTCCCGCAGAGCAACTGGTACCTGTTTCCCACGCTCGCCGCGCAGGGGCTGCGCTTCGAGCTGCCCTACCAGGAACGCCTCTGGCGCGTCGGCCAGCAGCTCGCGCGGCGCATGCACGAGAACGACATGCGCTGGTGGGACAACCAGCTCGCCGAATACCAGCCGCTGCCGGCGTGGAAGGATTTCCCGAAGCTGTGGGAAACCGAGCTCGCGCGCATCGGCGGCAAGACCGAGGACTTCCCGTTCTGGCTGCTCACCTCGCGCAGCATGCAGTACGCCTGGGGCGGCAACGTCGGCATGCAGATCATTCACGAGGTCGCCGGCAACGTCGCCGGCCATGGCGGCGTGATCATCAACGCGAAGCGCGCCGCGGAGCTCGGCATCGCCGACGGCGACGCGGTCGAGATCGCGACGCCGGCGAAAAGCGTGCGCGCGAAGGCCGTGCTGCGCCAGGGCATCCGCCCCGACACGCTGCTGCTGATCGCGCAGTTCGATCACTGGGCGACGCCGTACGCCAGGGATTTCGGCGTGCCGAGCCTGAATAGTCTGGTGCCGATGTCGATGAACCTCACCGATGCGACCGGCTCCGGTGCCGACGTGGTGCGGGTTTCGATCAAGCGTAGCGTCGCGTCGTGATGAAGCCCCTGCCGCATTTGAATCTCCCCATGTCTGCCGACTTGGCCACCGGGCAAGTCGGCAGATCGGAAAGCGCGATCATGCGGCCACCCGACTGGTATGCGGACGCTCTGGCCGGAGGGTGCCCATGACCCGCTGGGTCATGATCGCGGACCTGCGGCGCTGCGTCGGCTGCCAGACCTGCACCGCGGCGTGCAAGCACACCAACGCCACGCCGCCCGAGGTGCAGTGGCGCCGCGTCCTCGACATGGAACTGGGCGAGTACCCGGACGTGAAGCGCGTCTTCGTCCCGGTGGGCTGCATGCACTGCGCCGATCCGCCCTGCATGCACGTCTGTCCGTCCACCGCGACGAAGCAGCGCGCGGATGGCATCGTCACCATCGACTACGATCTGTGCATCGGCTGCGCCTACTGCGCGGTCGCCTGCCCCTACCAGGCGCGCTACAAGACCGACAAGCCCGAATTCGCCTACGGCGCGCCGATGGAATCGGAAGCCAAGCGCCACGACCCGGGTCGCTACGGCGTCGCGACGAAGTGCACGTTCTGCTCCGATCGCGTCGACGCGGGCCTTGAAAAAGGCCTCAAGCCGGGCATCGACCCCGACGCTTCGCCGGCCTGCGTCAACAGCTGCATCGCGCAGGCGCTGCACTTCGGCGACATCGAGGACAAAGCGAGCAACGTCTCGCAGCTGCTCGCGGAGAACCAGTTCTTTCGCATGCACGAAGAGCTGGGCACCGAGCCCGGTTTCTATTACCTGTGGGACAAGAAATGAGCGGCTTCGGACCGAATCCCTGGATCCAGCGCCACTGGGACTGGCGCGCCGCCGCCAATTTCGTGTTCGGGGGCGCGGGCAGCGGCCTCATTCTCGCCGCAGCGCTGGCGTTGCCGCTCGGACCGGCGCGCGCCGTGTCGCTGCCGCTCGGCCTCGCGCTGGTGGCGCTCGGCCTGACCTGCGTCTGGCTCGAGATCGGCCGCCCCTGGCGCGCGCTGCACGTGTTCTTCAATGCACGCACCTCCTGGATGACGCGCGAGGCGTTCGCCGGCATCGCGCTCTTCGGCGTCACGGTGGCGGCGTTCTTCCGGCCCGGCGACTGGATGGAGTTCGTGCTCGGCTTCTTCGCGCTGCTGTTCGCCTGGTGCCAGGCGATGATCCTGAGGGCCTCGAAAGGCATTCCGGCGTGGCGTGAACCCAAGGTCATCCCGTTCATCCTCGCGACGTCACTGGGCGAAGGCGCAGCGCTCGCCGTGGTGCTGGCGGTTGCGTACAACATGCCCAGCCCGCTCGCCTACGGCCTGCTTGCGGTCGCGCTGCTGGCGCGCGCCGCGGCGTGGATGGTCTACGTCGCGAGCGTGGCGCCGAAGCTGCGCGGCGCGCCGCAGGCGGCGCTCGTCGCGGTGACGCCGGTGCTGCTCTGGATCGGCACCTTCGGCGCGCTCGCCCTCGCGGCGCTGGCGGCCGCGCTGCCGCGACACTTCGCCATGCTGCTCGCGCTCGCCGCCGCGGCGGCGGCAATCCTCGCCGGCTGGCACGCCAAGCGCACCCTCGTGACGCGCGCTTCGCTCAACCAGGGATTCTCGCTCCCCAACCTGCCGACACGCGGCGCGCGATGATTGCACTCACGGCAGGCGCACGCGGCCGCTTGCTGCCGGTTTCGCTGCCCATGCGCTACTTCGGCGCCGCAGCCGCCTTCCAGGTGCTCGCTTGGGGGCTGCTGCTGGCCGGCGCGGATGCGCTGGCCGAATTTCGCGGCGGCCTCGGGCCGCTGTTCGCGGCGCTGCATTTCGCGACGCTGGGGGTGCTGGTCATGACGGCGGTCGGCGCCAGCCTGCAGATGCTGCCGGTTTCCACGCGCCAGCCGGTGCGTTCGGTGGCGGCCGCGAAAGGGGTCTGGTGGCTGCTCGCGCCGGGGGTGCTCGTCTTCGCGGGCGGCGCTGCCGCCTTCGAGCCGCGCCTCATGGCGCTCGGCGCGATCGCGGTTTTCGCCGCGCTCGCCGTCTACAGCTGGCTGCTCTTCGCCAATCTGAGAGACGCGCGCGGCATGCCCGCCATCCGCGCCTACGGCTGGGCGGCGCTCGCCTGCCTCGCCGCGGCGCTGCTGCTCGGCATGGTGCTCGTCGCGCATTACGAGCACGGCGTGGCGCTCGATCGCGCCGCCGTCGCGCTCGCGCACCTCGTGCTCGCGAGCTACGGTTTCATGGGGCTGCTGGCGCTCGGCCTGTCGTGCTTCATGCTGCCGATGTTCGCACTGGCGCCGCCACCGTCCAGCCGCCTGGCCACGGCGACGCTCGCGGCCGCGGTGTTTGCGATCGCCCTCGCGCTGGCCGCGATCGCGCTGGGCCGGCACGGCCCGCTGCTGGCGCTCGCCTGCGGCTTCGGCCTGGCGGCGGCCATCCTGCATGTCGTGATGATGGAGCGCTCGCTGCAGGCGCGCCTGCGACCGCCGCTCGGCGCGGCGTTCCTGCTGGTGCGCGTGTCCTGGGGTTGTCTGGCCGCCAGCCTCGCGCTGGGCGGCGCGCTCGCGCTCGAGCTCGCGCCGGAACGCCTCTCGGTGCTGTTCGGCGTGCTGCTCGTGCCGGGATGGCTGCTCACCTTCGTGCTTGCCGTGCTGCAACGGATCGTGCCTTTTCTCGCTTCCGTGCACGCCGGCGCCGCGGGGCGCGGGCCCGCGCTCGTCTCGGCCATGACACCGGAACGCACGCTCGCCGCGCATCGCCTGCTGCACCTGGGCGCCGTCGCGCTGCTCGTGGCGGGCGCGGCGGCCGATGTCGCCGCGCTGGCCAGCGCCGGCGCCGCGCTCGGGCTCGCGGCCGCGATCGTCTTCGGCGCCTTCATCGTCGCCGTCCTGCTGCGCCTGCGCGGCAGCGGTTCCCAGGGGAGACCCGATGTTCTACAGCCGACAAACTAGCCTGCGCCTGCACGAGGAGCACCTTGCGACGATCCAGCTCTGGGGCCGCCTCGAGCAATCGATCGCCGCGCGCGTCCCGGAAGAGGAGCTGAACGCGCTGCTGCGCAACTGTTCGGCCGCGCTGGCCGACGAGGTCACGCGCCATTTCGACTTCGAGGAACAGGAGCTCTTCACCCGCCTGGCACGATCGGGCGACGGCGACATCGCCGAGCTGCTGTCGGAGGAGCACGCGACGATCCGCTCGGCGGCGGCCTCGCTGCAGCAGCTGCTCGCCCTGCCCCAGCGGGATGCCGCGGCGCGCCAGCAGTTGCGCGCGCTCGCGCTGGAGCTGGCCGAGCGCCTGACGGCCCACGTGCAGAAAGAGGAAATGGCGCTGCTGCCGGCGCTCGAAGATCTGCTCGATGAGGAGACCGACCGTGAACTCGTCCTCGCGTATGCCAGCCGCTGAATTGCGCACCCGTGCGCTGGCTCTTGCCGACCTCGACGCGGTCGTCGCCATCGACGCGGCCGCGAGCGGCCAGCCGCGGCGCCGCTACCTCGAGCGGCGGCTGGCACAAGCGCAACGTTTCCCGGAACTGCACGCGCAGTTCGCCGTGGACGCCGGCGGCGCGCCCGCCGGCTTCGTCCTCGGCCGCCTGCTCGAGGGCGAGTTCGGGCGCACCGAGCCGGGACTGCGTCTCGAGGTGATCGGGGTGCGGGCCGATGCGCGCGGCCACGGCGCCGGCCGCGCGCTCGCCCGTGCGCTCGAGGACGAGGCGCGCAAGCGCGGCGTGCGCGAGCTGCGCACCACGGCGCTGTGGACGCAGCACGCGATGCTGCAGTTCCTCGACGCCAACGGCTGGCGCCTGGCGCGCAACCAGGTCCTCGATTGCGCCCTCGGTGACGGCGAACTGGGCAGCGCTCGCGAGGCTTCGGTGTCATCGCCGGATGACGAGCGCAGCGGCGACGCCAACGACTACAGTGCCCCCACGGCGAACGACTTCGAGGCGCTGGCGCGCGACGTGGCGGAGATCCGCGCGCTGCGGGCCGCGGATCTCGAGGGCGTCGCGCGCATCGACCGGCGGCTGACCGGAGGCGACCGCGCGAGCTACCTGCGCCACGCCATCGACGAAGCCCTCGGCGAAAGCGGCATCCGCGTTTCGCTCGCCGCCATGGTGGACGGCGCGCTCGCCGGCTTCGTCATGGCGCGCGTCGATGCGGGCGATTTCGGGCGCACCGCGACGGTGGCGATCCTCGACACCGTGGGCGTCGA
>SCUF01000312.1 GCA_004298325.1 Betaproteobacteria bacterium | reverse complement strand
CGAGAGCGGCGCGCTCGTTCTGGGCGGTCGGCGCTACGACACCCCGTCTGCGGCCGCGATGTCGATCACCGGTTCGCCGGTCAACGGCTGGACGTTCTGGGAATACCGGTTTCCGGGACAGAGCGGGTGGAAGATCCTGAAATCGCTGCGCAAGTCTGGCGGGTGAGGAGCGGCCGGGGCCGCCGGGAACGCTTCAGAAGGAGCGCAGCCCCTCGCTGAACACGCCGTCCCTTTCCACGTGCTGGTTGCAGGCGCGAAGCGCCGCGCGGTTCTTCCTCGGCCATTGCAGACGCGGGGCGAGTGCGGCGAGCCGTTCACTCCTCTTGGCGAGGACCTGGAACGTGTGATGCGAGCAGTCCCGCATCGTCGCGAACACGCGCTCGATGTACGCACGCGGCACCTCGTCATGAAACAGGTCGCTCATCGAATTCACGAACACCACCCGAGGCTGGCGCCAGCGGCGCGGTGCATCGAGAGAATCCGGATGCAACGTAACCTGAAAGCCGTTCGTGTACCGTCCGCCGCCCATCGCCTTGAGGCGCTTCGCCATGCGCTCGGCGTAGCAGTGCTTGCAACCCTGGCTGATCTTGGTGCAACCGGTGACCCGGTTCCAGGTCATCTCGGTCCACTCGATGCTGGAGCGCGTTGCCATGGCGCGGCGAGGATAGCCGGCAGCGATGGGCTCTCTGGGTGAGCCAGACAGCCGATATTGTTGTTGTCAGTCGTAGTGCGACCAAAGGATGATTGCGGCAATACCTTCGGCTCGGTATTGTCGGGAAGTCTATGGGGGATGGTGACGCAGCCGCAGCAGGAGTCGCCGGCGAGGATTGATCGCCTCCTCGCGGCTGCAAGCTGGTCGATACAGGACTTCAGGTCCGCGGACATCCACGCCGCGCCGCAATTCACCAGCTGGCTCAATGAAAAAAGCAAATGGCTAAAGCAAGAAGAGACAAGTCTTCGGCGGCGACCGCCGCCAACGTCGGCTACGAAGCCCAGCTCTGGCAGATGGCCGACGCGCTGCGCGGCTCGATGGACGCCGCGGAGTACAAGCACGTCGTCCTGGGGCTCATCTTTCTCAAGTACATCTCGGATGCGTTCGAGGAGCAGCACGCGAAGCTCGTCGCCGAGATAAAGAGCGGCGCCGATCCCGAGGATCCCGACGAGTACCGCGCGCTCTCCATCTTCTGGGTGCCACCCGAGGCGCGCTGGCAGCACCTCAAGGCGCAGGCGCGCCAGGCGACGATCGGCCAGCTCGTCGACGACGCCATGGCCGGGATCGAGCGCGACAATCCGGCGCTGAAGGGCGTGCTGCCAAAGGACTACGCACGGCCGGCGCTCGACAAGACGCGCCTTGGACAGCTCATCGACCTGATCAGCAACATCAGGATCGGCGACGAGGCGAGCCGCGCCAAGGACGTGCTCGGCCGCGTCTACGAGTATTTCCTTTCACAGTTCGCGAGCGCCGAGGGCAAGAAGGGCGGCGAGTTCTACACACCGCGCTGCGTGGTGAAGCTCCTGGTCGAGATGCTCGAGCCCTACCGCGGGCGGGTGTACGACCCGTGCTGCGGCTCCTCGGGCATGTTCGTGCAGTCGGTGGAGTTCATCCGCGCGCAGGCGAAGGGCAACGGCAACGGCGGGAAGGCGAAGGCCGACATCTCGATCTACGGCCAGGAGTCGAACTACACTACCTGGCGCCTGGCCAAGATGAACCTCGCCATCCGGGGCATCGACGGCCAGATCGCGCACGGCGACACCTTCCACAACGACCGCCACGCCGATCTCAAGGCCGACTTCATCCTCGCCAAACCGCCCTTCAACATTTCCGACTGGGGCGGCGAGCGGCTGTGCGACGACAAGCGCTGGCAGTACGGCGTGCCGCCGGCGGGCAACGCCAACTTCGCCTGGGTGCAGCACATCGTGCACCATCTCGCGCCCGCGGGCGTGGCCGGCTTCGTGCTGGCCAACGGCTCGATGTCTTCAAATCAGTCCGGCGAGGGCGAGATCCGCAGGAGCCTGATCGAAGCCGACCTCGTGGACTGCATGGTCGCGCTGCCGGGGCAGCTCTTCTACTCGACGCAGATCCCTGCGTGCCTGTGGTTCCTCGCGCGCGACCGCAAGAACGGCAAGTTCCGCGACCGCCGTGGTCAGGTGCTCTTCATCGACGCCCGCAAGCTCGGCCCGCTGGTGGACCGCACCCATCGCGAGTTGACCGACGAGGACGTTGCCCGCATCGCCGGCACCTACCACGCCTGGCGCGGTGAGAAAGAGGCGGGCGAGTACTTGGATGTGCCCGGCTTCTGCAAGAGCGCGAAGCTGGAGGAGGTTCGCAAGCACGGCCACGTGCTCACGCCCGGCCGCTACGTCGGAGCCGCGGCGCAGGAGGACGACGGCGAGCGGTTCGGGGAGAAGATGAAGCGGCTTACGGCGACGCTACGCGAGCAACAGGCAGAGGCCGCGAAGCTCGACGCCGCGATCGCCGCGAATCTGAGGGAACTGGGGTATGGGCGGCAGGAAGGCTGAAGCAGGCGCGATCGTAGTCCCGATCGAGCGCATCACGCAGTCGATCCTCTTGATCCGCGGTCACAAGGTGATCCTGGACGAGGATCTGGCGGACCTGTATCAGGTGGAGACCAAGGCGCTCAATCGCGCCGTAAGACGTAACCGCGACCGATTTCCGGACGACTTCATGTTTCAACTCCGTGCCGCGGAATTCGCGAGCTTGAGGTACCAATCTGGCACCTCAAACTTGAGGTCACAGATTGGCACCTCAAGATGGGGCGGTCGCCGTTATGCGCCCTATGCATTTACCGAACAGGGCGTGGCGATGCTGTCCAGCGTGCTGCGCAGTAAGCGTGCCGTGATGGTGAACGTCGAAATCATGCGCGCGTTCGTGCGGTTGCGGCAATTGCTCGCCTCCAATGCCGAATTGGCCCGCAAGCTCGCTGCGCTCGAGAAGAAGTACGACTCCCAGTTCAGGGAGGTGTTTGAGGCCATCCGCGAACTTATGGCGCCTCCCACAGTAGGCAAGCGTCCGATTGGATTCGGTTCGTGGGGAGAAGGGAAGTGAATCGCTTCGCCGCGACGCTGCGCGAGCCGCGGGTCGAGGCGGGGAAGCTCGATGCCGCCTACGCTGTCAACCTGAAGGAGCTTGGGTATGGCGGGTGAGTGGCTCGTTGCGCCGCTTGAGGAACTGGTCGATGACATCGTGGACCGCCGGGGCGTCACACCGCTCAAGCTCGGTTCCGACTTCGTCGCTCACGGCTATCGTGTAATTTCAGCAAAGGCCATCAAAGGGCGGCGCGTCGACCTTTCTGCGGATGAGCCGCGGTTCGTCAACGAAGCCACCTATCGCAAGTGGATGAAAACACCGCTTCTTCACGACGACGTCATCCTCACATCGGAGGCCCCGCTGGGGGAACCAGCGTACGTGTCTGACGACGTCGAATGGTGCTTGGGCCAGCGGCTCTTCGGCATTCGTACCAAGAAGGCACGCCTCTACGGCCGCTTCCTGTTCTATGCGTTTCAGTCCGAGCACGTGCGCCACGATCTCCTGTCACGGGCCACAGGCACAACAGCGCAAGGAATTCGACAGACCGAGCTTCGCCTTGTCCGAATCCCGCTCCCGCGCGTTGAGGAACAACGCGCCATCGCCTACATCCTCGGTACTCTGGACGACAAGATCGAGCTGAACCGGCGGATGAACGAGACGCTGGAGGCGATGGCGCGCGCTCTATTCAAGTCGTGGTTCGTGGACTTCGACCCCGTCCGTGCCAAAGCCGAGGGTCGCGACCCCGGCCTCCCCAACCCCCTCGCCGAACTCTTCCCCGCCCGCCTCGTCGACTCCGAACTCGGCGAGATTCCGGAGGGATGGGTGGTGAAGAAAATAGGTGATCTGCTGGAACTTGCCTATGGAAAGGCGCTCAAGGCTGAAGACCGGCGCGATGGCAATGTTCCAGTCTACGGCTCAAACGGTCAGGTTGGTTGGCATGAAGAGCGACTCGCTGTCGGTCCCGGCATTGTCGTCGGTCGAAAGGGTAACCCTGGAATCGCGACGTGGGTTCCCACCGACTTCTTTCCCATAGACACTACGTTCTACGTCTTGCCGAAGCCGAGTTGCCGAAGCCTGCAATTTCTATTTCACGCCCTTCAGACACATGACCTCGCTTCGCTCGGAGCGGATTCCGCAGTGCCAGGGCTGAATCGCAACCTCGCATACATGAGCGCACAGCTTCTTCCAACCGAATCGCTGTTAGTGCAGTTCGAGCGCCTGGCAAGCGCGCTTTCACGCCGTGTGAACGTCGAAAACGATCAATCCCGAACTCTCGCCGCCCTGCGCGATACGCTCCTGCCCAAGCTGATCTCCGGCGACATGCGGGTGAAGAACGCCGAGCGATTCGTAGGTGCGGTCACATGAGCGCCAGCGCGCGATCGTCTGCCAAGATCAGCCGACGATCGCTTCTCGATCTGACGCACGACGAAGCGCGAAGCTTCCTGTTGACACCCGAAAGCTATTGCAAGTTGGACCTGCCGCCGTATATTGCCTTTGGCGATCTGATCAACGGGATACAAGAGGTTCTACACGGCAAGAGGCTAGCTGATCTGAGGCAGTCAGACCCTAGGGATCACGATGACGTTAACTACACCATTTTGCAGAACAAGGACGGTAGATTCGCATGGCGGCCCTATCAGCTGATTCACCCGGCCTTGTACGTTGCCCTGGTGCACGCTATTACCGAAGAAGCTAACTGGCAGCTGATATGTGAGCGTTTCCGGCAATTCGCCGTCAACCAGCAGATACGCTGCCTGAGCCTGCCGGTAGTTTCCTTGTCTGAACAGAAAGACAAGGCCGAACAAGTCTCGCAGTGGTGGCATGCGGTGGAGCAAGGTTCCATCGAGATGGTTCTCGACTACGGCTACCTGATCGAAACCGACATCACGGACTGCTACGGCGCCCTCTACACACACTCCATTGCTTGGGCGTTGCACACGAAGGTCGAAGCTAAACAGCGGCGCCGAGATCAGAGTCTCATTGGCAATGTCATCGACGGTTACATCCAGGATATGCGCCACGGCCAGACCAACGGCATCCCTCAGGGATCAGTGCTGATGGATCTTGTCGCACGATGGTGCTCGGTTTCGCCGACCTCGAGTTGTCTGAGCAACTCCGGGCGGCGCAAATTTTGGATTTTCGGATACTGCGCTATCGCGACGATTACCGAGTATTTGTGAACAGTCCAGAAGTTGGCGAGGCAATCGTCAAGTCAATCACCGAAGTGACAACGGGCCTTGGATTGAAGCTCAGCCCGAGTAAGACCAAGATAAATAGCGACGTGGTGCGTGCTTCGATCAAAGACGACAAGCTGTGCTGGATTACCCGAAAACAATTCGACAAGAACCTACAGAAGCACCTGCTCATCATTCATGATTATGCGCTCCAGCTTCCCAATGCTGGTAGTCCGGTTATTGCGCTGAACGAATACAACAGGCGCATCGCAAGAATCTCAACATCCTTGGAAAACCCCATACCACTGGTCGCCATCGTGGTCGATATCGCCTACCGCAACCCGAGAACCTATGCGATCTGCGCGGCGATCCTCAGCAAACTCTTGAGCTTCATGGATGGCAACGATGAGAAGGTGCTCATTGCAGACCGCATCCGAAGGAAGTTTGTACACATCCCCAACACTGGCCATATGCAGATATGGCTGCAGCGGGTGACATTCCCTCTTAATAACGACATCGCGTACGACGAGGCTATCTGCAGACTGGTTGCAGGTAATGCCGAGCGACTATGGAACAGCGAGTGGATTTCCGCAGCGGACCTGAAAGCCGCTGTGGACGCGAGCAGAATAGTAGACACTGGAGTTCGTGACGAAATTGCGCCGATTATTCCGCCTGCTGAAGTGGAGTTGTTCCTCGCCAGGGCGGCAGAAGGCTATTAGTGATGGCCGAATCGCTTATCGCGCCGTTTGTCATGCACGGCATCCGCGACGCGATCGCGGGCGGGCTCACGCATGTAGAGCAGCAGGTAAGGAGTATCGAGCGGGCCGTTGTCGAGAATCCAAGCTTGGCATTCGATCTCGCGAAGACCTTGGTCGAAAGCGTGTGCCGGACTGTGCTCAACGAACGAAACATCGCTTTTAGCGAGAACGATGACCTTCCAAAGCTGTTCAAAATTGCTTCTCAGCATCTGCCGTTTCTACCCCCGATGGCGAGCAGTGAAGCCGAAGTCCGCGACAGCCTCAAACGAACTCTCGGAGGCCTAAGTACCGCTATCAAAGGCATCTGCGAGCTGCGGAACAAGTGCGGGTTCGCTTCGCACGGTTCTGGCACTTCGCGTCCGTCGATGGAATCGGTGCAGGCGCTGATGGCAGCCGAGGCGGCCGACACGATCGTTGGTTTTATTTACCGTGTGCACAGACAGGCCCGTGCATTGCCGAATCCGCTAGATGAGTCCCGGACGTCGTACGACGATAACCCAGATTTCAATGAGGTAATCGACGAAGCACACGGGCCGATCCGCATCTACGAGCTCGATTTCCGTCCCAGTGAGGTGCTCTTTCAGATGGAGCCCGAAAGCTATCGCGTGTATTTGGCCGAGTTCGATGCGGAGGCCAAGGGCGCCGAGGGCGCAGGGGCGCCAGATGTGGCAGTGAAGGCGGCGTCATGACGGAGCGGGGTGTCACGGAATCCGTGGTCGAACTAGCGGCGCTTGCTTGGTTGGAGAGCGTCGGATGGACAGGACTGAACGGCGCCGAAATCGCTCCCGGAGAACCCGCGGCCGAACGCGACGACTACGGACAGGTGGTCCTAACACAGCGTCTGCGCGATGCGCTCGCCCGGCTCAACCCGGTACTACCCGCCGAGGCGCTGAAGGATGCCTTCCGCAAGCTGACACTGCCCGAAGGCGCGGAACTCATCGCGCGCAACCGCGCCCTGCACCAGCTGCTAGTGGATGGCGTGACGGTCGAGTATCGCGATGCTGAGGGCAGCATCCGCGGCGCGCAGGCGCGCGTGATCGAGTTCTGCGACCCGACGCGCAACGACTGGTTGGCGGTGAACCAGTTCAGCGTCGTGGAGAACAAGCACTCGCGGCGACCCGATGTGGTGCTGTGCGTGAACGGCATACCGCTGGCGGTGGTGGAACTCAAGAACGCGGCGGACGAGAACGCCACGATCTGGAGCGCATTTCAGCAGCTCCAGACCTACAAAGCGGAGGTGCCGTCCCTCTTCGCACCCAACGCACTGCTGGCCGTCTCCGACGGCGTAGAGGCGCGCGTGGGCACGCTCAGCGCCGGACGCGAGTGGTTCAAGCCTTGGCGCACCATTGCGGGCGAAACGCTGGCCGACTCACATTTGCCAGAACTTCAGGTGGTGATCGAGGGCCTGTGCGCGCCTCGTCGCTTTCTCGACCTGCTTCGTGACTTCATCGTGTTCGAGGACGACGGCGGGCGCATCGTCAAGAAGATGGCCGGCTACCACCAGTTCCACGCGGTGCAGGTGGCGGTGGGCGAGACGCTGCGCGCTGCGGAACTGAGTCGAGCCGCAGAGCCCGAAGGTCGCTATGAAGCAGGCCGCAAGCCGGGCGGCAAACCCGGTGACCGGCGCGTGGGCGTCGTCTGGCACACGCAGGGCTCGGGCAAGAGCCTGACGATGGCTTTCTACGCCGGCCGCATCATCCGCGAGCCGGCGATGCAGAACCCGACCCTCGTCGTGCTCACCGACCGCAACGACCTCGACGACCAGCTGTTTGGCACCTTCTCGCGCTGCCAGGACCTGCTGCGCCAGCCTCCGGTGCAGGCCGAGTCGCGAGCGCACCTGCGCGAACTGCTCAGCGTGGCCGCGGGCGGGGTGGTGTTCACCACCATCCACAAGTTCTTCCCCGAGGAGAAGGGCGACCGGCACCCGACGCTTTCCGACCGGCGCAACGTTGTGGTGATCGCCGACGAGGCGCACCGCAGCCAGTACGACTTCATCGACGGCTTCGCGCGCCACATGCGCGATGCGCTGCCGCACGCTTCCTTCATCGGCTTCACCGGCACGCCGATCGAGCTGCAGGACGCAAACACACGCGCCGTGTTCGGCGACTACATCAGCGTCTACGATATCCAGCGCGCCGTGCAGGACGGCGCCACGGTGCCGATCTACTACGAGAGCCGGCTTGCCAAGCTCGCGCTCGACGAGGCCGAGCGGCCGAAAATCGACCCCGAGTTCGAAGAGGCGACCGAGGGCGAGGAGGTCGAGAGGAAGGAGAAGCTCAAGACGAAGTGGGCACAGCTCGAGGCGGTGGTGGGCGCCGAGAAGCGCCTGGAACTGGTTGCGAAGGACATCGTCGAGCACTTCGAGAGGCGGCTCGAGGCGATGGACGGCAAGGCGATGATCGTCTGCATGAGCCGGCGCATCTGCGTGGAGCTTTACCGCGCGATCGCGAAGCTGCGGCCGCAGTGGGAGAGCAGCGAGGACGAGCACGGCGCACTCAAAGTCGTAATGACCGGCTCGGCCTCCGACCCGGCCGACTGGCAGCCGCACATCCGCAACAAGCCCCGGCGCGAGGCGCTGGCCAATCGATTCCGCGACCCGAAGGACCCGTTCAAGCTCGTTCTTGTGCGCGACATGTGGCTCACCGGCTTCGATGCGCCAAGCCTGCACACGATGTACGTCGACAAGCCGATGCGCGGGCACGGGCTGATGCAGGCGATCGCGCGCGTGAACCGCGTGTTCAAGGACAAGCCAGGCGGGCTGGTGGTGGACTACCTGGGTCTCGCGCAGGAGTTGAAGCAGGCGCTGGCCACCTACACCGAGAGCGGCGGCACCGGGCGGACGGCACTTGATCAGGACGAGGCGGTCGCCGTGATGCTTGAGAAGTACGAGGTGTGCGCCGGGCTCTTCCACGGCTTCGACCGCTCGAAGTGGACGACCGGCACGCCGCAGGAGCGGCTGGGTCTCTTGCCGGCCGCGCAGGAGCACATCCTCGCCCAGAAGGATGGCAAGGACCGCTGCGTGGCTGCGGTGCGCGAGCTGTCGCAGGCCTTCGCGCTCGCGGTTCCGCACGTGGAGGCATTGCGCATCCGCGACGACGTGGGGTTCTTCCAGGCCGTGCAGGCGGTGCTCGCCAAGCGCGCGCCCGGCGATGCGCGGCCCGAAGAAGACATCGAGCAGGCGGTCCGGCAGATCATCTCGCGCGCGGTTGCGCCTGAGGGCGTGATCGACATCTTCGCGGCGGCGGGGCTCGCGAAGCCCGACATTTCTATCCTTTCGGAGGAGTTCCTGTCCGAGGTGCGTGGGCTGCCCCAGCGCAATCTCGCCGTGGAGCTGCTGCAGAAGCTGCTCAAGGGCGAGTTGGCCGCGCGGCGGCGCAAGAACGTGGTCCAGGCGCGTTCCTTCGCCGAGATGCTCGAGCAGACCATCCGCCGCTACCAGAACCGCGCGATCGAGGCTGCGCAGGTGATCGAAGAACTGATCGCGCTGGCGAAGGACATGCGGGAGGCCAACGCACGGGGGGAGACACTCGGGCTGTCGGAGGACGAGCTGGCGTTCTACGACGCCTTGGAGACGAACGACAGCGCAGTCAAGGTGCTCGGCGACAAGACGCTGCGCACCATCGCTCGCGAGCTGGTCGAAACGGTGCGCAAGAACGTGACGATCGACTGGACGATGCGCGAGAACGTGCGCGCGCAGTTGCGCGTTCTGGTGAAGCGCATCTTGCGAAAGTACGGCTACCCGCCGGACAAGCAGGAGAAAGCGACGCAGACGGTGCTGGAACAGGCGGCGCTGCTCTCGGCCGACTGGGCGACTGCTTAGCCAATGGGCCGACGCCGCTCCAACAGCGCGCGCGACATCGTCGAAATCGTCGCGGCATTCCCCTGGTGGGTCGGCGTCGCGCTTGCAGTCGCTGCCTACGTTGTCCTGCATTGGATTGCCGCCACGCCGGTCACTCCACCACGGCCAGGCCAGAATGCGGGCGGGTTCGCGACGGGCGTTCTCATTCGAGGGTTGGCGACGGCCGGACAGTACGCGTTCCCACTCCTGTTTCTCGCGGCGGCGGCCGTTTCGGCGGTGTTGAAATCGCGCTCGAGACGTCGCGATGCGCCGCCTTCAAAAGGGGCTGATCCCTGGGCGCGCGTACCCGCGGCGGAGAGCGAGCCGCCAGCGGGAGTCGTCGGCGGGCGCGACGATCTTTACGAAATCTGGAAGTCGGCCGGCAAGACGGCAGCGCCGCGCCCTGACCGCTGGAGCCAGGAGCTGCTGCGCGCCATCGACTGGAAGCTGTTCGAGGAAGTCTGCGCGGAGTACTTCCGCGTTTGCGGTTTCGACGCCACGACGCAGAGCCATGGACCAGACGGCGGAATCGACATTACGCTGCGCGCACCGAACAACCCGGCGAGCATCGAGAACATCGTCCAGTGCAAACAGTGGAGCCGCCCGGTCGGGCCCAAGCCGCTGCGCGAGCTGCTCGGCGTGATGACCGCGAAGGCGGTGCCGCGCGGCACGTTCGTCACGGCATCGACGTTCAACGCGGAAGCGGAGCGATTCGCGAATGAAAACCGCATCCATCTCATCGACGGGGCGGGGCTGCTGAAGCGGATTCTGGGACGCTCAACGGAGGATCAGCAGCGGCTGCTGAAGGTCGCGACGGAAGGGGATTACCTCACGCCGTCGTGCCCGAACTGCGGCTCGAAGCTGGTGCGACGCGAGAACAAGAAGGACCAATCCGCGTTCTGGGGTTGCAACGGTTTCCCCAAGTGTTGGTACACCCTGAGAGGCTGACGTGGCACCAGGATGCGTACTTCTCTGGTCCGCGCGCGACATGCTGCAAGGGGTAAGCGCGTGAAGAAAGGTGGCCGCTACGACGTTTCAATGCTGCCGGAGGCGCAATTCGAAGCCGGTTCGCGCCGCCGAGTGTTGAGGAACCTCCTGGGAATACGGACCGTGCGCGAGATGAATGTTGTCGAAACGCGCGCGCTCCAGTCGGCGATGGATCTATTCAACCGGCGGTTTGATGCGGACCACCGCTTCACCGCGGAAGATATTTGCGGCATGCACCGGATGTGGCTGGAAGGAATCTACGAGTGGGCAGGGGAATACCGCAGCGTGAACGTGAGCAAGGACGGATTTCCGTTCGCCGCGGCTGGCCGCATTCCGGCGCTGATGGCGAACTACCAGAGAGACGTGCTCGCGCGCCATACGCCGTGCCGGTTTTCGGACCGGTCGCAGGTCGTCGAGGCTCTTGCAGAGGTGCACGTGGAGTTTCTCCTCATCCATCCCTTCAGAGACGGGAATGGCCGGGTCGCGCGCGCCCTCGCCACGCTCATGGCCGCCCAGGCGGGGCTACCGCAACTCGACTTCACACCGGTTACCGGGAAGCGGCGGCCGCAATACTTCGCGGCCGTTCAGGCAGGCATGGACCGGAACTACCGGCCGATGGAACAAATCTTCGCCGCCCTTATCGAGAGGAGCCTCGCCGCGTCCTGATGGGCAGGGGCTTGGGATCGGTGGGGAGGGTCTTGGCGATCGTTTCGACCCCGCCGCCGGTCTCGATTGCGGTCGAGCTGGAGACGTTTGTGATCAGGTCGCGGCGGTATCGCGCCGGGTCTTTGAGGTAGGGATTGCTCTCGATGAGCGGCTTCTTCGGCATGGTGCAATCATAGCAGGGCATGGACTCCGCCACGCTCGTTCCGGAGCTCTGGAACTGCTGCGATGGGCCAGGCGCCGCGGCGCGCTGCTCGGGGAACAGGTGACTTCACTCCCCTTCAGGCGGCCCTGAGGTCGAGCTCGCAGCGGATGGCGTCCCAGACCGCTTCTTCGTCGGCACCGTACTCTTTCGCCAGCATGGGCACCGTATCACCCACCCCACCCGTGCGCTGCCGCACAGACGGGCGCGATGCCGAGTCGCATGATGAAAAGATGGAACCCTCCCGCACGCCTATTACGGCGATCTATACCGAGTGGCTGAACGCCTTGCGCTCGATGTTCACCCGCACGCCGCCGGCACAGGATTCGACCCCTCCGCCTGCACAGGCCGCGGCCGAGCAGGAATGGGAGCATGAAGGCGGCAGTATCAAGCAGCCGAAAAAACCCGGTCGGGAGACCGAACCCAAAATTCCGCTCTGAATCGATCTCGGCAGCGTCGAGATCCCAGATGGTCGCGCAGTGCCGCCGTAGCAGTACGAGCGCATGGCCCGGCGCGACCGGGAAACTGTCGAACACGGCGATCGCGACCTCGTTCTCTGCGAGGATCTCGCGGATACGGCCTTGAAGCGTCTTTGTTGGGATAATCTCCTGCCAACAGGAGGGACTGAAGATGGCAAAGGCCTACTGGGTCGTGTCGTACCGCTCGATCAAAAACCCCGAAGCCCTCGCGGCTTATGCGAAAGTCGCGGCGCCGGCGGTGCTGGCCGCGGGCGGGCGGTTCGTGGCGCGCGGCAACGCGGCGAAGGTGTACGAGGCGGGACAGCTGCTGCGCACGGTGGTGGTCGAGTTCGACAGCCTGGAGAAGGCGGTG
>SCUF01000311.1 GCA_004298325.1 Betaproteobacteria bacterium | reverse complement strand
CCGGCGCTTCTGCAAGGCGATCGGCGGGCGCAACATCACCGAATTCAATTACCGCATGTCGGATCCGCGCCAGGCGCACATCTTCGTCGGCGTCACGGTGCACGACCGCGACGAGACCGCCCGCATCGCGCGGCGGCTGCGGCGCGGGGGCTTCCGCACGCTCGATCTCTCCGATGACGAGGTCGCCAAGGGCCACATGCGGCACATGATCGGGGGCCATTCGGCGCTGGCGAAGAACGAACTGCTCTACCGTTTCGAGTTTCCCGAGCGCCCCGGCGCGCTGATGAGATTTCTCTCCGCCATGAACCCGGGCTGGAACATCAGCCTGTTCAATTACCGCAATCTCGGCGCCGACTACGGCTCGATCCTGGTCGGCATCCAGGTGCCGCGCGAGGGCATGCGCGATTTCCGCCGCTTCCTGGCGCAGCTCGGCTACCCGTTCTCCGACGAGACGCGCAATCCCGCCTACCGGTTGTTCCTCGGCTAGGCCTTCGGCGCGCCGAAGTAATCCGGCGCGACTTCGTCGGCGTAACAGACCGCCGAGGCCAGCCGGCTCGGCGTGCCGGCCGCCGGCTCGCCCAGAAACGCCAATCCCGCGGCGTCGCGCCGGTACACGCCGCGCTCCGTGACGACGTAGTCGACCGGAACGTCCCAGGGTTGCGGGTGGATGGTGGGCATCCGGGCCAGCTCGAAGCTGACCCCGATGAGGTCGGGTTTGCGCGCCAGGCTGGCGAGCGTGCGGTCGAAGTAGCCTGCGCCGTAGCCCAGACGGTAGCCGCCGTCGTCCCAGCCGTTCATCGGCAGCAGCACGTGGTCGGGGACGAGCTCGCGCGAGCCAACCGGATAGGCGATGCCGAGCGCGCCGCTCGCGAGCGTCACACCCGGGTGCCACTCGCGGAAGGCGAGCGGACTGCGCGCTGCGACCACCACCGGCAGCGCGGTCAACGCGCCGCGCGCGCGCAGCGTTCTGGCGAGATGGCGCGCATCGTATTCGTTGCGGATCGGCCAGCACAGTGCCAGCACGCCCCTGGCCAGGCCGGGAAACGCGCGTTCCAGATGCGCATCGATGCGCCGGCGCAGGCTGTCCAGCGTGCTGCGATCGATCGCCTCGCGCGCCGCGATCAGCCGGGCGCGCTCGGCGGCGCGCCAACGCTTCAGCGCCGCGCCCTGCATGCTATGCTTGAGCGATGTTTTTGCGGCACCTCCTGACTATAGCACTGGCGTTTGCCGTGCTCGGCCCGGGAGCGGCGTGCGCGGCGCCGAAAAAGCCGGCTCCCGACGACGCGCTGCTGGCCGCGTACGACGCGTTTCGCGCCGGAGATGTCTTCAAGCTGCAGAAGCAGGCGGCGCAGCTCGAAGGACACCTGCTCGAGCCCTATGTCGATTACTGGCGTCTGAGGCTGGAGCTGGAGAATGCCGCGCCCCCCGAGGTCAACGGTTTCCTGTCGCGTTACCAAGGCAGTTATCTGGCCGAGCGCCTGCGCGGCGAGTGGCTCAGGGAACTCGGGCGCCGTGGCGAGTGGGCGGCATTCGACCTCGAGCTGGCGTCTTTCCTGTCGGAGAACCTGGAAATCCGCTGCTACGCCTGGTCTGCGCGCCTCGCGCGCGCCGACGACGGCGCGTACGAAGAAGCGCAGGCGATGTGGCGCGAGCCGAAAGAGCTGCCCGCAGGCTGCGCGATGCTCGCCGAAACGATGATTGCCGTCGGGCGGCTCGACAGTGCGCAGATCTGGGACCGCGTGCGGCTGCTGCTCGAGCACGGACAAGTGGCGGCCGCAAAGCGGGCACTTGGCTATCTGCCCGGGGCGGAGGCCCCCGACGAGCGGCTGCTGCAGCAGGCGGCCAGCGCCCCACAGCGCGTGCTCGCCCATCCGCCCTCGAGCCTGGAGAGCCGCGCTGCGCGCGAGATGCTGCGCTTCGCTTTCGTGCGGCTGGCCCGCACCGATCCGCGGCCCGCGGCGGAGGTGCTGATGGGACCGCTCGGCCTGCGCTTGGGCGATGCCGAGCGCAAGAGCCTGTGGGGCCGGATCGCCTACGAAGCCGCGCGCCGCCATCTGGCGGAGGCGGTTGCCTGGTACCGCCTGGCGGGCGATGCCGAACTGAGCGACGAGCAGCTGGCGTGGAAAGCGCGCGCCGCGCTGCGCGCCGCGGACTGGGAGATGGTGCGCGCGGCGATCGACCCGTTGTCGGTCACGGCGCGGCAGGACCCGGCGTGGACCTACTGGTACGGCCGCGCGCTCGCCGCGCAGGGCAGCGCCGAGGGCGCACGCGCCTACTATCTGCGCATCTCGGGACAGCCCCATTTCTACGGCCTGCTGGCGGCGGAGGAACTCGGCGAGGCGATTGCCGTCCCGCAGCCGATGCACGTCGCGGGCGAAGACGAGGTGGCGCTCGCCAGGCGCAATCCGGGCCTCGCGCGCGCGCTCGAGCTGTATCGCCTGGGACTGCGCAGCGAGGCGACGCGCGAATGGAATTTCACGATCCGCGGCATGGACGACCCGCAGCTGCTCGCCGCGGCGGAGCTCGCGCGCCGCGCCGAGGTGTTCGACCGGGCGATCAACACGGCGGATCGCACTGCCCGTCAGCACAACTTCCAGGTGCGATTCCTGGCGCCGTTCCGCGACGTGTTTCGCGAGCAGGCGCGCGCCTTCGATCTGGAGGAGGCCTGGGTGCTCGGCCTGGTGCGGCAGGAAAGCCGCTTCATCGCCGACGCCAGGTCGTCCGCCGGGGCGCGCGGCCTGATGCAACTGATGCCTGCGACCGCGAGCTGGATGGCGCGCAGGATCGGCATGAGCCTCTCGCCGCAGCGCGTGGCCGAGGTCGGCACCAACGTCACGCTCGGCACCGGCTACCTCAAGTACGTGCTGGAAAGCCTCGGCCACCCCGTGCTCGCGAGCGCGGCCTACAACGCCGGGCCCGGGCGCGCGCGCCGCTGGCGCGACGCCAAACCGCTCGAGGGCGCGATCTACGCCGAAACCATTCCGTTCAACGAAACGCGTGACTACGTGAAGAAAGTGATGGCCAACACGATGTTCTACGCGATGCTGC
The DNA here is from genome assembly GCA_004298325.1 of Betaproteobacteria bacterium. Lineage (GTDB taxonomy): Bacteria > Pseudomonadota > Gammaproteobacteria > Burkholderiales > SG8-39 > 2-02-FULL-66-14. Next base: position 26,950 of record SCUF01000311.1, on the reverse strand, counting down.
ACGGCGGCAGGCACACGCCGCTGAAGCAGCGCCTCGGCACCATCGCGCCGGGCGAGCGCGCTGCCGACGAGCGGTCCTGAGCCATGCGCCACCGCAGGATCCTGGTCGTCGGCGGCGGCGGCTTCGTCGGCCGGCATCTGGTCGCGGCGCTCGCCGCCGCGGGCGCCGAGGTGACGGTGCCGACGCGGCGTCGCGAGCGCGCCAAGCACCTCATCCTGCTGCCCACGGTCGAAGTCATCGAGGGCGAGGTCGCCGACGCCGATGCCCTGGCGCGCATGGCCGCGGGGCACGACGCGCTGATCAACCTGGTGGGCGTGCTGCACAGCCGGCGCGGCCGGCCGGACGAGCGCGGACCGAACGATTACGGTCCGGATTTCGCGCGCGCGCACGTCGAGATCGCGCAGGCTGCGGTCGCCGCCTGCCGCGCGACCGGCATCCGGCGCCTGCTGCACATGAGCGCGCTCGGCGCCGCGCCGGATGCGCCCTCGGAATACCTGCGCTCCAAGGGCATCGGCGAGCGCGCGGTGCTGGCGGCCGACGATCTCGCCGTGACGGTGTTCCGCCCTTCCGTGATATTCGGGCCCGACGACGCTTTCCTGAATCTGTTCGCCCGCCTCGCGGCGGTGCTGCCGGTGCTCGCGGTCGCCTGCCCGCGGGCACGTTTCCAGCCGGTCTACGTGGGCGACGTGGTGCGCGCCTTCATCGCCGCGCTCGACGACCCCGCGGCATGCGGCCAGCGCTACGACCTCGGCGGACCGAAGGTTTATCAGCTGCTCGAACTGGTGCGCTACGTCTGCGCCGCGACCGGGCGGCGGCGCCTCGTCGTGGGATTGCCGGACTGGGCCTCCAAGCTGCAGGCCCGGGCCATGGAGTGGATGCCGGTACCGCTCATGACGCGCGACAACGTGCGCTCGATGCAGGTGCCGAGCGTGTGCAGCGGCAGCGCGCTGCCGTTCGGCCTGCAGCCCACGGCGCTGGAGGTCGCGGCGCCGGGCTGGCTCGCGCCCGCGAGGCCGCGCACGCGCTACGCGCAGCTGCGCCAGCGCGCGCGCCGCTGAAGACGCATGCCGCGGCGCGCGTGAAGGCGTACGTCGTCGGCGGCGCGGTGCGCGACGAGCTGCTCGGCATCGCGGTGGCGGACCGCGACTGGGTGGTCGTCGGCGCGACGCCGGAGGGCATGACCGCCGCGGGATTCAAGGCGGTGGGCCGGGACTTCCCGGTGTTCCTGCATCCGGCAACGCACGAGGAATACGCGCTGGCGCGCACCGAGCGCAAGAGCGGCCGCGGCTACAAGGGTTTCACCGTCTACGCCGCGCCCGAGGTCACGCTCGAGCAGGATCTCGCGCGGCGCGATCTGACGATCAACGCCATGGCGCGCGACCCCGGCGGCGCGCTGATCGACCCGTTCGGCGGCGCGCGCGACCTGCGCGAGGGCGTGCTGCGGCACGTGAGCGAAGCCTTCGCCGAGGACCCGGTGCGCATCCTGCGCGTGGCGCGCTTTGCCGCGCGTTTCGGGTTCCGCATCGCGGCGGAAACGCTGGCGCTCATGCGCCGCATGGTCGAGGCGGGCGAAGTCGAGCATCTGGTGCCCGAGCGCGTGTGGCAGGAGCTCGCGCGCGGACTTGGCGAAGCGCATCCCGAGCAGATGCTGGCGGCGCTCGAGCGCTGCGGCGCGCTCGAACGCCTGCTGCCCGGGATCCGCCCCGACGTCGAGACTCTGGCGCGCGCGGCGGCCGGCGGCGCGCCGCTGACGGTGCGCTTCGCGCTGCTCACCTGGAATGCGGAGGCCGCCGCCGTGGCGGCGCTTTGCGAGCGCCTGCGCGTGCCCAACGCCGAACGCGAACTCGCACGCCTCGGCAGTCGCTTGCGCACGGCCTGGCGCGAGGCCGGCGCGGCGCCGCCGAAGCGGCTGCTCGCGCTGCTCAAGGCGACCGATGCGCTGCGGCGACCGGAGCGCTTTCGCGAGCTTCTCGCGGCGGCGCGCTTCGCCGAACCGGGGCCGGCCATGGCGTCGGCCTGCGCCCGCCTCGAGCGCTCGCTCGCCGCCGCGGCGGCCGTGGACGCGGCCGCCATCGCAGGCGCAGCCGCGACGCGCGCCGACATTGCGGCCCGCCTCGAGGCCGCGCGCGTGCAGGCGATCGCGACGGCGCTCGGTGACTGAGCGGGTTGCGCTGCGTCAAGCAGCCGACGGCGGGCGGCGGCACAATCACGCACCATGACCCTGATGCCCTGGTCGAAACTGTGGCCCCGCCTGCTCGCCGTCCTGATCCTTGCGGCGCTGGCGTACGCCGCCTGGCAATGGTCGCGGCCCAAGCCGGTGGCAGTGCTGGTGGCGGCAGTGGAGCCCGGCAGGGTCGAGAACACGGTGGCCAACACGCGCGCCGGTTCGGTGGCGGCCTGCCGCCGCGCCAAGCTGGCGACGCCGCTGGGCGGGCGCATCGAGAAACTCGCCGTGCGCGAGGGCGACCGGGTGCAGGCCGGGCAGCTGCTGCTCGAGCTGTGGAACGACGATCTGGTGGCGCGCGAGCGCGTGGCGCGCGAGCAGCTGCAGACTGCGCGCTCGCACGTCAACGAGGCCTGCCTCGTCGCCGCGGCGGCCGCGCGCGACGCGCTGCGCACGCGCCAGCTGCGCGACAAGGGCTTCGTTTCGGAGGAGCGCGTCGATCGCGCCGAGAGCGAATCCCAGGCGAAGCAGGCGGCCTGCGAATCGGCGCGCACGCAGGTCGCCGAGGCCCGGGCCCGCATCGGCGCGTCGCGCGCCGACACCGCCCGCACCGTGGTGCGCGCGCCCTTCGCCGGCATCGTGGCGGAAGTGAACGGCGAGGTGGGCGAATTCCTCACGCCGTCGCCGCCCGGAATCCCGACGCTGCCGGCGATCGACCTGATCGACGACACCTGCCTCTATGTCTCGGCCCCGATCGACGAGGTCGATGCGGCGCGCCTGAAAATCGGCATGAGCGGGCGCATTACGCTGGACGCCTATCGCGGCCAGAGCTTCGCCGGCAAGCTGCGCCGCATCGCGCCTTACGTGCTGGCGGTGGAAAAGCAGGCGCGCACCGTGGAGGTCGAAGTCGAGTTCGACGCCCCGGGCGAGGCGCGCCACCTGCTGGTCGGTTACAGCGCCGACATCGAGGTGGTCATTGCGGCGCGCGACAACGTGTTGCGCATCCCGACCAGCGCGCTGATGCCGGGCAACCGCGTGCTGGTGCTCGGTGCCGACGGCAGGCTCGCGGAGCGCGCGGTCGAGGTCGGCCTCGCCAACTGGGAATTCAGCGAGGTCAAGGGCCTCGAGCGCGGCGCCCGCGTCGTGACTTCGCTCGAGCGCGCCGGCGTCAAGGCCGGCGTGCTCGCGACCGAGGAAGCCAAAGCCGCCAGCGCCGCGGCAAAATGATCCGCCTCTCCGGCATCGAGCGCGTATTCCACGTCGGCGAGGAGGAAGTGCACGCGCTGCGCGGCGTGAATCTCGAGATCGAGCGCGGCGAATACCTTTCGCTCATGGGTCCGTCGGGCTCGGGCAAGTCGACGCTGTTGAACGTCGTCGGCCTGCTCGACCGGCCGAGCGCAGGGCATTACGCGCTCGACGGGCGCGACGTCACGGGACTGGACGACGACGCCCTGTCGCGCGTGCGGCGCGAGAAGATCGGCTTCGTGTTCCAGTTCTTCCACCTCGTGGCGCGGCTCACCGCGGAGCAGAACATCGAGCTGCCGATGGTGCTCGCCGGCGTCGACCCCGCCGAGCGCAGGACGCGCCTGGCGCGGCTGCTGGCGGAGTACGGGCTGGAGGCGCGCGCGCGCCACCGGCCGGACCAGCTCTCGGGCGGCCAGTGCCAGCGGGTCGCGATCGCGCGCGCCATGTCGATGGGACCGACCGTGATTCTCGCCGACGAGCCGACCGGCAACCTCGACCGCCACACCGGGCAGGAGGTGCTGGCGCTGCTGGAGCGCGTGCATCACGAGGGCGGCACGGTGGTGGTCGTGACGCACGACCTGGAAATCGGCGTGCGCGCGCACCGTCGCCTGCGCATGGTCGACGGCGCCATCGTCAGCGACGAGCGCAGTTGATCATGCGGCCGGCCGACACGCTCGCCTTCGCCTGGCAGGTGGTACGCGGCTACCGCGCGCGCACGCTCCTCATCCTGCTCGCCATGGGCATCGGGGTCGCGGCCGTGGTGGCGGTGAGCTCGATCGGCGAAGGCGCGCGCCTGTACGTGATGAACCAGTTCGGCTCGCTTGGCACGCACCTCGTCATCGTGCTGCCCGGCCGCAGCGAAACCGCGGGCTCGATGCCCGGCGTGCTGATCGGCAAGACGCCGCGCGACCTGACACTGGAAGACGCGCTGGCGCTGAAGCGCAGCCCGGCGGTGCGGCGCCTCGCGCCGCTCATCGTCGGCGCCGGCGACGTCAGCGTGGGCGCGCGCAATCGCGAGACGCCGGTGCTCGGCTCGACCGCGGAACTGATGGACATCCGCCACATGGAGATGGCGCAGGGGCAGTTCCTGCCGCCCGGCGACCCGCGCCACAGTCTGCCCGTCTGCGTGGTGGGCGCCAAGGTGGCGGCGGAGCTCTTCGGTACGCGCCGCGCGCTCGGCGAGTGGCTGCGCATCGGCGACCGGCGCTTCCGCGTGGTCGGCGTGCTGGCGAGCCAGGGCGAATCGCTCGGCTTCAATACCGACGAGATCGTCATCGTGCCGCTGGCGGCGGCGCAGGCGCTGTTCAACACCGAGGCGCTGTTCCGCGTCCTGGTGGAAGCGAAGAGCCGCGAGCAGATCGCCTACGCGCAAAGCGACATCGAGGAGATCCTGCGCGAGCGCCACGACGGCAAGCGCGAGGTCACCGTCATCACCCAGGACGCGGTGCTCGCGACCTTCGACCGCATCCTGCGCGCGCTGACGCTCGCCGTGGGCGGGCTGGCCGCCATCAGCCTGGCGGTCGCCGGCATCCTGATCATGAACGTGATGCTGATCTCGGTCACCCAGCGCCGCCACGAGATCGGGCTCCTGAAGGCGCTCGGCGCGACCGGCCGCAACATCCGCCTGATGTTCTTTGCCGAGGCGGTGCTGCTGGCGCTTGGCGGCGCAGCGCTCGGCCTGGCGGTGGGCAAGCTCGGACAGCTCGTCATCGGCCAGCTGTTCCCGAGCATCCCGTTCACGGCCCCCTGGTGGGCGGTCATCGCGGCGCCGCTCACGGCGATCGGCACCGCGGTGCTCTTTTCCGTCGCCCCGGCGCGGCGCGCGGCGCGGCTCGACCCGGTGCGGGCGCTGTCGAAACGCTAGGACCATGGCCTGGGCCGACTTCGTGCGCTTCACCGTCGCCTCGCTCGCCGCGCACCGCCTGCGCACGCTGCTCACCGCGCTCGGCATCGCGGTGGGCATCGCGGCGGTGATCCTGCTCACCTCGATCGGCGAGGGGCTGCACCGTTTCGTGGTCGCCGAGTTCACCCAGTTCGGCACCAACCTCATCTCGGTGACGCCGGGGCGGATCCAGACGCACGGGGCGTCGCTGGGCTCGGTCAACACGGTGCGGCCGCTCTCGATCGAGGACGCGATCGCGCTGCGCCGCGCGCCGCACGTGCTCGTCGCCGACCCGGTCGTGCAGGGCAACGCCGAGGTCGAGTACCTCGGCCGCAGCCGGCGCGTCACGCTCTACGGCACCGGGCCGGACTTCGTGCGCGCGCTCAGCATGCGCGTGGCGAGCGGCGAATACCTGCCGCCGGACGACCCGCGCTCGGCGCGCGCCTTCGTCGTGCTGGGCGCGAAAGTCGCGCGCGAACTCTACGGCGGCGCCAACCCGCTCGGCAGCCGGGTGCGTATCGGCACCGAGCGCTATCGCGTCGTCGGCGTGATGGAAGCCAAGGGCCAGGTGCTCGGTTTCGACCTCGACGACACGGTATTCATTGCGGTGGCGCGCGCGCTCGACATGTTCAACCGCGAGAGCCTGATGGAGATCCACGTCACCTACGAGCCGACCGCTCCGCTCGCCGAGGTCGAGGCCGGGATCCGGCGCGTGCTCATCGGGCGCCACGGTGCGGAGGATTTCACGGTGACGCCGCAGCAGAAGATGCTGGAGGTGTTCGACACGGTGCTGGACGCCATCACCTTCGCGGTGGCGGCGATCGGCGCGATATCGCTCGTCGTCGGCGGCGTCGGCATCCTCACCATCCTCACAATCGCAGTGGCCGAGCGCACCGGCGAAATCGGCCTGCTGCGCGCCGTCGGCGCGACGCAGCGCGCCGTGCTGCTGCTCTTTCTCGGCGAGGCGGTGCTGCTCGCTGCGATCGGCGGCGCGGCGGGCCTCGCGCTGGGCTGGGGCATCGCCGGCATCCTGACGCTCGCGCTGCCCGCGCTGCCGGTGCACACACCGTGGCTGTACGCGGTCCTGGCCGAGGTGGTTGCGGTGACGGTGGGGCTGGCCGCCGGCGTGCTGCCGGCGCGGCGCGCCGCCGCGCTCGATCCGCTGGAAGCGCTGCGCGGCGAGTAACGCGCTGCGCTACAAGCCGGCGGCGAAATCCGATTCGAGGAACAGCTGGCGCCTGAGGGCGTGGAAGCGCTGGTGCAGGTCGTTGGCGGAAGCGGCGCCCATGTTCACCACGGCGTAGCGGTAGCTGCCGAGCCACTTCATCTCGCGCGCGAGGCTCGCGCCGCGCTTGAGGTAGAGCATGAGCCGTGCCTCGGGGTAATCGCGCCGCACCCGCGCGATCTGGTCGGGGGTCGGGTGGGCGCCGAGGGGCTTGCCGTCGAACTTGCGCAGGGCGAAGCTCGCCGCATGCCGAAAGCGCGGCACGCCACGCTCGCCACGCGGCGCCTCGCCGACGGCGAGCTGGAACAGCATGCGGTAGGGACTGACGCCGTCGACGCATTCGTAGAGATAGGCGAGCTGCGAGGCCATGCGCGGATTGATCTCGATCAGCCGCAGCTGGCCGCTGTCGGGGTCCCAGGCGAGCTCCAGGTTGAAGAAGCCGTGCCGGTAGCCGATGCCGCCGAGCACCCGGGCGGCCAGCTCGATCATGCGCGCCTGCACCTGCGGCGGGACTCGCGAGGGGTACTCGAAGCTGCGGAACGCGGAAGTGCCCGGGTACATGTTCTCGTCGATGACGCCGAGCACCGTGACCCTGCCGCCGTGCACGTAGCCGTCGAGGTTGACCTGCACGCCGCGCAGGATTTCCTCCGCGATCATGTGGTGCGCATCGATGGCGAAATCCGCGTACCACGCGGCGAGATCATTGTACGGTTTGAGCAGCCGCTTGATGAGGTACTTCTCAAACGGCCAGAAGGCCAGATGGCGCCGCAGCTCATCGAACGTGTCGACGCGCCGCGAGAGCACCGAGAAGGTGGCCTTCACCGGCTTGACGAAACACGGCAGCTCGAACGGCAGCTGCTCGCGGCGCCGCACCGCGTAGGCAAAGGCCGCAAAGCGCGGCGAAGCCTCGGGGGCGATCGCGGCAAACGCGCGCCGCGCGTAGAACTTGTGCTGGGCGGTCAGTACGACGCGCGGATCGTTGCCCGGCAGGCCGAGCTTTTCCGCCACCACCGCCGCGATCAGGGTGCCGAAGTACTCGTTGTTGCTGAACACGCCGTCGAGACGCTCGTGGCGAAAGCGCGCCACCACCTGGTTGACGAATCGGAAGACGTCGAAACCGAGCAGGCGCGCGTTGTCCGGAAAGCGGAACAGGTCGAAGCCGGCGTAGACGAACTCGAACTCGCGCGCGTACTCGGGACGCGCGAACTCGATCCGGTCCCATTCCTTCGGAAACAGTACCAGGATGCGTTTCATTTCGGCCGCCTGCCGCAAAACAGCTGCGCGCCGGCGCTTATTCCACGGCGCCCGAAACCACTAGAATTGCCGCCTTTGCGCAACGCCCGAGCGACATGATCGATCTGTACACCTGGAGCACGCCCAACGGCCGCAAGGTCTCCATCCTGCTGGAGGAATGCGGCCTGCCCTACCGGGTGCACGCGGTGAATATCGTCCAGGGCGAGCAGTTCCGGCCGGAATTCGTCGCCATCTGCCCGAACAGCAAGATCCCCGCGATCGCCGATTCGGAAGGCCCCGACGGCGCGCCCATCACGCTGTTCGAGTCCGGCGCGATCCTCGTCTACCTCGCCGGCAAGACCGGGCGCTTCCTGCCGCAGTCGGTGCGCGGCAGGTACGAGGCGCTGCAGTGGCTCATGTTCCAGATGGGCGGCGTGGGACCGATTTTCGGCCAGGTGCATCATTTCCTTCGGTCGGCGAAGGAGCCGGTTCCTTACGCCATCCAGCGCTACAAGGCGGAAACGCGCCGCCTGTACGGCGTGCTCGAGCGGCGCCTCGGCGAGGCCGCGTTCCTCGCCGCGGAGTATTCGATCGCCGACATCGCCACCTTTCCCTGGGTCGCGCGCCACGAGTGGCACCAGGTGGCGCTCGCCGACTTTCCGAACGTGAAGCGCTGGTTCTGCACCATCGCCGCGCGGCCCGCGGTGGCGCGCGGCATGGCGGTGCCGCGGTGACGTTCGCGATCGAGCGCCGCCACCTGCCGGGCGAGGAGCCGCTCGAGCTGCTTTCCTGCGTCAACGGCTCGGGCGGCGGGCGCGCGCCGCTCCTGTTCGTGCATGGGGCGTATGTCGGCGCGTGGTGCTGGGCGGAGTATTTCCTGCCGTGGTTCGCCGAGCGGGGGTACGAGGCGCACGCGCTGTCGTTCCGCGGTCACGGCAAGAGCGGCGGGCACGACCGGCTGCACGGCTTTGGGCTGGGGGACTACGTCGACGATCTCGAAGTGGCGATCCAGGCGCTTCCCCGCCCGCCGGTGGTGATCGGGCACTCGATGGGCGCGCTGGTGGTGCAGAAGTATCTCGAGCGCGGCACGGGGACGCTGCCCGCGGTGGTGCATGTCTGCCCCGTGCCGCCGTTCGGGCTGCTGCCTTCGACCTTTCACCTGGCGTTTTTCCGGCCGGGGCTGTTTTCCGAGATCAATGCGCTCGCGAGCGGGCATCGCGCTTCGCGCACGGCGCTCGCCGAGGCGCTCTTTTCACGCTCGGTCGAGAGCGAGCGGATCGACCGGTTCTACGGCCGCATGCAGCGCGAGTCGCAGCGCGCGCTCATGGACATGACGATCTGGAACCTGCCGCAGCTCTGGCGCATGCAGCGGGTGCCGGCGCTCGTGCTCGGGGCAGAGCACGATGCTCTCATCGCGCCGAGCCTCGCGCAGAGCGCGGCGAGTTTGCTCGGGGCGAAGTACGGGCTGCTCGATGGAATGGGGCACGCGGTCATGCTCGAAACCGCGTGGGAGAGGGCGGCGGGAGCTGTCTTGGAGTGGATCGAGCGGGCCACGATGTAGGTTCGCCTTCCGCGGTTGCACCGCGCCCCGCTTTGACGGCGCGCGCCTCCCGTTGATATCATGACGCTCAAACCGATATCAGCATCGATCCCATGATTCGCACCGTTATCAGTCTGGATCCGGAAGACAAGGCCTGGCTCGACCGCGCCGCGCGCCGCGACGGCCTGCCGATGACGCGGCTGGTTCAGCGCGCCATTCGGCGGTTGCGTGAAGAGTCGGAAGCGCGTCCCGCCGGGTTCGAGCGCCTGCTGCGCGAGACTGCGGGCACCTGGAAGCGAGGCGACGGACTCGCTTGGCAGCGTCGCCTGCGGCGCGAGTGGACTTCCCGGCGTTGAGGCTGCTGCTCGATTCGGTCGTCCTGATCGATCATTTCAACGGCCTTGCCGCGGCGACCCGGTTTCTCGAAGGCGCGCAGGGCGAGGCGGCCATATCCGTGGTGACGCGCGCCGAGGTCCTCACGGGCTTCGATCGCCGTGCCGCACGCAAGGCGGCGCAACTGCTGGACTGCTTCCCTACGCTCGCGATCGATCAGGCCATCGCGGACGCGGCGGCTGAGCTGCGCCGCGAGCATGGCTGGAAGCTGCCCGACGCGTTTCAGGCCGCGATCGCGCAGCATCACGGCTTGAAGCTTGTCACCCGCAATCGACGCGACTTCCCGCCCGAGCGTCACGATTTCGTACTTATTCCGTATCGGGCTTAGCTGAAGGTCTAAAGCCCCACCCAGGTGCTTCGGTGTGGTGAAGGCGAAGCGCAACCGTGGGCGCTTACTCCTTGTCCGCGGTCAATCGAAGGCGCTTGGTTCGGGCCCTGGTCGGGGAGCCACGCTGGGCCCGAATCTGCAGATCGTCGATCCCTTACACCGTCTGCTAGCGTCGTTTGAAGCGCGTCCTGAATCAATCCATTGCCGCAGTGAGTCAATCGCGCATCGTCTGCCGCGCCGGCTTCGCGTATCTGGCCAAGAATGCATTGATCTCCTCCACCCGCAACTGCGGCTCCCCCGCCACCGGCGCCGACCCCACCACCCGATTCATCCACTCCATGTTCTCCTGCATCCGCGCCACCACCTTCGGCCACTCCTCGGCCGTATGGCGCTTCGGGTCGGGCAGCACATGGCACTGCTGGCAGGCGAGCCGGAAGGATTCGCCCGCGGGAGTGGCGAGTTCGGGATAGCGACTCGCATCGATCGCCTTCTGCGCGTAACGCCGCAGATACGCGAGCAGCGCGCGGTGCTCCTCCTCGGTCGGCGCCTCGACCCCCGCCATCATCTCCTTCATCAGCACGCCCAGGTTGCCTTGGCCGCGCATGCGCAGCACCATGCGCTCGACGACCGACGGCCAGCGCCGCGCGTCGTGCATCGCCGGATTGGGCAGGTTGTGGCATTGCACGCAGTAGCGCTGCACCAGCCGCGCGCCCAGCGAACGCGGCCGCGGCAGCTGCGCCGGGTCAAACGTAGGCGGCAGGATCCGCTCCAGCAGGGGGCCGTGCGGGCTTTGCGCCCAGCGCGCCTTCGCCCTTGCCACCTCGTCGGCCGAGGCGAGCGGCGCGAGCAGCAGCAGCCCGAGGAGCAGGGAACGCATCTACAGCGCGTGGCTGCGATCGCCCTGGCGGAAACCCGGCAGCGGCTCGCCGATGCCGCGCCCGAGCGCCAGCACCTTGAACAACTCACCCATCTCCGCGGGCGAGAGCAGCAGCTGCGCCGATGCGGCGAGCGGGGCGTAACGCGCGATGTCCGTGGCATCCTCGGCGCCGAGCAGGTCCGTAATGCCGCAGTTCACCAGGAACTGCGCCAGCCCGGTGTAGCCCAGCAGCTCCAGGCCGGACTCCTCCGCGGCGCGGGCGAGAGCGCTGAAATCGACGTGCGCAGTGATGTCCTGCAGGCCCGGGTAGAAAAAGGGATCGCCGTGCGCGCGATGGCGGTAATGGCACATCAGCGTGCCCATCGAGCGCTGAGGATGGTAGTACTCGCGCTGCGGAAAGCCGTAATCGATGACGAAGATCGCGCCGCGCTCGAGGCTCGCGGCGAGCGTTCGTACCCAGGCGGGCCCGGCGAGCGAGAGCTCGCTCTCGTAACGGCCGGAGGGCGGCAGCTCGATCCCGATACCGCCCGCGCGCGCCGCCACTTCGCCCGCGGCGGGGCGCTCGCACCACGCCAGCTGCCCTTCGTTGAAACACACGCCGCGCTCGGCGATCCCCTGCGCCGACCACGCGAGCGCGTGCACCGGCATCGCATCGACCACCTCGTTGGCGAGCATCACGCCGCAGAAGCGCTCCGGCAGCCGCTCGAGCCACCGCACGCGATCGCCGAGCCGCGCGCGCTGCCGCGCGGCCAGGCCGCGGCTCGTCTCTAGAATGCAGTACGGCGGCGCACCGGCACCGAGCGTTTCCAGCTCGTCGCAGAGCTGCGCGGCGAGCGCGCCGCTGCCGCCGCCGAATTCGAGGATCGCGTCGCCGGGCCGCAGCAGCCCGGCGATCGCGCGCGCGAGGCTGCGCCCGAAAAGCGGCGAGAGCTCCGGCGCGGTGACGAAGTCGCCGCCGCGGCCGAGCTGCGCCGCGCCGGCGGCGTAATAGCCGCACTGCGGCTCGTACAGTGCCATCTCCATGAAGCGCGCGAACGCAATCCAGCCGTGACGGTCGCGGATCTCCGCGGCGATGCGCTCGGTGAGCGCGCCGCTCGCATCCTGCGCAGCAGCATCCGGCGTCGGCAGCGTGGAGTCGCGCATGGGTGGGTCGCTCGCGAATTTACCCTAGAATCGCAGGCGCCATGGACGACTCGCTGCAGGGCCAGGTGGCGCTCGTGACGGGCGCGGCGCGCCGCGTCGGCGCGGCCATCGCGCGCCGGCTGCACGCGAGTGGCGCCAACGTCGTGGTCCACTATCGCGGCGCCGAGCGCGAGGCGGCCGAGCTCGAGGCGGAGCTCAACGCCGCGCGCAAGGGCAGCGCGCTGCGCCTGAAAGGGGACCTGCTCGCGCCGATCGCGCCGCAGGCCCTGGTGGGCGCGGCGCTCGAGCGCTGGAACCGGCTCGACCTGCTGGTAAACAACGCCTCGACCTTCTATGCCACGGCGGTGGGCGAGATCGAAGCGGCGCAATGGGAGGAGCTGATCGGCTCCAACCTGCGCGCCCCCCTGTTCCTCGCGCAGACCGCGGCGCCGCATCTGGCCGCGACGCGCGGCTCGATCGTCAACATCGTCGACATCCATGCCGAGCGGCCGCTGAAGGGGTATCTGCTCTACAGCGTGGCCAAGGCGGGCCTCGCGGCGCTCACGCGCGCGCTGGCGCTGGAGCTGGCGCCGCAGGTGCGCGTCAACGCGGTGGCGCCGGGCGCCATCGCCTGGCCCGAGAACGGGCAGTTCGAGCCCGGCGAGCGCGAGCGCATCGTCGCCACGACGCCGCTACGGCGCACCGGCACGCCCGAGGACATCGCGCAGGCCGTGCACTACCTGGCGACGGCGCCCTTCGTCAACGGACACCTGCTCGCGGTCGACGGCGGACGATCGCTCCACCTATGACGGGCGCCGTGCGCAAGCGCGAGTACGAAGCCAACAAGCTCGCCAAGCGCCTGCGGCGGCAGGTGGGCCAGGCGATCGGCGACTTCAAGCTGATCGAGCAGGGCGATCGCGTCATGGTGTGCCTCTCGGGCGGCAAGGACAGCTACGGCCTGCTCGATCTCCTGCTCGCGTTGCGCGACAAGGCGCCGGTCGACTTCGAGCTGGTCGCGGTCAATCTCGACCAGAAGCAACCGGGTTTCCCGGCGCAGGTGCTGCCGGCGTATCTCGCCGGCCGGGGCGTGCCGTTCCGCATCGTCGAGCAGGACACCTATTCGGTGGTGAAACGCGTGCTGCCCGAGGGCAAGACGTATTGCTCGCTCTGTTCGCGCCTGCGCCGCGGCGTGCTGTATCGCGTCGCGGGCGAACTCGGCGCCACCAAGATCGCCCTGGGTCACCACCGCGACGACGTGCTGGCGACGTTCTTCCTGAACCTGTTCCACGGCGGCCAGCTGAAGGCGATGCCGGCGAAGCTCGTCTCGGACGACGCTCGCCACGTGGTCATCCGCCCGCTGGCCTACGCGAGCGAGGACGACCTGCGGGCCTACGCCGAGCTGCGACAGTTCCCGATCATCCCCTGCAACCTGTGCGGCTCGCAGGAGAACCTGCAGCGCCAGGCGGTGCGCGAGATGCTGCGCGAGTGGCAACGGCGTCATCCGGGCCGCATCGAATCCATCGCGCGCGCCCTCACCGAGGTGCGTCCTTCGCACCTCATGGACCGCGCGCTGTTCGATTTCGTTGCCCTGAAGGCGAGCGGCGTGGCGATCGCCGAGGAACTTCACGAGCCCCTGTTTGCCGAAGGCTAGGTGCGCAAACGGGTTTGGAGAAGGCTGGCGGGATTTGCCCTGATCGCCGGGGCGGCGGCGCTCGTCCTCGCCAACGGCGGGCGCGCCGGCGCGCAGGACTGGCGCAGCGCGAGCCGCGAGCCGGTCGGCCTCGCGCCGGACCCGGCGCTGCATCCGGAGCCGGTGGTGCAGGTTTACGCCGCTCGCACCTGGGGCTGGCGCGGCAACTTCGGCAGCCACACCTGGATCGCGGTGAAGCCGGCGGCGGCCGCGGCTTACACGGTGTACGAAGTGATGGGCTGGAAGCTGCGCTGGAGCGACAGCGCGCTGTCGGTCACGCAGCGGGTGCCGGATGCGCGCTGGTACGGCAATGCCCCCGAGTTGCTGGCGGAACGGCGCGGCGCGGAGGCCGCCGAGCTGATCGAGCGGATCGACAAGGCGGCGAGCGCGTACCCCCATGCGCGCGAGTATTCGGCGTGGCCCGGGCCGAACTCGAACACCTTCACCGCCTGGGTGGCGCGCGCCGTGCCGGAGCTGAAGGTCGATTTCCCGCCTACCGCGATCGGCAAGGATTATCTGGCGGACCGGCTCCTCGCGGCGGCGCCGAGCGGCAGCGGCTTCCAGCTTTCGCTGGGCGGCCTGCTGGCGCTGACGGCAAGCCGCGTCGAGGGCGTCGAACTCAACATCCTCGGCCTGACTTTCGGCGTCAATCCGTTCGATCCCGCGCTGAAACTGCCGCTCGTGGGTCGGCTCGGACCCGCGCGCTAGTCGCGAAAACCCGCCGTTTCGCCGACCGAGGTCAATAATCCGGCTTGTCAAAGTCGCATTGACATCCTAAACTTTTGGCCGACATGGATTGCGCGCAGCGACTCGTCGACATCTTTGGCAGCCAGGCCGAGGTGGCGCGCGCCTTTCAGCTTGACCGGGCGGTGGTCAACAACTGGGTGAAGTCGGGCTACGTACCGGCGCGCTGGGCCGCCGAAGTCGAGCGCGTCACCGACGGTCGCGTCGCCGCGGCCGAGGTGCTGGCGGACGCCAATGCCAAGAAACCCGTCAAAGTGAAATCCAGGTCCGCGGACGCCTTCCCCGGGCCGGCCTTCGGGAGTGATCTCATGAACAAGTTCGCGCCGGCAAAGCGCATCCAGTCCTTCCATCCCCCGCAGCGCACCCTCATGGGTCCGGGGCCCACCGAGATCCACCCGCGCGTGCTCACCACCATGAGCCAGCCGGCGATCGGCTATCTCGACCCGGTGTTCGTCGAGATGATGGAGGAGCTGAAGGCGCTGCTGCGCTACGTCTACCAGACGAAGAACCCGCTCACCTTTCCCATTTCGGGGCCCGGCTCGGTCGGCATGGAATATTGCTTCGTCAACCTGGTGGCGCCGGGCGACAAGGTGGTCGTGTGCCAGAACGGCGTGTTCGGCGGCCGCATGCTGGAAAACGTGGTGCGCTGCGGCGGCGCGCCGGTGCTGGTCGAGGACCGCTGGGGCGAGCCGGTCGACCCGCAGAAGCTGGAGGACGCGCTGAAGCAGCACCCGGACGCGAAGATCGTCGCCTTCGTGCACGCGGAGACCTCCACCGGCTGCCAGTCGGACGCGAAGCTCCTGACGCAGATCGCGCATCGGCACGGCGCGCTGGTGATCGTCGATGCCGTGACTTCGCTCGGCGGCACGCCGGTCAAGGTCGACGAGTGGGAGATCGACGCGATCTACTCGGCGAGCCAGAAATGCCTGTCGTGCACCCCGGGGCTGTCGCCGGTGTCGTTTTCCGAGCGCGTGGTCGAGCGCGTGCAAAAGCGCAAGGACAAGATCCACAGCTGGTTCATGGACATGAACCTGCTGCTCGGCTACTGGGGCGCCACCACGCGCACCTACCACCACACGGCACCGACGAATGCGCTTTTTGCCCTGCACGAAGCGCTGCTGCTGATCCGCGAAGAAGGGCTGGAGAATTCGTGGGCGCGCCACCAGCGGCATCACGTCGCGCTCAAGGCGGGGCTGGAAGCGATGGGGATGAACTTCCTGGTCGCCGAGAAGCATCAGCTGCCGCAAATGAATGCGGTGCTCTGTCCCGCCGGGGTGGACGAGGCCGCGGTGCGCAAGACCCTGCTCAGCGAGTTCGGGCTCGAGATCGGCGCCGGGCTGGGACCGCTCGCCGGCAAGATCTGGCGTTTCGGCCTGATGGGCTACTCGTGCCGCCCGGACAACGTCATGCTGTGCCTGTCGGCGCTTGGCTCGGTGCTTGCCGACATGGGTCTGCCGGTGCACGTCGGCGACGCGGAGGCCGCGGCGCACGGCGCCTATGCGCAGATGCACGCGCGCGACGCACAGAGGAAGAAACGCGCCGCCTAGAAAAGGGGTCAGGACCCTTTTCATTGAAGCACGTCGGAAAAGGGTCCTGACCCCAAATATCGCGTGGATACGCTGACCCACGCGCTCTCGGGCGCGCTCGTGGCGCGGCTCACGGCGGGGCGCGACGCGCCGCCCCGCACGCTGCCGCGGCGCGTCGCCGCGGGCTTTTTCGCCTGCGCCTTTCCCGACCTCGATTTCGTCGTCGCCTGGCTCGGTCCGGTCGAATACCTGCTGCATCACCGCGGCGCGACCCACTCGCTGCTGCTACTGCCGGCATGGGCCTTCGTCTGCGCGTGGCTGCTCGCGAAGCTGCTGCGCGAACCGGGCGGCTGGCGTGCACTGTACGGCGCGTGCGCGTGGGGCATCGGCGCGCATATCGCCGGCGACCTGATCACCAGTTACGGCACGCTCATTTTCGCGCCGTTCTCGGACGCGCGCTTCTCCTGGGGAACCACCTTCATCATCGATCTGTGGTTCTCGGGCGTCATCGTCCTGGGGCTCGCCGCCTCGGCGCTGTGGCGCGGCACGCGCGCGCCCGCCGCCGTGGCCATCGCGCTGCTGGCCGGATACGTCGGGTTGCAGGCGCTGCTCAGGGAACGCGCGGTCGAATTCGGCCGGCAGTATGCGCGGGCCCATGCGATCGCGGGCGCGCAGGTCGAGGCCTATCCGCGTCCGGTGTCGCCGTTCAACTGGACCGTGTTCGTGAGCGATGAGCACGAGCATCGCTTCGCGCATGTCAATCTGTTCCGCGAGGTGTCGCGCAGCCCGCGGCCTGGCGACGGATTCGTCGCCAGGCTCGACGCGCCGTACCAGCCGCTCGCCGCGGCGCGCTGGGAATCGCGCCGCCGCTACGGCCGCAATGGCGCCGAGGAGATGCTGGGACGCGCCGCCTGGGAGTCACCCGCGCTCGGATTCCTGCGCTGGTTCGCCGAGCGGCCCGCGCTCGAGGCCGTCACCGAGGGCTCGACCTGCGTCTGGTTCATCGACCTGCGCTTCATCACCCCGGGGCGCGACTGGATGCCGTTTCGCTTCGGCGCCTGCCGGGCGCAGCCGCAGGCGCCGTGGCAGGCCTACCGGCGCCTGGACGGGGCTGCGCGCGCACCGATTCGCTAGACGGCGTTCGCGCGCCCGCGCGGCAGTATCGCGACCTTGGTCTGAATCCGAATCGACCAAGTGCCAAGTGCATTTCGCGCCGAAGCGGAGGATCGTGCGCGGACTCGGGGGGAGGACCGGCTTGCCGCGATGGCGTGTTTCTGAGACGGCAGCGCGTTGCGCCGCAGTGGTGCGCGTTGCGCTGCTCGCAGCGCTCGGCGCCTGCGGCCAGGCCCCGGTCAAGCTGCCGGATTCCCACCTCCTGCTGGAAGCGGCCCGCAGCGAGGAGCCGATTCCGGAACCGGTACAGCTCGCCCCGCTGCTGCCGCCGCCGAAGCCCGCGCCGCGCCCCGAAACCTATACCGTCGTGGTGCATAACGTCCGCGTTCAGGACCTGCTGTTCGCGCTGGCGCGCGATGCGCGCTTCAACGTCGATATCCACCCGGGCGTCGGCGGCAGCGTCACGCTCAACGCCATCGACCAGACGCTGCCGCAGCTGCTCGGCCGGATCGCAAGACAGGTCGACATGCGCTACGAAATGGAGGGCGAAACGCTGACCGTGATGCGCGATACGCCGTTCCTGCGCATCTACCGCGTCGACTACGTCAACCTGTCGCGCGATGCGCGCAGCGTTGCCAACCTCGCGACCCAGGTGAGCGGCGTATCCGGCAGCGGCACGAGCGGCGGCAGCGCCGGAATGGCGCAGAACAATTCGACCGCCATCGTCAGCACGCTGTCGGCTAACCGCTTCTGGGAAACGCTGGTAGCCAACGTGAGGGACCTGCTGCGCGAGACCGACAAGACGGTGCTGCTCGGCGCGGCGCCCGCGCCGCCCGCGGCGGCGGTGCCTCGGGCGCAGCCCCAGGCGCCGCCGCCGCCGGGCGTCGAGTTCCGCGAGGCGGCCTCGGTGATCGCCAATGCGGAGGCCGGCGTGCTCAGCATCCGCGCCACTTCTCGCCAGCACGAAAGGGTGCAGGAATTTCTCGATCTGGTGCTGGCGAACGCCAAGCGCCAGGTGCTGATCGAAGCCACGATCGCGGAGGTTCAGCTCAACAACCAGTACCAGCGCGGCATCGACTGGTCGCGGCTGCGCACCGGCGGCGCGGGCTTCCAGGTGCAGCAGTCTTCTGCTGCGACGCCTGCGGGGGTGAGCACGGGGGCCTTCGTGTTCGGCTACGCCACCCGGGGACTCAATTTCACCGCGGCCATGCGCTTGCTCGAATCGTTCGGCGACGTGCGCGTGCTCTCCAGCCCGAAGATCAGCGTGCTCAACAACCAGACGGCGGTCCTCAAGGTCGTGGACAACCTCGTCTACTTCACGGTCCAGGCCAGCACCACGACCGCGGCCAACAGCCCGGCGGTGACCACCTTCACCACCACCGTGAATTCGGTGCCCGTCGGTTTCATCATGAGCGTGGTGCCGCAGATCAGCGATTCGGCCACGGTGCTGCTCAACCTGCGGCCGACGATCTCGCGCAAGCTCGCCGATATTCCGGACCCCAACCCTTCGCTCGCGAATCCGTGCGGCGTCGGCGTGCCGAACTGCGCGACGCCGGCGATTTCCAGTCTCATCCCGGTGATCCAGACGCGCGAACTGGAATCGGTGCTGCGCGTGCAGAGTGGACAGATCGCGATGCTGGGCGGGCTGATGCAGGATGCCGTCTCCAGCGTCGAGGACACGGTTCCCGGATTGCGTCAGGTTCCCGGCCTCGGGGCCCTGCTGGCGCAGCGCCGGGACGTGAACCAGAAGACCGAGCTGGTGATCTTCCTGCGGCCCACCGTGATCCGCGATGCGAGCGTCGAGGGCGATTACCGGCAGTTTCGCAACTTGCTGCCCGCAACCGACTACCTATCGAGGCCGAATCCGGCGCGCGCCGATCCGGTCGGGCGGTGACATGAGCGTGATGCTGGAAGCGCTGCGCAGGGCGGAGCAGCAGTCGCGGCGGGCAGCCGCGGTCGCGGGCGCAACGATCGCGACGGATCCGGCGGATGGACCGCGCGAGCCCGTGCAGCCCGGGGAAGCTCTGCGCGCTGCCGGCACGGCCCTGGAATTCGCACTGGAGCCGGCGCCGGAGCTCGCACCCCGCGCACCGCTCGAGCCGGATCCGGCGCGCGACGGAAACGCCGGGTCAGCCGCGGAACCGCTTGCAGCGATGCGCGGTATGACGCCACGATGGGTCGGCGAGAACGCTCGCTGGCCGTTCCGGATTGCGCTCGGTTTGCTGGGCGCCGGCGCCGCCGGTACTGTCGCTTACTTCTGGCTCCAGCTGCAGCCGGGGCCTGCGGCGACCGGCGTCGTGCCAGCTCGATCCGAGCGTGCTCGGGCAGTCCAGCCGGCGCCACCTCCGCTGGCAAGTCCCGCGATCCCCGGCCTGCCGGAAGCGCCCTCCGTTGGAACCGCCGAGCCGTCCGCAGCCGTGTCTCGCGTGTCGCCGGTGCCCTCGCCTGCACCGTCCGCGCGCGCCTCGGCTGCTGAAACCGAGGCGCCGCCGAAGGTGGCGGTGGCGCCGGCGCCGGAACGGGTGGCAAGTGCGCGTATCCCGGTCCAGGTGCAGTCGGGATACCTCGCCTTTCAGGCCGGGGAGCTTGATGCCGCCCACACTGCTTACGCGCAGGCGTTGCGCGAGGAGCCCGGCAATCGCGATGCCCAGCTCGGCATGGCGGCGCTCGAGATCCAGGCGCGGCGTTACGACCAGGCGGAAGCGCGCTATCTGCGCCTTCTCCGATCGTCGCCGAGGGATCCCTATGCGTTCGCCGGGTTGCTGGCGTTGCGTGGCAGCGACGTGGATCCGGTGCAAGCCGAGAGCCGCCTCAAGAACCTGCTGGCGGTGAACCCGGACGCCGCCCCGCTGCACTTTGCGTTGGGCAATCAATTCGTCCGGCAGGGGCGCTGGGCGGAAGCGCAACTGGCGTATGCCCGGGCACTCGCAGCCGACCCGGACAATCCGGATATGGCCTTCAACCTCGCCGTCAGCCTGGACCGGCTGCGCCAGCCCGGCGAGGCGGTGAAGCACTACGAGCGTGCACTCGAGCTGGCCGCGCGGCGTGCCGCCGGTTTTTCGCCGGAGATCGCGCGCCTGCGCCTGCGTCAGCTGGCGCGCTGAGGGGCTTTCGCCATGGTGGCACCGGACCTGCGGCTCAAGCGACCCATCGGCGAGGTCCTGATCGACCAGGGCCTCGTCAGCGCCGATCAGGTGCGCATCGCCCTGCTGGAGCAGATGAAATCGCGCCGGCCGGTGGGGCGGTTGATGGTGGAGCTCGGTTTTCTGGCCGAGCCCGTGCTGCGCGACGCGCTCGCGGCAACGCTTGGATTGCAACCCGTCGATCTGGCGCAGGTGATCGTCGAGCCGGCGGCCCTGAAGCTGCTGCCGCACGAGCTGGCACGGCGCTACCGCGTGTTCCCGCTGTCGTACGACGCCGCGACTCGCACGCTCATCGCGGCATTTGCCGATGCGCGCGACCTGGTTGCCTTCGACCGCCTGCGTGCCCATCTGGGCGCCGGGGTACAGATCGAACCGCGCCTGGCGGGCGATGACGAGATCGAACGGGCTATCGAGCAGCATTACGGCCACGAGCTGTCGATCGACGGCATCCTGCGGGAGATCGAGACGGGCGAGATCGACCGCTCTTCGATGGCCGCGGGGGAGGCGTACTCGCAACCGGTCGTTCGCCTCGTCGCCGCGTTGCTGGCGGACGCCGTCGAGCGCGGCGCCTCCGATCTGCACTTCGAACCGGAGCAGAATTGCCTGCGCATCCGCTACCGCATCGACGGCGTGCTGCGCCCGGTGCGCAGCCTGCACCCGAGCTTCTGGCCGGCCATGGCGGTGCGGCTGAAGGTGATGGCGGGGATGAACATCGCCGAAAGCCGCGCGCCCCAGGACGGCCGCATATCGACGACCCTCGCGGGGCGGAGGGTGGATTTTCGCGTCGCCAGCCTGCCGACGACGCACGGCGAGAACTTCGTGCTGCGGGTTCTCGATCGGCACAAGGGCGTGGTGCCGCTCGAGCAGCTCGGCCTGCAGGATGCGCAGCTCGAATTGCTCCGGCGCATGATGGCGCGTCCGGAGGGCATCATCCTCATCACGGGCCCCACCGGCAGCGGCAAGACGACGACGCTCTACTCGATCCTCGGCCACATCAACGCCGATGGCGTCAACATCATGACGCTCGAGGATCCGGTGGAGTATCCGATGCCGTCGATTCGCCAGACCTCGGTGAGCGAGGCGTCGAAGATCGATTTCGCCAGCGGCGTGCGCGCGATCATGCGGCAGGATCCCGACGTGATCCTGGTCGGCGAGATCCGTGACGAGGAAACCGCGGAGATGGCGTTTCGTGCCGCGATGACCGGCCATCAGGTCTACTCGACCCTGCACACGCATTCCGCCGCCGGTGCCATCCCGCGCCTGCTCGACATCGGCATCGTCCCGGACATCCTGACCGGAAACATCATCGGCATCGTCGCGCAACGCCTGGTGCGCCGGCTCTGCCCTTCCTGCCGCCAGCCGTATGAACTGGGAGCAGCCGAGCGCCGGCTGCTCGGCATGGCGTCGGCTGAGCCGCGTCGCGGCTTTCGCGCCATGGGCTGCGAGCGCTGCGACTACCAGGGCTACCGCGGCCGCGCGGCGATCATGGAGGTCCTGCACATCGACGAGGCACTGGATGAAATGATCGCGCGCCGCGCCACCGCTCGCGAGCTTGCCACCGCGGCGCGGGCGAGGGGTTTTTGCACGCTCGCGGACGACGGCGCCCGACTGGTGTGCAGCGGCGTCACGAGCCTGGAGGAACTGGGCCGGGTGGTGGACCTGACGGCACGCATGGCCTAGGCGATATCGCCGCCGTGCGTGCGCCCGAAGCGGAGGCGTGCCGATGCCGCTGTACTCCTACAAGGCGATCGACGCATCAGGCCGGACGGCGCTCGGGCGCCTGGAGGCGCAGAACCTGCCCGATCTGGAGCAACGCCTGGCGCGAATGGAGCTTGATCTGGTCACCGGCGCGCCCGGCGCATCGGCGGCACGGGCCTCGCGCCGCCGCAGGGTCGGGCGTCGCGACCTGATCAATTTCTGCTTTCACCTGGAGCAGCTGACGACGGCCGGGATTCCGCTGATCGAGGGGCTCACCGACTTGCGCGACAGCGTCGAAACCCAGCGCCTGCGCGATGTGGTCGCCGGCCTGGTCGAGTCGATCCAGGGTGGCATGGATTTTTCGCAGGCGCTGGCGGCGCACCCGGACGTGTTCGGCGAAGTCTTCGTCAGCCTGGTGCGCTCGGGCGAGCATGCCGGCAAACTGCCGGAAGTGCTGGGCAATCTCGCCGCGCAGCTGCGCTGGGAGGACGAACTCGCCGCGCAGACCCGCAAGCTGATGCTGTATCCGGCGTTCGTCGGCACCCTGGTGCTGGCGGTGACGCTGTTTCTCCTGATCTACCTCGTGCCGCAGATGGCCGGATTCATCCGCAACCTCGGCCAGGAGGTGCCGCTGCAGACCCGCATCCTGCTCCGGGCCTCCGAATGGTGCGTCGGCTATGGGTGGGCGGTGGCCGGGTTCGCCGTTGCGCTCGCCGGCGCAGCGCGCACGCTGGCGCGCAGCGACGGCCGATTTGGCTACGCCGTGGACCGCTGCAAGATCGCGTTGCCGTTGATCGGTCCGATCCTGCGCAAGATCATTCTGGCGCGCTTCGCCTCCAGCTTTGCGCTAATGTACGCCTCCGGGATCATGGTGCTCGAGGCGATGCGCTACACCGAGGCGATCATGGGAAACAGGCCGCTGCAGGGTGCGCTGCGCGCCGCCGGGCAGCGCGTGGCCGAAGGCGCGGGCCTGGCGAGCGCCTTCGCGGACGCGGAATTGTTCCCGCCGCTGGTGGTCCGCATGTTGCGCATCGGCGAGCATACGGGCGCCCTCGACACGGCGCTGCGCAACGTGAGCTATTTCTACAACCGGGAGGTGCGCGAGGCCATCGACAGGCTGCAGTCGATGATCGAGCCGGTGCTGACGCTGGTCCTCGGCGCGATTCTCGCGTGGGTCATGCTGGCAGTGCTCGGCCCGGTGTATAACACCATCTCGGTCGTGAAGCTGTAGCAGCGGCAGCCTGAGGGCGCGTGTCCCGGAGCGGGCTGCCGGCGAGCCGGCCGAACGGCGTTGGCAGACACTGAGCGGAGGACGCGAAGCGCAATGAACGAAGAAGAAATCGCCCATTTCCTGAAGACGCAGCCGCAATTCTTCGACCGGCACCCGGAGCTGCTCGAGTCGATCCTCGTGCCGCATCCGCACAGCGGCCGGGCGATCCCGCTGGCCGAGCGCCAGATCCTCGGCCTGCGCGACAAGGTCAGGCTGATCGAAGGCCGGCTCAGCGAGCTGATCCGCCATGGCGAGGACAACGACGCCATCAGCGAGAAAGTGCATCGCCTGTCGCTGGCGCTGCTGGCAGCGCGCGATTTTGCCGCCAGCGCGCAGACGCTGTACTTTCATTTGCGCGAGGACTTCGCCGTGCCGCACGTCGCGCTGCGGCTGTGGGGCAAGGCGCTTCCGGCCGGGACCCTGGAAGGCGCGGAAGTCGAGCCTGCCCTGCGCGATCGTGCCGAGAGCATGGCCGGGCCGCAGTGCGGTGCCGCCGCAGGCAGCCCGTTTCTGGATTGGTTCGGCGGCGCCCAGGGACACCTGCGCTCGCTCGCCCTGGTGCCGCTCGGCCAGACACGCGCCTTTGGTTTGCTTGCGCTCGGCAGCGAAGACCCGCAGCGTTTCTACGCGGAGATGGGGACGTTGTTCCTGCGGCGGATCGGCGAGCTCGCGGCGGCGGCCCTCGGTGCGCGCCTCTGAAACGGGGCCCGGGTGGCCGCTAGAGCCGCGGCGCTCCGCAGCGACCAGGCGCTGGTCGGGGACTACCTCGACACCTTGCGCCACCAGCGGCGGCTTGCCGCTGGAACCCTCGCCAGCTACCGCCACGCGCTTGAGCTGCTGCCGGCGCTCAGCGGTGGCGCGCGCCTGATGTCGCTCGAGCCCGCGCAGGTGAGGCGGCAGGTGGCGCAGCTGCATGCGCGCGGTTTGTCGGGGCGCACGCTGGCGAAGATCCTCTCCGCGTGGCGCGGACTGTATCGCTGGCTGGCGCGGCACCACGGCCTGCGCGCCAACCCCGTGCAGGGCGTGCGCGCCCCGCGAGTTCCGCGCCCGCTGCCGAAGGCGCTTTCGGTGGAGCAGGTGCAGCGGCTCCTGGACGCAGAACCGGGCGAGCGGGCCAGCCGCACGCGCGATCTGGCGATGTTCGAGCTGATGTATTCCTCGGGTCTGAGGCTGGCGGAACTGGTGTCCCTCAACGTCGACGACGGCCGGCTCGACCTGCGCGAAGCGCAGGTGACTGTCACCGGCAAGGGCGGCAGGACGCGGACCGTTCCGGTGGGCGCCAGGGCACGCGCGGCACTGCAGCGCTGGCTCGGCGCGCGTGCCGGGCTTGCGCGGCCGCAGGAACGGGCGCTATTCGTCGGTACGCGCGGCGGCAGGATTTCGCCGTCGCTCGTCAACCTGAGGCTCAAGGCGCTGGCGCAAAGCCAGGGGCTGGATGCGTCGATCCATCCGCACATGCTGCGACATTCGTTCGCGACCCACGTGCTGCAGTCGTCACAGGACCTGCGCGCCGTGCAGGAGATGCTGGGTCACTCCAGCATTTCGACCACGCAGGTGTATACGCACCTCGATTTCCAGGCGCTCGCGAAGGTGTACGACGCCGCGCATCCGCGGGCGCGGCGGAAGTGAACGCGTCCTTCATTCTGAAGGCTGGACGCGAGAAGTCGCTGCGGCGGCACCATCCCTGGATCTTCTCGGGGGCGCTCGAGCGCATCGAGGGTACCCCCGAAAGCGGCGACACGGTCGCTGTCCGGTCCGCCGACGGCAAGACCCTCGCGCTCGCCGCGTGGAGCCCGGCCTCGCAGATCCGCGCGAGAGTCTGGAGTTTCGATCCGCAGGCGTGCATCGACGCGGAGTTTTTCCGCAGCCGGGTCACGCAGGCCGTGGCGCTGCGCAAGGCACTGCCGGCGGCACAGCACAGCAATGCGCTGCGTCTGGTGCATGCGGAGTCCGACGGCCTGCCGGGTGTCGTCGTCGATCGCTACGCGGACGTGCTGGTCGCGCAGTTCCTGTCCGCGGGGGCCGAGCGCTGGCGCGAGCCGATTCTCGATGCGCTCGTCGAAGCGACGGGTTGCGAGGCCATCTATGAGCGTTCGGACGCCGAAGTGCGGGCGCTGGAAGGGCTGGCGCCGCGCACCGGGTTCGCGCGCGGCGACCGTGCTGCCGCGCGCTGCGCGATCGTGGAGCACGGGATCCATTTCCGCGTCGACGTCGAGCAGGGCCAGAAGACCGGTTTCTTCCTCGATCAGCGCGAAAACCGGCAGCGGGTGCGCGCGCTGGCCGCGGGGCGCGACGTGCTCGACTGCTTCTGCTACACCGGCGGCTTCGCGCTCGCGGCGCTCACCGGAGGGGCGCGGCGGGTGCTCGCGCTGGAGAGTTCCGCTGCGGCATTGGCGATCGCGCGCGAGAATCTGTCTGCAAACGCGTTTGCCGCCGAGCGCATTGAGTTTCAGCAGGCCAACGTCTTCGAGCACTTGCGGGGGCTTCGCGACCGCGGGGCGGCGTTCAACCTCGTGGTGCTCGATCCGCCCAAGTTTGCGCCGACCGCGGCCCACGCACGCAACGCTGCGCGGGCCTACAAGGACATCAATTTGCTGGCGTTCAAGCTGCTGGCGCGCGGCGGCCTGCTGGCGAGCTTTTCCTGTTCCGGCGGGATTCCGATGGACCTGTTCCAGTCGATCGTCGCCGGCGCAGCACTCGATGCCGGCGCCGAGGCGAAGATCATCGAGCGTCTGGGCGCTGCACCGGATCACCCGGTGGCGCTCAACTTTCCCGAAGGTGACTACCTGAAGGGTCTGCTGCTGCTGCGCGACTGAGTCTGCGGCGGTGCCTAGCTCGCCGGTGCGCCGTGGTGCGGTCTGCGGTCCTCGAGCGCCTCGGCGAGCTTGGTCAGCAGTCGGCGCTCGGACTCGGTGTGCATTTCATCCTGGGCGAGCAGCTCGAGGAAGCGCTTCGCGAGGGTGTGTTCCTGCTTGCCGATCCGCGCCTGCATGTCGCCCCAGAGCCGCTCGGCGCCTACAAACACCTCCGAGTCGGCCGACAGCGCAGCCCCCGCCATCAACGCCACCTGGGCGAATACGAGCCGCGCCAGCTCGAGCTCGTCGAGATCGAAGGTCTCGAGTTCGCGCCCGAAGCTCAGACGCAGCAGCAAGGACAGCTCGCGATCGCTCGGTGCGAGACGCGCGCGCTCTTCGTACAGCAACGGATTCCCGGCAGCGCACAGGCTTTGATCCAGGCTGACACTCATGTTCGGCCTCCCGGCTTCTGTAATGACTCCCCGTCGCACCCGCTTGCTTCTCGAACTCATGGCGCAGCTAGGATGCCACCGCGAGCTACACGGGGTGAGGCAAAATTGCCGCCATTGCCCTTTGGTACCGGTCACGCCGGCCGCGAGGCACTTTGGTCGCAGATCGACCGGACGGCGTGCAATCTGTCACGCCCAAAGCGTGACGGATGTCCTGCGCGACGCGCGCACGAGCCGGCCCTGTACAATGCCGCGCTTTCTGACGGAGACGGCATGGCGCAGCAGGACATGGTGCCGGTGACCATCCTGACCGGGTTCCTCGGCGCCGGCAAGACGACGCTGCTGAACCGCATTCTCAGGGAGGACCACGGCCACCGCATCGCGGTGATCGAGAACGAGTTCGGCGAGATCGGCGTCGACAACGCGATCATCGAGAGCGGCGACGAGCAGATCGTCGAGATGAACAACGGCTGCATCTGCTGCACCGTGCGCGGCGACCTGATCCGCATCCTC
>SCUF01000310.1 GCA_004298325.1 Betaproteobacteria bacterium | reverse complement strand
CATCAGCGCCGCGATCCCGTATTTCGGCTATGCCCGCCAGGACCGGCGGCCGCGCTCGGCGCGCGTCGCGATCAGCGCCAAGGTGGTCGCCAACATGCTCGCCTCGGTGGGCGTGGCGCGCGTGCTGACGATGGACCTGCACGCCGACCAGATCCAGGGCTTCTTCGACATTCCCGTGGACAACATCTACGCCGCGCCGGTGCTGCTGGGGGACGTCTGGAAGCAGCGCTACGACGACCTGATCGTGGTCTCGCCCGACGTCGGCGGCGTGGTGCGCGCACGCGCCCTGGCCAAGCGCCTGGAGTCCGATCTCGCGATCATCGACAAGCGCCGCCCCAAGGCCAACGTCACCGAGGTGATGAACGTGATCGGCGAGGTGCAGGGGCGAACCTGCGTCATCATGGACGACATGGTGGACACCGCCGGCACGCTGTGCAAGGCGGCGCAGGTGCTGAAGGAAGAGGGCGCCATCAAGGTGGTGGCGTATTGCACCCATCCGGTGCTCTCCGGCGGCGCGGTCGAGCGCATCGCCGACTCCGACCTCGACGAACTGGTGGTGACCGACACGATTCCGTTGCGCGACGATGCGCGCGCCTGCGCCAAGATCCGCCAGCTTTCGGTGGCCGCGCTGCTGGCGGAAACGATTCTCAGGATCTATACCGAGGACTCGGTGAGTTCGCTTTTCATCGAATAGATCAATTTTCCCAACCCCGCGGATGACTGGTCGCGGTCGCCGCGGTATCTTCTGACAGGAGTGCAACCATGAAATTCGAGATCAACGCGCAAAAGCGCACAGCGCAAGGCACGGGTGCGAGCCGCCGTCTGCGCCGCACCGGCAAGGTGCCGGGCATCATCTACGGGGGCGCGTCGGACCCGGTCAACGTCGCGCTCGACCAAAAGGAGCTCTACCGGCACCTCGGCAACGAGAAGTTTCACGCCTCGATCCTCAGCGTCACGCTGGACGGGGTCCCCGAGCCGGTGCTGCTGCGCGCCTACAACATGCACCCGTTCAAGGCGCAGGTGCAGCATGTCGATTTCCAGCGCGTGGTGCGCGACCGCAAGATCCACATGAAGGTGCCGCTGCACTTCGTCAACAGCGAGGTCTCGCCCGGCGTCAAGGAGCAGGGCGGGGTCGCCAACCACGTCGTCAACGAAATCGACATTTCGTGCCTGCCCGACGACCTGCCCGAATTCATCGAGGTCGACATGGGCGGCATGAAGGTGGCCGACTCGATCCACGTCAAGGACCTCAAGTTTCCCAGGGGGGTCGATCCCGTGCTGCACCGGAACGAGAATCCGGTGGTGGCGACGATCATCGTGCCCGCACTGGTGACCGAGGAAGAGGAAGCGGCCGCCGCCGAGGCCGTGCCTGCGGCATCCGAGATTCCGACCACCGAGCAGGCGGCACCCGCCGAGAAGGCGGAGGAAGGCGCTGCGGAGAAGGCCGGCGAGAAAACCGAGAAGAAAGAGAAGAAGTAAGCGGCCAACTGCCACCGCCCTGCCGGGTGCGGCGCCACTGGCGCGGCGCCCGGCGGCGCGCTTCCCATGACCATTCGATTGATCGTCGGCCTGGGCAATCCGGGCAAAGAGCACGAACGCACGCGGCACAACGCGGGTTACTGGCTGCTCGAGCGCTTCGCGCAGGCATCCGGTGTCGTGCTGCGCAAGGAGGCCAGGTACCAGGCGCTCGTAGGGCGGCACGCGCCGAGCGGCGCGTGGCTGCTGCTGCCGCAGACCTACATGAATGCGAGCGGCCGCGCGGTGATCATGCTCGCCGGGTTCTTCAAGATCACGCCCGCCGAGATCCTGGTCGCGCACGACGAGCTGGATTTCGCGCCCGGCGTGGCGAAGCTGAAGCTCGGCGGCGGCATCGCGGGGCATAACGGGCTGCGCGACATCTCGCAGCGCCTGGGCTCGCACGAGTACTGGCGCCTGCGCCTGGGCATCGGCCATCCGGGCGACAAGGACCTGGTGCACGACTACGTGCTGCACAGGCCCTCGCCGGAGGACCGCGCCGCCATCGACGCGGCGATCGAGAACGCCCTCGGCGTGCTGCCGCTGTGCCTTGCCGGCGACCTGCAGGGCGCGATGCTCAAGCTCCATACCAAGGACAAGGCTTGAGCCTGCGCTGCGGCATCGTCGGCTTGCCGAACGTCGGCAAGTCGACGCTCTTCAACGCGCTCACCAAGGCGGGCATCGCCGCCGAGAACTATCCGTTCTGCACCATCGAGCCGAACGTCGGCATCGTGCCGGTTCCCGATGCGCGGCTCGAGCAGCTCGCCGCCATCGAGAAGCCGCAGAAGGTGATTCCCGCCGCGGTCGAGTTCGTCGACATCGCGGGCCTGGTGGCGGGCGCCTCCAAGGGCGAGGGGCTGGGCAACCAGTTTCTCGCCAACATCCGCGAGACCGACGCCATCGCGCACGTGGTGCGCTGCTTCGAGGACCCGAACGTGGTGCACGTCGCCGGGAAGATCGATCCGGTTTCCGACATCGAGACCATCAACACCGAGCTCGCGCTCGCCGACCTGCAGACGGTCGAAAAGCAGCTCTCGCGCTACGGCAAGGCGGCGAAGGTGGCCGGCGACAAGGAAGCGCAGCGGCTGGTCGCGGTGCTGGAGAAGGTGCAGGCGAGGCTCGACCGGGGCGAGCCCGCGCGCTCGCTCGACTGGGCGAAGGAGGAGCTGGCGGTGCTGAAGCCGCTCTTTCTGCTGACGATGAAGCCTGTGCTGTACGTCGCCAACGTCGCCGAGCACGGCTTCAAGGACAACCCGCTGCTCGCTGCCGTAGACGCGCACGCGGCGAAGGAAGGCGCGCCGGTGGTCGCGATCAGCGCCGCGCTGGAAGCGCAGATCGCGGACCTGCCGGAAGAGGACAAGGGCATCTTCCTCGACGACATGGGGATGGAGGAGCCGGGCCTCAATCGCGTCATCCGCGCCGGCTACCGCCTGCTGGGTCTGCTGACCTTCTTCACCGCCGGGCCGAAGGAAGTGCGCGCCTGGACCGTGCCCGTAGGCGCGACCGCGCCGCAGGCCGCCGGCGTCATCCACACCGACTTCGAGCGCGGCTTCATCCGGGCCGAAGTAACGCCGTACGAGGACTACGTCGCCTGCGGCGGCGAGACCGGCGCCAAGGAGGCGGGCAAGCTACGCGTCGAGGGCAAGGACTACGTCGTGCGCGACGGCGACGTCATGCACTTTCGCTTCAACGTCTGAGCAATTTTCCGGACTTCACAGGCATTGTCTGGAAGCCACTGGAAACATAACTCAACGTAAATAAAGCAGTTTTGGTTCCATAGGGCCATGAACCGGTTTGTTGCAATCCGGTTCAAAAGCGGGTATGTGTTCGGGTATGCCCCGTCAAAACCCGCCCAGAAAAAGCGGGTACGGCGGCAGTGCCGGAGACCCGCACCATGCTGACCGATGCCCAGTGCCGTACCGCCAAGCCGCGACCGGAGCCCTACAAGCTGCCGGACGGCAAGGGGCTGTACCTCGAAGTCAAACCCAACGGCGTGAAGGCCTGGCGTTACCGCTTCAAGCTCGCGCGGCAGGGCGTGGCCAAGGAAAGCATGTTCGCCATTGGCGACTATACGACGGCGCCCCACGGCGAAACGCCTGAAGAAGCGAATGCCCGGCGCAGCGGCGGACGCTTCACCCTGGCCGAAGCACGCGAGGAACGCGCAAAGGCGCGCGCGCTCGTCAAGCAGGGCATCAACCCGTCCCACCATCGCCAACTGGACCGCATCAAGCGCGGACAGGAAGGCGCCACGACCTTCGAGGCCGTGGCCCGTGAATGGCTCGCCTTGAAGGATTGGGAAGCGGTGACCAAGGCCCGGCGGCTGGACATGCTGGAGCGCGTGGTGTTCGCGAAGATCGGCGCGCTGCCGGTAAAGCAAATAACGCCGGCGCACATTCTCGATGTGCTGACCACGGCGGCGAAGAAAAACGGGCTGACCGTGGCGGCGGAAGCCAAGCGCACCATGTCCGGCGTGTTCGAGCTCGCCGTTTCCACGCTGCGGGTCGACAGCGATCCCGTCTACCCGGTGCGCAGGGCACTGCCCGCCAACAAGACCCAGCACAAGCGCCCCCTTGCCGCCGAAGAAATCGGCCAATTGCTGCGCGACGTTGCGGAACACGGTGGCCGGCATGAAACCATCGCGGCTTTCCGCCTGATGTGGTTCACGCTTTGCCGCCCCAGCGAGGCGGCCGAGGCCCAGTGGGCGGAATTCGATCTCGATGCGGCGCTCTGGCGGATACCTGCCGAGCGGATGAAAAAGCGCAAGGAACACGTCACACCGCTGCCCGAGCAGGCCGTCGCGATGCTGCGGGCGCTGCACGGCATCACCGGCCGTCATGCCCATGTGTTTCCGGGGCGCGATGATCGCGCCAAGCCCATGGCGGTCGCCTCCTTCCGCCAAGCCTTGAACGTGCTCGGCTGGAGCGGAAAGTACAGCCCCCATGCCACGCGCACCACGGGTAGCACACGGCTGAACGAAGTGGGCTACCCGGCCGATTGGATCGAGCGTCAATTGGCCCACGTCGAACCCAACGCCGTGCGTCGCACCTACAACCATGCCGAACACCTGGCAGACCGCGCCAAGATGATGCAGCAATGGGCGGACATGCTCGACACATGGCAGAAGGGCGATGCCAAGGTGACGCCGATCAAGCACAAGGCCGCTGCCTGACGCGCACACACTACCGCCGCATCCGTGCCGGGTTTCATCGCGTGCAGTGCATTTCTCTTTTGCTTCTGTTCACCTCCTGTTGCTCGTGATTCCTGTTCGTTCCAATTCCGCGTTCCTGCTGGTGTGTGCTGCCTGTCCGGTCAGTGTTTCTGTGCGTCCCGAACGCTGAGCGTGTCGGGATCTACGAGGCACTCGGGACACCACTCCCGATTTGTGCAGAGCTTTCTGTTGCTTGCCACGGCTGCACCCGTTCTTGGCGTCGATGATGTCTTCCTGTTGGAAGCCAGAGCATCGAAGTGAGCCGTTGACCCAGGGCTCGGAGGGGCGCCTCTTCGGCGCGGCATTGCACTGAGCCCGCGGGGAGCGGGCGTGAGGACGGATCGCGTTGCACGATCGACGATGACGACGGGTCAGGGAGCCCGTCACGTGGGGTCGTCACTTGCGCCAGCCACCGAAAAGTCCTTGTCGGCTGGGGCATTGTGCGCATCGTCACTACC
Organism: Betaproteobacteria bacterium; assembly: GCA_004298325.1. GTDB lineage: Bacteria > Pseudomonadota > Gammaproteobacteria > Burkholderiales > SG8-39 > 2-02-FULL-66-14. The sequence continues at coordinate 24,374 of SCUF01000310.1, read as the reverse complement.
GGCGATGCCCGTAGTGACGATGCGACTGGCGCAGACCATTGCTGCAGTAAAGCGGGGAACCTTGGCGCAGCGAACCCGACGGAAATCGCCCGGGCGGCGCATGGCAACTGACAGTTATCTCCGGCCTCGCGGCCACCGGCTTTCAGGAGATCAGGCCGGCTTCGGGCGCTCTTGCGAGCAGGCGATGCGCTGACGGGCATCACTCGGGCTGAAGGAGCCACCTGTGTAATCACACGACTGACCGATGCGCCATTGAAGAGTTCCCGGGCCATGCGCCCGCGAACCGCGACCGGGTGTTAGCCATGCTAACGGCAACATCGAAACGCAGACGACAAGCTGAAAAACGTGGCCGCTTCGCTCATTACGATTGACGTAACGGCTACGCGGGCGCTATGCTGCCCCAATCACCATCTGCTGCGAATGGCCGGACCGCTTGCCCGGCCCGGCCAGCGTCGAGATCGTGGACTACCACCACGGGAACAAAGCATGGCACGCACCGCTATCCATCCAGGCCAACACCTCGCCGAGCAGCTCAAAGAACTCGGCATGAGCGCGGCCGAGCTCGGCCGGCGACTCAAGGTCCCGACCAACCGGATCACCGGAATCCTGAACGGCCAGCGCGCGGTCACCGGCGACAGTGCGCTGCGGTTGGCGCATTTTTTCGGGAACAGCCCGGAGTTCTGGTTGAACTTGCAGAAGCTGTATGAGCTGCGAGTGGCCGAGGTGAAGGCGGGTGCGGCGATTCGGAAACTGCCGCGGCTGCAGGAACGAGAGAAAGACGATTCCCGTGGGAGCCTTCCTCGTGCGGTTTGATTACCAGTCAGGCGAGGATGCGATTCGGTACGAACGGACGGAAAGCCCTGAGAAGATGCTTCATGCCTGTCATAACTACTTCGCAAACCCGCCTTTCAACGACAGCGACGGGTGCAGCGGGCTTCTGCGCGAAGACCGACGCTGGGCATTCGGCGTGCCGTTTGTCGGCAACGCGAACTTCCTTCGGGTACCGCAGTTCATCCACTATATGGCGCAATTGGCATTGAAAGCAGCGCAAGCGCCAGCGTTCGACGGCAGGGAATGGAGTCTACGGTGAACGTCGATACAGTGGCAGGAGAGAAAGCCAGTGCCGCACCCTTGCACATTTCTCTTCGTGCGCTGGATGCTGCAAGGCCGCTTTATTTCTTACCGACTGAACCACTTGCCGAAGAAGTTCTGATACCGGGATTCACGAACGCCTCGAAAGTCGATTGCATGGTTGGCTTCTTTTCAAGCGAAGTCCTTGCGGCTCTCGCGCCCGGCCTTGCTACGTATGTCAACGCATCGACGCACAGCTTTCGACTGATTATCAGCCCTTACGTTCGCCCGGCCGACCAGGAAGCCATTGAGCGGGGGACGAAGACATCGGGCGATGTGGCGAACGAACTGCTGGAGGAATTGATACTCACGGAGGACCTACTACAGCAGCATACGCTCAAATGCCTATCGTGGCTCCTTCGGCAGCGTCGCATCGAGATCAAGGTTGCCTTGATGAAAGACGCGCTCTTTCATCCCAAGGTCTGGCTGTTTGAAAACGCGGATGATGTCGTTGCCGCGCATGGATCGAGCAACGTCACCTATGCGGGGATTCGAAAAAACGTCGAGCAGATCGCGATCTCGAAGTCATGGCAGGACCCGAATCAGCGATACATCACGGACAAGCTCCGTTACCAGTTCGCCCGGTTTTGGGAGAGCAAGGAAGACAATTGCCTCGTCATCGGAATGCCGGAAGCGCTTCGCCAGCGTCTGCTGAAGACCTACAACTCGGACACACCGCCCAGCGAAGACGAACTCGCGTCGCTTTACGCTCGCGCAAGGGCGGCGGGCGAAAAGCCGCCACCCGTTGCAGCGCAAGTGCTTCTTCCGTATGCGTCCTTCGCGATCCCGAGTGAGTTGCGCTACGAGGACGGGCCGTTCAAGCATCAGGGCGATGCGGTTGCGGCATGGTGTGAGGCCGGCTATCGCGGCGTGCTGGAAATGGCCACAGGCTCTGGCAAGACGATCACGTCAATGATCGCTGCGCACCGTCTGTACGAGCACCGCAGGCCGCTCTTCATCGTTGTTGCTGCGCCATATGTGCCGCTGGTCGAGCAATGGTGCGACGAAATGACGCCCTTTGGTCTACAGCCGGTCAATCTCACCACAGTCGGTGGAGCCGCGAAGCGCGCAAGCGAATTGCAGAAAATAAAGCGGCGCCTGCGCACCGGACTGTCCAACGTGGAAGCTGTTGTTGTCAGCCACGACACGCTCTGCACGCCGGAATTTCAGGAAGTCGTCCGCGGCTTCGAATGCGACCGCCTCCTCATAGCAGACGAGGCGCACAATCTCGGCCGCGTGTCCTTTATCAGTGAGCCTCCCGAGTTCTTCGAGAATCGCCTGGCTTTGTCGGCAACGCCGATCCGCCAGTACGACGAGGAAGGAACGGATGCGCTGTTTGCGTTCTTCGGGCCCGTGCAGTTCCGGTTCACGCTTGAAGAGGCGATCGGGTGCTGCCTTGTCGAATATGACTACTACGTTCATCCCGTCTATCTATCCGGGAGGGAAATGGATGACTGGTTTGACCTGACAGGCAAGATCAAGCAGAACGCTTGGCGCAGTAGCGATGGCAAGCCCGACACGTTTCTGGCAAAGCTTCTGCGCGACCGCCGCGCGCTTTTGGAAACGGCGGCAGGCAAAGTCACCACCCTCAAGGCTCTCCTCGAAAAGGAGGACGTGGGTAGCTTGCGGCATACCCTGGTCTACACGTCTGACAAGGGGCCGGAGCAGCTTGAGGCCGTCAATCGCCTTCTCGGTCGGAAAAGCATTCTCTATCACCAGCTCACAGCCGAAGAAACGGCGGATCGTGAGCAAACAAAGCGCATCATCCGGTCGTTCCAGGACGGGGAGATTCAGGTTCTTACCGCCAAGCGGGTGCTCGATGAGGGCGTCAACATCCCGCAGATATGTAAGGCGTTCATTTTGGCGAGCACGACCGTTGAGCGTCAGTGGATACAGCGCCGGGGACGCCTCCTGCGGACATGCAGCGCGATCGGGAAAACGCATAGCGTGATTCACGACCTCCTCGCATTGCCGCCGGGGATGGAAGATGGACTCGACCCAGATGCCCGCGCGCTTGTGCGTTCCGAATTACGCCGCGCACAGGAGTTTGCGCGGCTGGCTCGGAACGCAGGCCGGCCCGACGGACCGCTGGCAATGATCGACAGGATGGTTCATGCCGTCTATTTGGACCCGGAGACGTGATATGCCGCTTAACGACAAGAAGATCATCTCCATCATCCTCGAAGAATGCGCCGGTGTGGAAGAGCGCTGCGACGGATATCGCGAAGAAATCCGGGAAGTGATTACCGACATCCTCAAGTACGAGCGGGATCACCGGCTGGCGGCTACCAACATTCAGCAGAAGATCAATGACAAGTGCAGCGCCACGGCGCGTTACTTGTCAGGGAGGCTCGGCCAGGATACGGATATGGGAGAGGACGAATGAAGCTGCTCCGCGCAGAGTTTCAGAATTTTCGTCTCTTGCGCGATCTGGAGCTGCGTTTCTCCATTGATCCGCAAAAGAAGCTCACGGTTGTCCGCGCGGCGAACGAGTCGGGCAAAACGACGATTCTCCATGCCTTGCAGTGGGCGCTTTACGGTGACTCCGCCCTTCCGGGCAAAGGCGATGGATTCCGACTTCATCCGATTGACTGGAACGTCACCGACGGCAAGCGCGTGCCAATCACGGCAACCGTCGACTTCGAGCTGACGACGTACCGGCAGATGGGTGGCGACATTCGCGAAACGCGCCGCCGCTATAGAATCGTGCGGGCGGCGTTCGAGGAAGTGGACGCAACCGCCCGCCGGACGCCATCGACGGTTCGACTCTTCGCCCTGAACGATAGCGGCGCAAGCCCGATCGAATCCCCTGAATCATTCGTCAACGACGAACTGCCTCCCGAACTCCGCGAAGTCTTTTTCACGGATGGCGACCGGGCGCTCAGCTTTATAGAGGCGGATGTCGCGCAGTCCACCAAGCGGGAGCGCGTGCAGCGCGCCATACGGTCCCTGCTCGGCCTCGGCGTGATCGAGCAGGCCATGAAGCACGTCCAGAAGTCTGCGGCAGACGTAAACAGAAAGGCCAAACAGGTTGGTGCCAATGCCGAGCTGCGGAACATCGCCTCCCGTCTGGAAGAGATAGATAAGGATTCGGCAAAGTTCGACGCCGATCTTGCCGACGCCAAGCAGCAATTCGCGGCCTTCGACGAGAAGGTCGAGGAAACGGACCGCAAGATCGCCGCGGCGCTCCAGAAAGGCGACAAGGAGAAGCTGCGCAAAGACCTCGAACATGCCAAGCGCGAGATCAAGCAGCTTGAAGACCAGTTGACCGCTGCAAACAAGGAACACTCCGCACTCTTCCGAAACCGGGCGATCGCCACCGACCTTCTCGCGCCGGTCCTGCGCCACGCCTACGACAAGCTCGAAGAGCTGCACGATCAGGGCAAGATCCCCAACACGACGATTCCGGTTCTTCAGAACCGCCTTGCCGCAGAGCTGTGCATCTGCGGCGAACCGCTCGTGCCCGGCGAACCGGAATGCGACAAACGCCGCGCGCACATCCAGAAGCTCATTGACGATAGCCTGCGGGCGGATGAGATTCAGGAAATTATCACCGACCTCTACTACGGTGCCAAGCCTCTGCCGAGCGATGGAAGCGCCTGGCTCGATGAGTACAAGAAGGTCGTGGAACGGCGCGACGGCCTGAAGGCGCTGCGCGACGACGCCGGACGGAAGCTTCGCGCGCTGGAACTCGAACTCGATGCGCTCCCGGACACGGATGTCCAGGGATTGCGCGAAGCGCGCCGCCAGTACAAGGAGCAGCGCGACCGGAATCTGTCGAAAAGCTCGTCCATTGAAACGCAGCTCCTCAACCTCCGGCGCGAGCGCGAGGGGTTGAATGTCGAGTTTGAGCGGCTGTTGCGCGAGCAAAAGAAAGGCGCGCGGATTCTTGCCGAGTTGGAAGTGACGCAGGATGTGTCACGGGTTCTGCAAAGCGCCTACGACCGGATCACGAAGGAGGAGCTGCGCAAGGTCAGCGACCTGATGAATCGCATCTTCCTTGAAATGATCGGCGCCGATCCAGAACAAGGCGCCATCATCCGGCGCGCAGAGATCAGCTCTGAATTCGATATCAGGGTTTATGGGCCGAACGACAGGACGCTGAATCCGGATCGCGATCTGAACGGTGCATCCCGGCGCGCTCTGACGCTGGCGTTCATTCTGGCTCTGACCAAGGTGAGCGAAGTCGAAGCGCCGAATGTCATCGACACGCCGCTCGGTATGACAAGCGGCTACGTTAAGCGGTCTTTGCTTCGGACAGCGATACGCGAAAGCGCGCAGCTCGTGCTGTTCCTTACACACGACGAAATCTCCGGATGTGAAGAAATCATCGACGACACGGCGGGTGCGGTCTGCACGCTTACGAACCCTGCTCACTATCCCAAGATGCTGGTCAATGATCCCGGCGTTGCCGAGCGCAAGGTTTTGTGGTGCGCATGCACGCACAGAAGGGAATGTTCGCGATGTCAGCGGCTTGCCGACTCGGACATCCGGCTAGAGATTGCGTCATAGGAGGCGGCGATGGTGGACCGATACTTCAACCCATTCCAGGCGATCGACATTCATGTGCCGGTTGAGTTTCACGAGGCTGTCAGCCGGTACTCGCAAACCGGCGGCAACGCGGTCATCGACCAAAGCCCCTTCCCGCGAATGGTCGATTTCTGGTTTCTCGCCGTGTGCGTCGCCGCACGTCTTGATCTCGAGCCGGACGACATCAGCCGGTACGAGACGAGAAAGATCATCGACGGGTCTATCTTCGGCAGCGATCCGTGGCGGGTGCACACCTTGATGCTGATCGCGATCGGCAAGACCGGCGATGTGCAGATCGTGTCGGAACCGCGAAAGATGATGGCGCTTGCGAGCGGCCTGGCCGTGGCTGGCCTTCCCAAAGTGATCGAGATGCTGAAGGAAGGCGACGCGGAGCCGATCTGGAATCTCTCGGATGCGATTGACGTGCTCTTACGCAAGAAGGCGGCCTGAGACAGCAATGACGGACGTTCGCCGCATCGAAAAAAATCATCCGCCCCCGGCTTTCGCGGCGGCCTTCACGGCTATGTAAGAGGAGAGACGCCGCTTGTTCAAGATCTCTGCTCGCACGGTTCTGGAGCTAGGCGCTGAACTCATCAGCTCCGATGTCATTGCGCTCTATGAGTTGATAAAGAACGCCTTCGACGCGCAATCGCCCAGCGGAGCGGAAATCCGGTTTGAGATCGCGCTGCGGAGAAATCAGTATTTGAAGTTCCGATCCCGCCTCGCGGAGCCCTCATCGGACATCGCGCGGATTCGCGCCGACATAGAGGCGGCGCTGGACCCGAAGGCTCCTGCGGAGGCCGTAGAGCGATTCAAGGAGGAGCTGCGCGGCGCGAAGCGCCAGAAGGACTTCGTGGAAGCGCTCGATCGCGCCTATGCCAACGAGAACCGGATCATCATTTCCGATGAAGGCACGGGCATGTCGCAAAAAGACCTGCTTGACAATTATCTGGTGATTGGCACGCCCTCCAGAAAGCGTGCCATAGACGCGGCGCTGGCCGCGACCGGCGACAAGACGGCACGCCCTCCCTATCTCGGCGAAAAAGGGATCGGCCGCCTGTCGGCAATGCGTCTCGGTAATACGTTGGCTGTGGAAACGGCGCGGTCGGCTGACAGACGCCTGAACTTGCTCAAGATCAACTGGGACGACTTCAGCGATCTCGATGCCATGCTCGATCAGATTGACATCAAACCGGAACGTGGCGGGTCTAAACCCGGCGAAGATTGGAGCGGCACGCGGCTAACCATTGGCAATGTGGGAGCGGACTGGACACGTGACCGCGTGCGGCACCTTTGCGAGCACGACTTCGCGCGCCTGACCGATCCCTTCACCGACGCGAAGCGCCGCCCGCGTATCGCGATGTTCTGGAACGGCGAGCGCGTGTCTGTCGCTCACATGGACCGCCGCCTGCTCGATCACGCGCATGCGTCCGTGAAGGGACGCTTTCGCTACGCGGACGGATCGCCCGTACTCGAATGCCGCTTCGAAGCCATCAATCTCGGTTTTGAGCATCCGCATGAAGTGGAGGAACGGACTTTCGCGCTTCCCGACCTCGAAGGCGCGATCAGCGGGACCTCGGGTGAGGTGCCGATGACCGCGTTACAGGATTTGGGCGGCTTCCAGTTCGAGGCGTACTGGTTCAACCGTCAGCGCCTCACGCGCATCGACAGTATCGGCGATCAGAAGGCCGTGCGCGATCTTCAGAAGCGCTGGTCGGGAATACTGTTGTTCCGCGACGGATTCAGGGTACTGCCCTACGGCGAAGATGAGGATGACTGGCTGGCAATGGACCGCCGCGCGCTGGCGAGCACCGGCTACTTGCTCAACAAGACGCAGTTCGTGGGTCGGGTCACGATCTCGCGCCTGGGCAATCCGCAGCTCATCGACCAGACGAACCGCGAAGGGCTGCGGGTCTGCCCCGAGCAGCAGGCGTTCATCAGCCTTCTGCAGTTGGCCCTTCAGTCGCAGCTTCGCGAGTTCCTGAAGGACGTGGAGCGCCGTCATAAGAACCAGCCGATCGACATGAAGGATGCGCGAACGGAAGTCGAAACGCTGGAGAAGCGCGCGAAAGCGGCGTTGACCCAAATCAAAAGGGTCGCTCCTGAATCATCGCCGCTTCTGAACGAGCTGCAATACACCTTCGCTGAGGTCAAGGACTTCTTTGACCGCGCCGAGCAGCGCGTCACAGAGATCGAAAACGAAAACCGGCAAATGCTTCAGATGGCCGGCGTCGGCCTGCTAGTTGAAGTCGTTGCGCACGAACTCGCGCGCGCGACGGAGAACGCGCTGACGGCGCTGGAGGCGTTGCGCGGGACGGCGCTTCCACAGCAAACGGCGGCTCTGCTCGACTCGCTGCGCTCCGAGATGACGTCGGTGAGCAAGCGCGTTCGGGTCTTGGACCCCTTGAGCGTATCCGGGCGGCAGCGCAAGGAGGTCTTCAATCTCGGCGGCCTGATCGAGGACGTGTTGAGCGGACACGTGGGGCAGTTCAAACGCCACCAAATCACGCTCAAGCTGAAACTGCCGGAGACACCCGTTCGCGTCAAAGCCGTCAGGGGCATGATGATTCAGATCATTGAGAACCTGCTCTCCAATTCGGTGTACTGGCTTGAGCTTCGCAAGGAGCACGAGCGCGACTTCGAACCGCGCATCACGATTACGCTGGGCGCGGACCCGCTTCGCATGACCTATGAGGACAATGGGCGTGGCATCGCCGTTGAGAATAAAGAGAAGGTCTTTCGCGCGTTTTTCTCGCTGAAGGAGAAATCCAAGCGCCGGGGCCTCGGACTCTATATCGCGCGGGATTGCGCCGAGTATCACGGCGGCGAACTGTTCCTGGATGACCGTGTTAGTAAGGACACGGGCCGTGTTCACCGTTTCGTTTTGCAGTTGCCGGACGAGGTTCTCGTTCCATGACGGATTTGCGCACGCTGCTCGAACAACGGGGAATCACGCAGGCCGTTGTCATTGATGACGTGTTCGACGAGGTGCCGCGCCCGGACGAATTGGCTGCCGAGTCCTGGTCCACATTCTTCGACGATCTCGGCGAAAACGGCCACGCGCAGCTTGGTCAGCTTTATCCGGCCTACGAAACCACGGAAAGAGAGGACTTGCTCGCGTCGCAGGCATTCATCGACGCGCTCTGGGAAAACCGCGCAGCGCTTCCGGTCCCCGCGCGAGATACGCTGTTCCGCGAGTACGAGAATACCAACGCAATAGAACGCGCGGGATTGGAGGCGCTTATTACCGCGCTGACGGCGCTCGGTCTCACCTGCACGAGAATGGGCCGCGACGAACGGGACGAGGCCCGCACGGCAGAGCTGATATTTGTTGATCTATTTCTGGGCTATCAGCAATTGGTCGATGACATAAAACGCGCAATTGAAAGGGTAAAAGCGCTCGTTGCGAACAGAATCCAGACACCGCCCCTTGTCGTCCTGATGTCGCGCAGCCCACGCCTTCAGGAAAAGAGAGACGAGTTTCGTGATACGGCGGGCCTTCTCGGAACGATCTTCCGGGTCGTCAGCAAGACGGACCTCGCAAAGGAGGGGACTCTCGAAAATATCCTGTTTCGGCTGGCGACGCACCTTCCGGACGCGCAGCGCGTGGCGCGATTCGTCCATGCGTGGGACAACGGCCTCAATCAGGCGCGCGGGCGGTTTATCCAGCTCCTGCGGCGTCTGGACTTGCCCGACTTGGCACAGATACACGCGCTCCTGCTGGAGTTTGAAGGGGAAAAGCTCGGCGACTATCTGCTTGATGTTGCCGACCGCGTACTGCAACACGAGATCGAGCGCGACGGCGATACGATCGCTGCATCACTCGAATTGAATGCGATAGATGTCACGAAGTATCCGGCGCCGCATCTCCGAGGGTCGCCTGACTTGCAGGAACTCGTCCATCGAATGATCTTTCTCAACCCGCGCCGTTTGTCCCTTACGGAAACGAATGGAGTCCCCGACATTCGTTTCGGCGACGTTCTGCGTTGGGCTGGAGCAGACGGAGTACTCACGGTGCGGGTCTCCTTGGTGATAACCCCCGCTTGCGATCTCGTCCGGCGCGGCGCGCAGCGCGTTATGCTTCTTTCTGGAAAGCTGGAGCCATTGGTTCCCGGAAGCTGGACGTATGCAGGGCAATCTATGCGGACGCCCATTACCATCCTGCCGGATGGCAGCCGCATGTGGGTAAGTTGGGATCTGAAAGACGTGCAGACCTTGAGCTGGACGGACCTCGACGCCCAACTTGCAAATAACGGGCTGCTTCGACGAATTGGCCGTCTGCGGGAACTGTACGCCCTGGAGCTGCAACAGAAGCTGCTGGCCGACTTCGGGCGCGTCGGACAGCTCGCCCCGATGCCAGCCTATTTCCCCGTGCTCGCGTCAGTCTTCTACGTGGGCACCGATGGGAAAGCCAAGCAGCTTATTCTGGACGAGCTGGAATCGGCGGTCTATGTCGGACGTGCCACCAAACCGCAGCCCGTCCATCGTCTTGTCCTGAGCGAACAAGCCTGCGACCGGATGCGGGACGCGGTGCAGGCGCTCGACAGCAACCTTGTTCACACGGCGGCACGGACGAGCGTCAACGACATTAAGGCCGACCGGATTTTTTTCGCGAAGTTTGAGCGAGGCGAGATCGAATTATCGACGGAACATGGAAAGAGCAAGACGCTCAAGAGCGCAGACGATAGCAAGGTTTACGCGACAATCATTCGCGGCGGTGATCTCGCCGCAGGCGCCGAGACTGCGAACGACATGAGGCGATCGGCGCTTCTTCTCAAAGTGGCCGATGTAGGGACCGCGAGCGCAGAAGAAGCCGGCTAGCGTTTCACTTGTGACAGGCCAGGCACACTTTCGCCTTGCCGTAGAGATCGTCGATGTCGAGCGGTTCGTCGTCCGGTCGGAGCGGATTGCGGAGTGTTTTCGCACGGATGCGAACAACTTTCTCCGCGTGTTCCCGCTTGACCTGCGCGATGCGGTCCGGGCACTCAAGGTCTGCGAGCGATTCGCCCTGGCTCCACGTGAACGGCGAACCGTGCTCGACGGCATCCTTCTCGTAAGCTTTCGCTTCCTCGTAGGCCTCGGGATGCTCTTCCCGCAGACGCACCCACTCGATCTTTTGCTGAAAGAAACAGAAGGTGCAGCCGCTCCGTGTGCGCCACGAATAGTATTTGGGTAGTCCGAGGCCGGCGGAATCCAGGATTTCAAGAACGCCGGCCTTGTCGATCCCCGCTTCCTTGAACGGCAGCTTCACGACGAGCCGGTCATGCTTGGAGGCGTACCCGTCGCGATACTCTTCGTCGCTGCGGATCGCGACGTAGCTGTAGATAGTGGCGCCGCCTTCGAGCATCGGGCGCAGCCAGCGCTCGAAGGGACGCAGCTTGAGCTGCCGCGTGCACCAGCGGCTCTGTGGCGAGGGAAGAAACTCATTGTACTGCTTGAGCCAGAAATCGAAATCGCGGTCCGGGTTCAGGCGCAGTATCTGCCGCCCGAGAAACCCTTCGAGCCGGCCCAGATACTCGTAGACCTCGGGGAGTTCCTTTCCTGTGTCGGTAAAGAAATACTCGACCGCCAGCTCCGGGTAGTGCTGGCGCATGTACACAGCGAGCGCGGCGCTGTCGCGCCCACCCGATAGTCCCAGAACGTGCTTCACCTGTCCCGTCATCAGGAGGTCGCCCGTCCTTTCCCGTTCTTCACTGGCGCTGCCGGCACGCGCATATAGCGCGCGCTCAGCTCGGCGAGCGCGGCTAGGATGATGCTCCGGCGTTTTGTGTCGGATTCTTCGAGCGCGAGCGTTACGCGCTCAATCAGGTCGTTGACTTCCGCGCGATCGGATTCCGCGACGGCGAATTCTTCGAGCAACGGAGCCGGACGGCCATTTATGCCGATGACGATCGCGAGCGCCTGCCGCTTCTCCGGACGGCCTTTCACGCGCGCGTAGGTCTCTGCCCGCAGGAACTTCTGCGCGAGGTCTGCGACTTCAATAGCGGACTGGTCGAGATCGGGATCAACCCAATCGCGCGGGGGCTTGTTCGCGGCCAGGCTCGCAATCCCCTCAAAGGTTTCGTCCCGTCCGTCGAACTGCGAGAGCCGGCCGACGAAGGCTTCAAGCCTGAAGTCGCCGGACAGCTCCCGGATGTTCTCGGCGCGCTCCCGCAACTCTGCAAGGGATTGCGGGCCGGCGTTTGGAACCTGCAATTCGGCAAGCACGATGTCGCGCAGGCGACGCAGCATCGAGGGATAGGCGTTCACTAGCTCTTCGAGTCCGTCCCGCACGCTGGCCACCACGCGCCCGAGGCTCTTTGCGGTTGCGCGCGACATATCCTCGCCGAGCGTGCCGGGGATGTCGTCAAACAGGAACTTGTTCGGGTCCTTCGCCCGCTTGAACAGGTCGCGGACGCGCACAGCGTTCGCCGACAGGCGCATCGTGCGCTTGGTCCACTCCGGCAACTGGTCATAGATGGCGACAAGGCCGCGCGCCACGTCGATCGGCTCAAGATGCGCAAGCGTATTGGTGCGGTCGAGATCGCGCACGATCTCGGCCATGCCCGAGAGTAGGTTACGCGAGACATCGGTCAGGTCCATCCACCGCAACTGGATGAAAGCCGGGTCCTTCGCCAGATAATCGACATCCACGTCGTCGAACTTCGCCCGGAAGATGCCCTCCCGATAAACCGCGAGTTTGTCGCGCTGTGAGAGGATGAACGCAACGGCAAGAACGGGCATGAGGCCGTCCTTCACGCCGAAAGGCGGCTGACGCCACAGTTCAAATAGCTCGGAGACCGCAATCGTCCGGTCGCGGTGCTGGCGCACGAAGTTGAAGGCCGCATCCCAGATCGGAGAGAGATTGAACGTGTCGGACGCGCCGGACGCCGGCGCAACGAATCGCCAGCTTTCGCCCTTCTGCCGATAAAGGCCGGTGGATTCGAGGATGGAGGCGAACAATCCGCCCTCGGCCGGGAACCCGTCGATTCCGAGCCGCGGCTCGCCTTCCTTCAGGACCATGTTCCGCAGCAGAAGATTCTGCGCGGCAATCGCGTTGCTTGAAGGCTTCTGGCGGTTCAACAGTTCGTTGTGGAGGCGCGGACATTCCGCGAAGCGATGGCCCGCGAGGTCGGACGCGATTGAATTGAGTTCCGCCTGACGGTGACGCTTGGATTGATGGTTCTTCTGGAACCAGAGCGCCGCATCGAATGCCTTGTGCAGTTCCGTTTCAAAGAGGGACTGGAGGGCGGCAAGGCGAGCGTGCACTTCCCGCCGCGCGACGGAATCGCCGGCAAGCTCAGGATGATTGCTCACGATCTCAAGCGCGAACAGTTCGCGCGCGAGCGGCACAATCGCCCATGATCGTTTGGAAATGCCGACGACGATATCGCACGCATCGCTGTGACGCGCTGCCTTCCGACAGAGGTCCTGCGCGTGTTCCTCGCTTTCGTTCTCGGTCGGGATTGCAAGCAGGAATTGCCCGATGGCGCCGTTCTCCGGTTTGAAGTGCGCGGCAGCATTCACGACCTCATTGACCGGAACCATGTTGACATCGAACCAGCGCATGGCGCCCGTCTCATGGTAGTGGCGCTTGGCAAGCACGGGCTGAAGTCCGGCCAGGTCTTTGAGCAGCTTGAAATCGACGGTATCACTCTCATCGAGTGCCGCGCGGACGGCTTTCTCGATGTCGAAGTCGCTGCCCGCGAAAATGGCGTGAGCGTCCTGAAACTTCTTGAAGATCGTGAACGACCATTCATCGAGTTTCGCCAGCGCGTCCTTGATCTGCTTGGCCGGCGTGTCGGGGAAGCAGGCGCACAGCAGCTCGAAACTCGCAACGAGGCCCGAGCGCTCCTTGAACAAATCGATAACGCCGATGGCCTTCAACAGCTTGATATGAAGCGCGTCGCCGCCGATCGCTTCACAGCGCTCAAGCGCTTCCGCGGCCAGCGCCCAGCGATGGCCGTCCGGCGACGCCAGGATCGAGGGTTCGAGATTCGTCCGCAGGTAATCCCACAGGCGGTCCGGCCCGTAGAGTTCCGCGTCGTCGGCGTGCTTCAGGAAATCCTGGAAACCGTTCGGCTCGGCGGAATTGAGGAAGCCGAAGATGCTGCGTTGGTTTTGCCCGAAGCGCCGCCGCGAAATCGGTCCGAGCAGACAGGCAACAACCGGATGCAGCGGCCAGCACTGCTCGATCATGGACGCAAACCGTGCGGCATCCTCGGCGCCGCGCTCGCGTCGGGCGTGCTTTGCGACCAAGGTTGCAAGCTTGCCCGGCTCGCGTGAGCGATGGTCGCTTTCGATCGCCCGCGCGATCAGGTCGATCTGCTCTTCTCCGGCTGTATCGACAACGAGGTCGATAAAACGGCCTTGAATCTTGGCCCACTCATCGCGCATCTGGTGTGACAGGCGATGCGCATATTCCTCAAACGCCTGATGCAGCACGCCGACAACAAGCAGGCGTCCGTTGCTGCGCGATGCGGCTTCGGCGAGTTCCTGAAGGATGTAGATGTCGGAACCGTCCTGCGCCGCCGCTTCAAGCAGCTTGCCCATTTCGTCGATGAAGAGAATCAGTCCGCCGTAAACCTTGGGTCGAAACGCTGCCGCCTCGGTGAGCGTGGCAATCAGGCTGCGCTCGTTCCAGCCGCCGCGCGGGGAACGCGAAACGATTCCGGCATCCTTAATAGCATCCCCGATCACGGTGACAGGCGTATCCCGTCGCCCGACCACGGGCACGATGCGCCATCCCTTCGTTCTGATCGGCAGCGCGTCCCACATGGTCTTGGCAAACGGCTTGCCGAATATCCGGGCTGCTTCCTTCTGCAAGCCCGGATTGCCGTTGAGCAGCGCGCTCAAGGAGACGACGAGACTCGACTTGCCGCTGCCGTAAGGGCCGGTCCATGTAAAAGCGCCTTGGCCCCTCTCGGAAACGTGACGTGCGAGCGTCATCAGCACATCGGCCGACGATTTCGGGCAGACAAACCCTTCAAGCGCGGACGCTTCGCCGAGATCGGAATCAATGCGGATGGACCGGAGAAACCGGCGGGCAATCTTGACGCGTTCTTTCAAGGGCATCAGGCAGCCTCCTGTGCGGCGAGCGCTCCGTAATCCGTAGGCATATGCAGAAGCTTCGCGTCGTCATTGAGTTCGAGCGTGCGGACAACTTGTTTCAGTCCGGCAGATTCAGACCAGCGGAGTGCGCCGCCCGTTACGTCGTCGAGGAGCGCAAGGCGCGCGGCCACGTCGTTTTCATCAAAAGCAAAGACGCGGCCCGGTGAACCGGGTGCGTGCGCGATGGCTTCAAACGAGAGCGTTGCCGCGCTTGAGTAGCGGGACCAGAAATCGAGCAGCGCGTAGACGAAGACACCATTGCCCAACGTCGATTTCGGGCCGCGCACAAAACGGAACCCGTCTTTTTTGCCAATCGCTTTGATAAGACCCAACTCGGTTAGCGGCGATTCGAGCGCATCGTCGTGCCCGACTTTACCGGACGGCAGCCGAGCAACGTAAGTGCGGATGAAGCAGGCGACATCGTTTCGGATCGTTGTGCTTGCGACGCGCGACCATGCGCGGTCCTTCGCGATCCGCTCAAGTTTCTTGATGAGTCCGTCGCGTTCAAACGTAACGGCAGGATAGTGGCTGAAGGACCAGAACCATGTGGTCTTCTCCGGATGCGCGGCGAGCTGCCAATGGATCAGCCACAACGTCGCCGGATGTTCCATATAAGGATCGAGTCCGCGCGGGCCGAAGAGTATGTGGCCGAGTCGTGTCGTCTTGACGGTATTGAGCGCGGGTTCTTCCGTGATGCCTGATGCCTTCGCCCAATGGCGCATGGAGCCGACCATATTCTTGCCGACGCCGAATCGGGCGATTGCGTCATCGTCCCAACACGTCACCCGGTTGTTGGTGTCGTGCTCGGTTTCCGCAACCCGGTCGTAGACCTTTTTCAGCCACCCGTAGCGGAGCGGGAAGGTCTCGTGGCCCGAGAACTGCGGGGTGTAATCGTTTTGATAGAGCGGGCCGCGTGACATGATTCCCCTCGGCGAGTGTCGGCTACTGGATGCTGCCTCCAGTTCGACTTTACCCGGGGAGTCATGTTATGGTCAATTTTAAGCTGGAGGTTACCCCCAGTCATAAGCCTACCGCTTTGGATCGTTCCTATTTGTCGAAAAGTAACTTAGACATTTGATTTAACAATGAAAAAGATCAAAACAATTTATTTAGACCATCAGGCAACTACGCCGGTCGACGAGAGTGTTTTGCAGAAAATGATGCCCTACTTCGGAGAGAAATTCGGCAATCCGCACTCTGTGGATCACGCTATCGGTTGGCAAAGTTCGCGCGCCGTCGCCGATTCGGCAGCGCAGATCGCAGCGCTCATCGGAGCCGATGCCGACGAAATTATCTTCACATCGGGCGCGACCGAAGCAAACAACCTAGCCCTTCTTGGGCTACTTGGTCGCCGTAGCGACAGACGGCGGAATCGGATACTGATAAGCGCGATCGAACACAAGAGCGTCCTTGCTACGGCGGATGTTCTGAAAGACCGACTCGGCTGTCAGATCGAAAACGTGCCAGTGGATAGACAAGGCCGGGTTTCTATTAGCGCATTTGAATCTGCGCTGGATGACACGGTGTTCGCCGTCTCGATCATGGCGGTGAACAACGAGATTGGAACTATTCAGGATATCCGTAGCTTATCGAAGGCGACGCGCGAAGTTGGAGCCTTATTTCACTCCGATGCGGCGCAGGCGCCCCTCGCGATAGACATCAGCTCACTGGCGCAAGGCGCAGATCTCGTGAGTCTGTCGGGCCACAAGATGCATGGGCCGCCCGGCATCGGCGCCCTCTACGTGCGCCGCGCGCTTCAGGAGTGGATCGAACCTCTGATCCATGGCGGCGGTCAACAGAATGGACTGCGGTCCGGAACGATGCCACTACCGTTATGCGTAGGCATGGGAGCAGCAGCGGAAATACTGCGTGGAGATCGAATGCACGAAGTACGGGCCGCGCTGCGACACAGGCGAGACAGATTCGTGGAGCAACTGCACACTCTACCGTGGGCTATTACGGTCAATGGGCCGGCTCCCGAACAGCGGCATCCCGGCAACGCAAATGTCTGTTTCCACGGATTCTCAGCGCACGACATTCTCAATGCTCTACAGCCGACTCTAGCCGCGTCCACCGGGTCTGCCTGCACGTCAGGCATACCAGCCCCCTCTCATGTCCTTCGGGCTATCGGACTGTCCGGCGATGACGCGGAAGCGTCTATCCGTTTTAGCTTCGGATTCACGACGCGGGATGAGGATATCGACGCGGCGATTGACCTCATCGCCGATACCCTCGGGCGACTCGCGCAGACCACGGTAGCGCGATCAGCCTGACGGTGCAGGTTGTTCCTTCTTACAGATTGGCAAATGCGACGCTCGTCGCACTCACCGACCGGCTTTTCGGCACTTTCGCCTGCTGCCGCGACCTCCGCAATAGCCACCGGTCAGGAGGCGGACCGCGCCGATCTGCGCGAGAAACTTAAGGTCGCCTCTAGCTGAAAGCAGCGTCCGTCCGGCAGCTCCGCGGCTCACCGGTTGCGAATGCCCGAATCTGCACAGGATGTACGTGGACAAGCAGATGCGGGGCCACGGGCTCATCCACGCGATCGCGCGAGAACCGGATCTTCAAGGACAGGCCGGATGACGGATGAGCAGCCTGATCTCCGATTCGTGACCATTCGGCGGCCTCAATTAGGCGCGTTGCCACGTGCAGTCCCGCAGAAAGATGCGGTACGCAGGTCGTAATGGTGGCGCTGATGTGGTGATCGCCAACCCGGTTACCCACCGCCCGATCCGCGCGTGCCAGAGAGGGGCCGCACGCATCGGACCGTGGATAACCAGGAATATCGCAGCGCTGATGGTCGCGGGCGTTCCACTCTCTGGCTCGCAATCATTCCGGCTGTCAAGGGGTTTTCGAGGCCTCATCGAGGCTCCGATTCGGGCTCACAAATGCCGCGTGGCGTGGAAGGATGTTGCCGTCTTCCACTACCAGCCGCGAGGTGACGAACATGGCGCAGAGTATCCAGCGGGAGCCTGCATTCCTTCGACGCAAACAGGTCGAGACACGCACGGGGCTTTCGCGCAGCACGATTTATCAGTACATCAAGGACGGCGTTTTCCCCAAGCCAGTGCCGCTTGGGCCGCGCGCGGTCGGGTGGCTCGAGTCGGACGTGAGCGATTGGATCGCCGGGCGGGTGAAGATTGCCCGGGACGGCGTCCGGCAGGCGGCGTGACGACGCGCATGCATGGCTGCCGGCGCAATTGCAATGGCCGGGCGGCCGCGCCTGGCGACGGGCCCCGCCACCGCCGAGGTCATTGACCGGTTTCGGGCGGCGCTCGCCGCGCGTGACATCGTTCCGCCTGAGAGCATCATCGCCGACGGCAGCATTCACCGCTGCGATGCCGCGGTCAAGAACGGCAAGGGCGATGCGGCTTACCTGCTCCACCTGGACGGCATTCCGGCCGGCGGCCTGGAAAACTGGCGCGACGGCAAGGGCTGGGAATCCTGGCGCTTCGACATCGAGCGCGCGCTGACGCCGGCGGAGCTCGATGCGCTGCGCAGAAAGGCGGAGGCAGCCAGCGCCCGGCGGACGGAGGAAGCGGCCAGGCGCCATGCCGCCGCCCGTGAATTCGCCGCCCGCATCTGGCACGCCGCGCGGCCGGCGGGCGATGAACATCCGTACTTGGCGCACAAGGGTGTAGCCGCACACGGCTTGCACGTGGTCAAGGGCGCGCTGGTCGTGCCGATCCGCGACGCGGCCGGCGAGCTGCACAGCCTGCAATTCATAGGCGCGAGCGGAACGAAGCGATTCTTGAAGGGCGGGCGCGTTGCCGGCCTGTACTTCCTGATCGGCGTTGCTGGCAAAGTGGTCTGCATCGCCGAGGGCTACGCCACCGGCGCCACCATTCACGCGGCAACCGGGTATGCCGTGGCTGTTGCTTTCAACGCCGGCAACCTCGGGCCGGTCGCCGCGGTGATCCGGGAGAACCATCCCGACAGGCGGCTCATCGTGTGCGCCGATGACGACGCGGGCACTGAGGGCAATCCGGGGCGCACGCACGCGCGCGACGCTGCTCGCACGACGGGTGCGCTCGTCGCGATCCCGGCGTTCGGCGCGGATCGTCCTGCCGGCGCCACGGACTTCAATGACCTGCACCGGGTACGCGGCCTTGAGGCCGTGAGGGATTCGATCGCTGCTGCCAAAGCGCCTGCAGATGGCGATCCCGATACGGGCGGCGTCGCCATGGCGCAAGGAATGGAATGGCCGGAGCCCGAACCGCTGACCGAGCCGCTGGACGCGCTACCGTATCCCGACGAGGCCTTGCCGCGCATCCTGCGCGATGCCGTGCGGCAGGCGCAGGCCTTCGTGCAGGCACCGATGGCGCTGGTGGCCTGTTCGGCCCTTTCAGCGCTTTCGCTCGCGGGGCAAGGCTTGGCCAATGTGCGCCGCGACCACCAGCTCGTCGGCCCCATTTCCCTTTATCTGCTTGCGGTGGCCGACTCCGGGGAACGCAAGACCACCTGCGACGCGATCTTCTGCCCGGCGCTGCGCGACTGGGAAACCGGGCGGCGGCAGGAAATGTCCCCCGAGATCGCGAAGCTCGAAGCGGCCACGGCGGTGTTCGAGGCGAAGAAGGCCGGCATTCTGGAAGCGATCAAGCACAAGCGGCGCCGGGCGCAGGACACGGCGGGCGAGGAACGCGAACTTGAAGCGCTGGTGGGCCAAGTACCGGTGCCGCCGCTTATCCCGCGACTGCTCTATGCGGACGCAACCCCGGAGGCGCTCGCCCATGCGCTGGCCACCGGCTGGCCGAGCGGCGGTGTGCTCTCGGCCGAGGCGGGCGCGGTGTTCGGCGCGCACGGCATGGGCCAGGACACGATTTTGCGCAACCTCGCGCTCCTCAACGTGCTGTGGGACGGCGGCGAGATGGCGATCGACCGGCGCTCCAAGCCCTCCTTCGTGCTGCGCGGCCGGCGGCTTACCTTCGGCCTGATGGTGCAGCCGGAGGCATTGCGCGGCTTCCTGGAGCGCGCCGGCACGCTGCCGCGCGGCACCGGCTTCATCGCGCGCTTCCTGATCGCGTGGCCCGGGAGCACGCAGGGCACGCGTGCCTACCGTCCGGCGCCCGAGGCGATGCCGCTGGTGGCGCTGTTCGGGGCGCGCATTCGCGAGCTGCTCGCGCAACCGCTCGCGACCGACGAGCGCGGCTGCCTCACCCCGGTGGTGCTCGATCTGTCGCCGCAGGCACGTGCCGAGTGGATACGCTTTCACGACGAGATCGAGCGCGAGCTGGGCGCGCGCGGCGCATTTCGCGGCGTGCGCGATGTCGCGGCCAAGGCGGCGGAGAACGTTGCACGGCTGGCGGCGTTGTTCCATGTGCTGGAGCATGGCGTGAGCGGAACGATAGCGTCCGAGGAGATCCGCGCCGCGGCCTGTATCGTTGGCTGGTATTTGAACGAAGCGCGGCGCCTGCTCGCCGATCTGGACACGCCGCCCTCGCTCGCCGCGGCGATCCGGCTCGATTCCTGGTTGCGCAACGAAGCGCAGGCCAATGGCACCGATCGTGTGCCGACGAAGCGCATCTACCAGTACGGTCCGAATTGCGTCCGCGACAGCCGCGACCTGCGCGCCGCGCTCGCCATCCTCGCCGAGCGTGGACGGGCGAGGATGGAGGAAGATGGACGCCGGCGGTGCGTGGCGATCAATCCGGCGCTGCTGGATGGCCGGGAATGACGTTCGAAAATCGGTTTTTGACACCAAAGGGTGTTGCTACTGTTGCTACTCTTGCTACCGTCGCCCGGCGCGAACGCTGATCGGTAGCAGGAGTAGCAAGGGTAGCAGGAGGTGTCGGGTCGGAAACTGCAATCTTCGCGAGATTCTGCGCCGCTCTTGCGCGTGTTCCCCGCGCCCTGTCCTGCCATCAGTGTTCCCCGCAGCTTTTCCCGGGCATTGCCACCACGCATTCGATGGATTGGCTCAATGGGTCCATGCGGTCGGCTTCCGCCAGCGCCCAAGTTGCCCACTCTGCCAGGGAGTCGGCGGCGATCGATACCTGTGGTCGGTCCAGAACTGCCTGGACGTAGCTGCGCACCAGTGCTGCCTTGGTCCATGCCGCCGCGTCGGAAAAAAGTTTCTCTCGCCGAGCCTGCTCGCGCTTCAATATCTTCTCGCGCTCCCTGCGCTGCCGTTCTTCTTCTTGTCGCCGCGCCTCTTCTGCAAGCTCCTGTTTCCGCTCTACGAGCCATTCATGATGGCGAATGAGTCCGTGGCGGTACAACCATTCGCCAGCGACAATCAGGCCGACTGCCACGTCGGTAAGCTGTTCTTCGAGCGGACAGCCGGCGGAATCTGTCCACGAGACGGGTATCTCGGCAGGCGGCTGGTACCACGACAGCTTGAGCTGCAAAATCTTTGGCTCCTTCGACGTGCGGACCGGGCGAAGCTGGCCGTTAACGCGTTCTGTGCCGGGAGGGTCCAGCGTGAAGCGGATGATCTCGTCGCCAACGGTCACGCAGAAGCCGCCGGCGTCCTTTCCGGTTACGTCGGGCTTTAATTGGGAACGCGAAAATGCCCAGAACAATCGGTTTATCAAACGAAGTCGGCGCTGCTCTATCGGGCTGTCGAATATCGGCTTGTCCCAATGCCATGACGATTCCAACGCCTTCTTCCGGCGTTGCTCGTCCTCCTCCAGCAAATTGGCGATGAGCGGGTGCGGCTGCTTGAGGGATTTCCTTGGTACTTGCCCGATCAGCTTGCGGGCGCGGATGGTGACGTCGTCAAGACTTTCCGCGAAGGAGGGCGGTGGCGGAATCTCGATGCGGACGACTTCTTCGTCAGACGGCCGGCTATACCACGAACGATGACCGCCGACGGTGACCATGTCGTTCTGGCCGAGACCGCGAGGAGGCAAGGGCGGTTGAGGCCTGGCCTTGCCGTATGCCCGTTTGGCCCAATAGCCCAGCCCGGGGAGCGGGATATTGGCGCGACGGCAAATCTTTGCCAGACGGACATCGGAAATGTGCAGCGTCTTTGCCAGCGTTCTCAGTGGCTCGCGCCACACCAGGTCGTAAAGCTCCTGCCGCGTAAATTCGCGCCCCATCGCGTCTCCCTGTTGTTTGGAATCTTCATCGTCGCCAGCATAAAGAAAAGCCAATTCCGCCCGTGGGGTGTAGCGAAGCAGCGATGTAGGTGTGTCAGGGTGCCCGCGCGACCGACTGGCCAAGGAAAAGCGTTTTGCAATCCACTTGACGGTTGTTGGTAAATCTGCCAACATTCGAAGCGAAATGGGCAGAAGAGAATGAGACCAACGCGGCCGGTATCCTGGCTCACGCCTGCGCGAAAAGCCTTTGAGGCGTTTCCCGATGGCGCGCGGCAGATCGTGATCGATGCTTTGAGCGTTGCCGCCGAAGGTGGCATGGCGGGAATCGCCAAGCCGATGAAAGGCCTCGGGTCGGGAGTGTTTGAGGTTGCGTTGCCGTTCCGGGGCAATGCCTTTCGGGTGGTCTATGCGGTGCAGCTTGGGGACGAGCTGTGGGTGGTCCATGCGTTTCAGAAAAAGTCGACGCAAGGCATCAAGACCCCGAAACACGAGATCGACTTAATCAAGGACCGGTTGAAGCGACTGAAGGAGATGCTGCGATGAAAAAGGAACCGCTTGAGCTTATCCGCGGGAGCGGAAACATCTATCGGGACTTTGATGTCCCGGATGCCGACGTTCGCCAGTTGAAGGCGATCCTGGCGGCGGAGATCATCAAGACGCTCGACAAAAAGGGCCTCACCGTAAGAAAGGCGCAGAGCCTTACCGGGATTGATGCCGGAGATTTCTCGCGCGTCCGCAACGCGGATTTCCGGCGCATCAGTGTCGAGCGCCTCATGGCGATGATCAATGGGCTCGGCTCGCGTGTTGAAGTTGCGGTGACGCTGCGACGTGCCGAGACAAGGCACGCGGCGGCGGTGGCCTGAACCATGAAAAGCGGGTACGAAAGCGGGTACAAAGCGCGCCGCCGCAGTGACATTGCGAGAAGCGGCGCGGAGTTACCGGCGAAATTGCCGTTTAACGTCTGAGAACAATTCACTTCGGGCGTGTCGCCGGCTTCCGGCCGATCGCCTTATCGGCAATCGCGGTCAAATGACGGCTGAGTGCCGTGGGCGATTCGAAGCTGCGAAAGCGTCCGGCGTCGATATCGGCCATCCCTGCGCGGGCGGCCTCGCGCAGCGCGTGGAGTCGGACACGGTCCCGCGCTTCGCGGTCCTCGATCAGGCACAGCCCTTCGCGCGGCACTTCGCTTGCGTTCCGGCAGCGCCCGGTGGCGACGAGCTTTTCGACGAGGCGCGTCTGATGGTCGGTGGGGACGACATTACGGGTCGGCATGGAAGTCTCGCTATCGACCGAACAATCGCTCCACCAGCGCGTCGCGCTCGATCCCATGGTGGGAGGCGACATCGCCAAGAATGGCGGCGAGCGTGCCGACGCGAAGCGGGTCGTGGTTCGGGATGGTGATGTGGTGCTGCGTTGGTGCTTCGCAGGTCAGGCGGATGTGGCTGCCGGTTTGTCGCGTTGCGCGATAGCCAAGCGCTGCGA
This sequence comes from Betaproteobacteria bacterium, assembly GCA_004298325.1. Taxonomy (GTDB): domain Bacteria; phylum Pseudomonadota; class Gammaproteobacteria; order Burkholderiales; family SG8-39; genus 2-02-FULL-66-14. The sequence continues at coordinate 1,101 of SCUF01000310.1, read as the reverse complement.
GCGTCTTGACCAACCTTGCCCCGGAAACATCCCGGGGGAGTTTCATGCCGCGATGACCTCGTCGCGAACGAAATGCAGCCGGATCAGTTTCGGTGCCTTGCCTTCATCGAAGTGGCAGCGAACGGCCTCCCGCGCGCGATCGTGCAGCTCGGACAGGGTATCCGCCTCGGTGAAAATCGAATTGCCGACCGCGCGGGCAACGTACCCGCCCTCGGGTGCTTCTTCGACGACAAAGACGATCTCGCTCATGGCTGAAGATGATACACCGCTCCCCGTGCGAACATACCCGTACGCCCCGGACATGCCCTACGCCCACACCATCGACAGCGTCACCTGGCGGTTTCCCGACCTGAAGACGCTGCTCGCGCGCGCTTCGCCCCAGCGCTCGGGCGATGCGCTCGCCGGCCTCGCCGCGCAAAGCGCCGAGGAGAGGATGGCCGCGAAGATGGCGTTGGCCGACCTTCCGCTCGCCGCGTTCCTCTCCGAGGCGCTCGTGCCCTACGAGGAAGACGACGTCACGCGGCTCATCCTCGATTCGCACGACCAGGCGGCCTTCGCGGCGGTCTCGGGGCTCACGGTGGGGGAGTTCCGCGAGTGGCTGCTTGCGTCAGCGCCCGAGCAGGTCACGGCGCTCGCGCGCGGGATCACTCCCGAGATGGCGGCCGCGGTCTCCAAGCTCATGCGCAACCAGGACCTCGTCTCGGTGGCGCGGAAGGTCCGCGTGGTGACGCGCTTCAGGAACACGATCGGGCTGCCCGGCCGGCTCTCGGTGCGGCTGCAGCCCAACCACCCCACGGACGATGCGCGCGGCATCGCCGCCTCGATGCTCGATGGCCTGCTCTACGGCTGCGGCGACGCGGTGATCGGCGTCAACCCGGCGGGCGACGGCCTCGCCGCGTTCCTGCCGCTGTGGCGCATGATGGACGAGCTGATCGCGCGCTTTGCGATCCCCACGCAGTCCTGCGTTCTCACGCACGTCACGAGCCAATTGCGCGCGATCGAGGCGGGCGCGCCGGTGGACCTCGTCTTCCAGTCGATCGGCGGCACGCAGAAGACGAACGAGTCCTTCGGCGTGAGCCTTGCTCTTCTTGCCGAGGCGAA
>SCUF01000309.1 GCA_004298325.1 Betaproteobacteria bacterium | reverse complement strand
CGCCGTGCGCCAGCGCGGCGCCGCCTGCTTCAGGCTGCCGTACTCGAGCGCGTATTGCCGGGTGAACTCCGCGCCCAGGAAAAAGATCTGTGCCGAGTAATACACCCATAGCAGCAGTGCGACGAGCGACCCGGCCACGCCAAAGCTCGAGGCCACGCCGCTGGTGCCGAGGTACAGGGTGATCGCATATTTCCCCAGGCTGAACAGGCCCGCGGTGAAAACTGCGCCGATCCAGACATCGCGCCAGGACAGCGGCGCATCCGGCAGCACTTTGTAGATCACCGCGAACAGACAGGCGATGAGCCCGAATGCGATCATCGAGGAGAGAATCGGGCGGACATCGTAGGAACTGCTCAAGGTCCCGCCGGCATACCGTTCAAGCATGCCCAGCGCCGCGTTGAGCGCGAGCGCGACCAGCAGCAGGAGTGCCAGCAACAGGACCAGCCCGAAGGAGCGAAGGCGGGTTCGCAAGTACACGAGGATCGCGAACCCTTCAGGTCGTTCGATGCCCCAGAGCTCATCCAGGCTGCCCTTCAGCTCGACGAAGACGCTGGTGGCGCCCACCAGCAACAGGACGCTCGCGATCATGCTCGCGGCGAGTCCGGAGGCGCGATCGCGAGCGCCGGCCAGCAGGGCCTCGATCGCCCGGGCACCGACGCTTCCAACCATGGCTTCGACTTGCCCGACGATCTCGCCCTGCGCCGCTTCGGCGCCGAAATAATATCCGGCGCCCGCGATGGCCAGGATCAGGATCGGCGTCATGGAGAACAACGTATAGAAGGCCAGGGCGGCGCCTTTGCTGGCGGGTCGATGATCGATCCACGCGTTCACCGATCTGATCAGGAGCGCACGTACGCGGCCTGGCCAGCGAGTGTTTCGCAAGCGTCGCTGCGCGTCACGCTTCATGACCCGGGCCGGGGACCTGGCGCCCGGGCAGTTCGCCGGCGGGCTGCAGCAGCGCGGCCGGAATTACTGGATCCGCATGTCATTGGCAACGGCTGTCACGCCCTTGACGGCGCGCGCCACTCGGACACATTCTGACCGCCGCAGAAGCTGCGATCTGTGCGCTGGCGTACATACGACACCCGGCGTTCTGACTAGCATCGTTTCTGCCGCGTGGCTGCAGGCCGTGGCGGCGGTTCGGTCGTCGTCGCAGGCAGAAGGAATCCGTTTTCCATGTTCGCACCGCACGCTGCAAGACAGAACAAGCTTCTCGCCCGCTGCGGGAAGTCACCGATCGTTGACGGCAATTCGTGATCGAGACCATGCTGCAACGTCGCCTCGAGCCGCCCCTTGCAGCTTCCGCCGCGCATTCGCTGCGCACGCGCACTGGGTCGGTGGCGCGCGGCGCACCCATCGAAAACAGCCTGCTGGCCGCCGTGCCTCGCGAGACTTATCGGCGCCTGCGCGCCGGGCTCGAACCGAGCACCCTGAAATTCGGCGACGTGCTCTACGAACCGGGTGATCCGATCCGCCAGGTCTACTTTCCCGGCGCGTCCCTGGTGTCGCTGCTGACGCTGGCGGACGGCCATCTTCCCCTGGAAGTCGGCCTGATCGGCCGCGAGGGGATGGTCGGCATCTCTCTGATGCTGGGACACCCCGTGTCGCCGGTCCGCGCGCTGGTGCAGGCGAGCGGTTCGGCGATGCGCATGGCGGCGGCA
>SCUF01000308.1 GCA_004298325.1 Betaproteobacteria bacterium | reverse complement strand
GGTTTGCGGCAACCAGGGTTTGAGCGCGAGCGCCGCCTGCGCGAGCGGTGCGCCGGCCAGCGATTCGCGCCACGCCGGCTCGCGCGGCACGCTGCTCAGCCCGGCCAGCAGGACTGCGGCCAGCACGATCAGGGCGCCCCGCGCGATGCCGAACAGCGCGCCGAGCACGCGGTCGAGCCCGGCGAGGCCCACGGCATGCACCGCCTTCGACAGCAGCAGACCGACCAGCGTCGTGACCACCAGCGAGCCGATGAAGATGGCGATGAACGCCGCGGCAAGGCGCAACTCCGCCGACGGGATCGCCTGCGGCAAGGATTCGCCCAACGGACCGGCGAAGAGGTTCGCGGCGAGGAACGCAATCACCCAGCCGAGGACCGAAATCACCTCACGCACCAGACCGCGCCAGGCGCCCCAGAGGATCGAGACGAGCAGGACTCCGATCACGCTGTAATCGATCCAGGTCACGACTTGGCGAGCACGTTGCCCGGCTTCAGACCGAGGCGCTGGAGCTGGCGCTGCGCCTGCTCGGCGGCGTCGCGCGTGGTGAAGGGGCCGGCGCGAATGCGCGTGACCGGGCCGGTCGCGGTCGCGACCGGCTCCGTGTAGTAGGGCAGGCGCGCGGCTTTCAGCTTGCCGACGAGTTCCCTGACCTTCGCCGGGCTGGCCAGCGCCGCGACCGGAACGACGAACTGCTCGCTGGCGGTGGCGGGCAGGGGCTTTTCGGCCGCCTTGGGCGCGGCAGCCGGGACGGCGAGCAATGGCTTTTCTTCCGCCTTGGGTGGCGCCGGCGCGGGCTTGAGCGCCGCTTTCGGCGTCGCCGGCGGCGCCGTATTCGGCGCCGCCTTGGGCGAAAAACCGGCCTCGTCCTCGCCCGGGATGCGCACGCTGATCGGCGGCGCGCTTGAATTCGGCTCCGGATCGAACACCATCGGCAGCACGATCGCAGCGAGCAGCACCAGCGCGATCGCGCCGACCAGACGGCGCCGCCCGCGGCGCCTGAGGAGATTGACGTCCTGTGATTCAGCCATGGCTGCGCCGATCGAGCGTCGCGATTGCCTCCGCGACGGTCAGAAACGATCCGAAAACGACAATTTTATCATTCTCACCCGCCTCGCTTCGCGCCGCCGCGAGCGCGGCGGCGGGATTCGCGTGCCGTTGCACGGGCGCCGTGACGCCGGCTGCGGCCAGCGCAAGCGCAACCGTCTCCGCGCTCGCGCCGCGCGCACCGCCGAGCCCCGCCACATGCCAGCGCGTGATGCGCGGCGCCAGCGCGCGCGCCACACCCGCAATGTCCTTGTCGCGCAGCATCGCGAATACGGCGATCGTCTGCGGCGCGTAGCCACTGGCAGCAAGATTTTGCGCCAGCACCGCGGCAGCCTCCGGATTGTGTGCAACATCCAGAACGATCTGCGGGCGGCCGGGAATCAACTGGAATCTGCCTGCGAGAGTCACATTCGCCAATCCGCGCCGGATGTCCTGCATGCCCACGGCAAGCGTCGCGCGCAGGGCATCGAGCGCCGCGAGCGCGCCGCACGCGTTGCGCAGCTGGATCGCGCCCCTCAACGCCGGATGGGCGAGCCCGGAGCGCCGCCCGGCCGGGCCCCAGTAAGACCACTGCGTGCTGCCCTCGTCCACATAGCCGAAATCCTTCCCCAGGAGCAGCAGCCGCGCCCCGATCCGGCGCGCCTCGGCGAGCGCGCCCGCCGGCGGATCCGGATCGGCCACCACGGCCGGCTTGCCGGGGCGGAAGATTCCCGCCTTCTCGCGGCCAATCGCCTCGCGCGAGTCCCCCAGGTAATCGACGTGATCCAGTGCCACGCTGGTGAGCACGGCACAATCGGCATCGAATACGTTGACGGCATCCAGACGCCCGCCAAGACCGACCTCCAGGACCACCACGTCAAGGCGTTCGCGCGCGAACAACCACGCTGCGGCCAGGGTGCCGAACTCGAAATAGGTGAGCGGCACCGCCTCCCGCGCCTGCTCGACCGCAGCGAAGGCCTCGCACAGCGCGGCGGCGTCCGCCTCGCGGCCGTCGATGCGCACGCGCTCGCCGTAGCGCAGCAGGTGCGGCGAGGTGTACATCCCGACGCGATAGCCCGCGGCGCGCAATATCGACTCGAGCATGGCCGTCGTCGAACCCTTGCCGTTGGTTCCGGCCACCGCGAACGACGGGCACGTGAAATGCGCCCCCAGGCGGCCGAGCACGTCGCGCACCCGCTCCAGGCCCAGCGCGATCGGCTGCGGATGCTGACGCTCGATGAATTCGAGCCATGCCTGCAGCCTGCGCGCACTCATGATCGATCCGGACCGGCGGCCGCGGCGGACTCCGCCCGGCGGTGGCGCTGCACGGGCGCTTCAGGAGGCAGCGTCGGCCGGGCGCCGCTGCAGCAGCGTCAGCATGCGATGCAGCTTGTCGCGCATCTGGCGCCGGTCGACGATCATGTCGATGGCGCCCTTTTCGAGGAGGAATTCGGCGCGCTGGAAGCCTTCGGGCAGCTTCTGCCGGACGGTCTGCTCGATCACGCGCGGACCGGCGAATCCGATGAGGGCTTTCGGCTCCGCGATCACGACGTCGCCGATCATGGCAAAACTCGCCGACACGCCGCCCATGGTCGGATCGGTCAGCACCGAGATGAACGGCAGCCCGCGCTGGTCCAGGTCGGTGAGCGCCGCGTTGGTCTTTGCCATCTGCACCAGCGACAGCAGCCCTTCCTGCATGCGCGCGCCGCCCGTGGCGGTAAAGCAGACGAAAGGCATCTTCTGTTCGATCGCGACGCGCACGCCGCGCACGAAGCGTTCGCCTACCACCGACCCCATCGAGCCGCCCATGAAGTCGAACTCGAACACGGCGCAGACCACGCCCAGCGAGTGGATCGCGCCCTGCATCACCACCAGCGCGTCGGTTTCCCCGGTCTGCGCCTGGGCTTCGGACAGCCGCTCCGGGTACTTGCGCGAATCGCGGAACTTGAGGCCGTCCATCGGCAGCACCTCGGCGCCGATCTCGAAGCGCCCGTCCGCGTCGAGCAGGGCCTCAAGCCGCGCGCGCGCGCCGATGCGCTGGTGATGGCCGCATTTCGGGCAGACGTTGAGGTTTTTTTCCAGATCCGCGCTGTAGAGCACCGCGTCGCACCCCGGGCACTTGGTCCACAGGCCCTCGGGCACGGTCTTGCGCGGACCCGTGCTGCGCTGGATCTTCGGCGGCAGCAGTTTCTGCAGCCAGCTCATGTATCCAGCGCCGCGCGGATCGGCCGCACGAAGGCCCGTGCACACTCCACGGCCTGCGCCTCGGGAACCCGCTCCAACGCCTCGATCAGTCGGCTGGCGATGACCACCGCGTCGGCCTGACGGGCGATGCGCCGCGCCGAATCGGCATCGCGGATGCCGAAACCGACGCCGATCGGCAGCCGTGTCACGGCGCGGATCTTCGGCAGTTTCGCCAGCACGTCCTCGACATCGAGATGCCCCGCACCGGTGACCCCCTTCAGCGAAACGTAGTAGATGAAGCCGCTGCCGACGCGCGCCACTTCCTCGACGCGCTGCTCGGTCGAGGTCGGCGCCAGCAGGAAGATCGGATCGATGCCGTGGCGCTGCAACGCCTGCGCGAACACGGCGCACTCCTCCGGCGGGTAATCGACCACGATCAGGCCGTCGATCCCGGCGTCGCTCGCGGCGGGGACAAAGCGCTCGACGCCCATCGCCTCGATCGGATTGGCGTAGCCCATCAACACGATCGGCGTCGCGCTGTCACGCGCGCGGAAGCTGCGCACCATGCCGAGCACGTCGCTCAGCGCCACGCCCTTGGCGAGCGCGCGCTCCGAGGCGCGCTGGATCACCGGCCCGTCCGCCATCGGATCGGAAAACGGCACGCCGAGCTCGAGGATATCGGCGCCGGCTTCGACCAGGCCGTGCATCAGCGGGACCGTCAGCGCCGGGTCCGGGTCGCCTGCGGTGACGAACATGATGAGCGCCTTGCGCTGCCGGGACTTGAACGCTTCGAACAGGGCCTGGATGCGCGACATCGCTAGAGCGTGATGCCCGACAAGCGCGCCACGGTGTCGATGTCCTTGTCGCCGCGCCCCGAAAGGTTGACCAGCAGCACCTTGTCGCGCGGCAGTGTCGCCGCCAGCTTCGCGGCGTGGGCGAGCGCGTGCGCCGACTCGAGCGCCGGAATGATGCCCTCGTAGCGGCACAACTCGTGAAATGCATGCAGCGCCTCGGTGTCGCTCACCGCGACGTACTCGGCGCGCCCGGTGTCCTTGAGCCAGGCGTGCTCGGGGCCGACCCCCGGGTAATCGAGACCGGCGGAAATCGAATGCGTCGGTGCGATCTGGCCGTCGGCATCCTGCAGCAGATAAGTGCGGTTGCCGTGCAGCACGCCAGGACGGCCCGCGCACAGCGACGCCGCGTGACGGCCCGTGGCGATGCCTTCGCCCGCGGCCTCGACGCCGATCAGCCGCACGCCCGCGTACGGTACGTAGGCGTGGAAGATCCCCATGGCGTTGGAGCCGCCGCCAACGCAGGCAATCACGGCGTCGGGCTGGCGCCCGGCGAGCTCGGGCATCTGCTCGACGCATTCGCGGCCGATCACGGACTGGAAATCGCGCACCATCATCGGATACGGATGCGGGCCGGCGACCGTGCCGATGATGTAGAAGGTGTTCTCGACGTGCGTCACCCAGTCGCGCATCGCCTCGTTGAGCGCATCCTTGAGCGTCTTCGATCCGGATTCGACCGGCACCACGGTGGCGCCGAGCAGCTTCATGCGGTAGACGTTCGCCGCCTGCCGCTCGATGTCTTCCGCACCCATGTAAACCACGCACTGCATGCCGTAGCGCGCCGCCACCGTGGCGGTGGCCACGCCGTGCTGTCCGGCGCCGGTTTCCGCGATGACGCGCGGCTTGCCCATGTGACGCGCGATCAGCGCCTGGCCGACGGTATTGTTGATCTTGTGCGCGCCCGTGTGATTGAGATCTTCGCGCTTGAGGTAGATCTGCGCGCCGCCGATGCGCCCGGACCAGCGTCGCGCGTGATACACCGGGCTTGGCCGCCCGACGAAATGCTTCAGCTCGTGCCGCAGCTCGTCGTGGAACGCGGCGTCGCCGCGACAGTGCTCGTAGGCCTGGCGCAGCTCGGCCAGCGCGTGCATCAGCGTCTCGGCGACGAACACGCCGCCGTAGGGACCGAAATGCCCG
>SCUF01000307.1 GCA_004298325.1 Betaproteobacteria bacterium | reverse complement strand
GCGCGTGCGCGAGTGGCTCGAGCCGCAGCTCGATCGCCTGTACGACGCGGCGCAGGCGCGCGCGGGCGACCTGCACCAGCTGGAGCGGATCGCCGCGGGCTACGAGGCGCGCGAGCGCTTCCTCACGGAACTCGCGCTCGATCCGCCGGCGGCGAGCGGCGATCTCGCGGGCGAGCCGCACCGCGACGAGGATTATCTGGTCCTGTCCACCGTGCATTCGGCCAAGGGCCAGGAGTGGGAATCGGTGTACGTCCTCAACGTGGCCGACGGCAGCTTCCCGTCCGAATTCGCCACCGGCCGCCCGGAACTGATCGAGGAGGAGCGGCGCCTGCTCTACGTGGCGATGACCCGCGCGCGCTCCGAGCTGCACCTCGTCGCGCCGCTCAAGTACTACGTCACGCAGCAGGCGAAGCGCGGCGACGCGCATGTCTACGGCGCGCGCAGCCGGTTCCTGACGCGCGCGGTGACGAGCCGGCTGGAGCCGGTGACCTGGCCGCTGCGCGAGGCCGATGCGCCGCAGGCGGTGCACGAGACGCCGCCCGTGGATGTCGCGAGCCGGCTGCGGCAGATGTGGGCCTGAAGCGCGATCGCCTGACTTCCAAGGGGTTTCTTGCCCTTGATTCCCGCCGGGGCGCCGCCATGTAGGGCCCATGGCCAACCCTGGGGACGATATGGACTTGCTGAACCAAGGCGCGGCGCGCGAAGTCGGCCGCGAGCCCAAGCGTGCCGGCGGGGCGCTCGCCCTGCGGCCGGTGCCCGCGGATGCGCTGATCCTGGTGCCGCTGCGGAACGCCGTGCTCTTTCCGGGCGTGATGACGCCGATCACGATCGGGCGGTCCTCTTCGGTCGCCGCGGCGCGGGAAGCCGCGCGCACCGACAAGAGGGTGGGATTTCTCCTGCAGCGCGACCCGCAGAAGAAGGAGGTCGGTCCGGACGACCTGTACTGGGTCGGCACGGCGGGGCAGATCGTGCGCCTGGTTTCGGCGGGCGAGGGCGTGCACCACGTGGTGGTGCAGGGGCAGGAGCGCTTCCGCGTGCTGGAATTCCTCGAGGGCTGGCCGTTTCTGGTCGCGCGCGTCGCCATGGTGGAGACCGCCGAGCCGGATGCCGATGCGCGCGACCCCGAACTGGAAGCACGCTTCCTGCAACTGAAGGAGCAGGCGACCGAGGCGATCCACCTGCTGCCGAACGCGCCCGACGAGCTCGTCGGCGTGGTGCAGTCGATCGATTCGCCCGGGCAGCTGTGCGACATGGTCGCGAACCTCCTCGACGTGAAGAACGAGGACAAGCAGAAGGTGCTCGAGCGCTTCGACCTGCGGCTGCGCCTGGACAAGGTGCTCGAGCTGCTCGGCGCGCGCGTCGAAGTGCTGCGGCTTTCCAAGGAGATCGGCGACAAGACCAAGAAGGAATTCGACGAGCGCCAGCGCGAGCACGTGCTGCGCGAGCAGATGCGCCAGATCCAGAAGGAACTGGGCGAGGGCGAGGACACCGCCGCCGAGATCGAGGAGCTGAAGAAGGCGATCGAGGCCGCAGGCATGCCCGAGGACACCCTCAAGCACGCCATGAAGGAATTCAAGCGGCTCGCCCGCATGGGCGAGAGCTCGGCCGAGGCCTCGATGGTGCGCACCTACCTCGAATGGCTCACCGAGCTGCCGTGGAAGGCCGAAGAGCAGGCCGCGATCGACATCGCCGCCGCGCGCCGGGTGCTGGACGACGACCACTACGGCCTGGACAAGGTGAAGCGCCGCATCCTCGAGTACCTCGCGGTGCGCAAGCTCAACCCCGAAGGCAAGAGCCCGATCCTGTGCTTCGTCGGGCCGCCGGGCGTCGGCAAGACCTCGCTCGGCCAGTCGATCGCGCGTGCCACGGGGCGCAAGTTCCAGCGCGTGGCGCTCGGCGGCACGCACGACGAGGCGGAGATCCGCGGCCACCGCCGCACCTACATCGGTGCGCTGCCGGGCAACATCATCCAGTCGATCAAGCGCGCCGGCAGCCGCGCCGGCGTGCTGATGCTCGACGAGATCGACAAGCTCGGCGCCGGCGGCTTCCACGGCGATCCGGCCTCGGCCCTGCTCGAAGTGCTCGACCCGGAGCAGAACGCGAAATTCCGCGACAACTACCTCGGCGTGGATTTCGATCTCTCGCGCGTGATGTTCATCCTGACCGCGAACGTGCTCGACACGATTCCCGGGCCGCTGCGCGACCGCATGGAGATCATCCAGCTGCCGGGCTACACCGAGGAAGAGAAAGTGGAAATCGCGAAGCGCTACCTGCTGCAGCGCCAGTTCGAGGCCAATGGCCTGAAGGCGGGCGAGGCGAGCCTGAGCGACGCCGCCCTCCGCGCCATCATCGCCGACTACACCCGCGAGGCGGGCGTGCGCAATCTCGAGCGCGAGATCGGCTCGGTGCTGCGCGCGGCGGCGATGAGAATCGCCGAAGGCAGGGCCGAGCGCGTCGCGATCGAGGCCGCCGACCTGCGCGCGATCCTCGGCGCGCCGAGGTTCGAGAGCGAAGTCGCGCTGCGCACCGCGGTGCCGGGCGTGGCCACGGGCCTTGCCTGGACCCCCGTGGGTGGCGACATCCTGTTCATCGAGGCGAGCCGGGTGCCGGGCTCGGGCAAGCTGATCCTCACCGGGCAGCTCGGCGACGTCATGAAGGAGTCGGCGCAGGCCGCGCTCACGCTCGCCAAGACGCACATCGGCGATGCGCTCGAAAAAACCGACATTCACGTCCACGTGCCGGCGGGCGCGACGCCCAAGGACGGGCCGAGCGCGGGCGTGGCGATGTTCCTCGCGCTGGTGTCGCTGCTCACGGGCCGGCCCGTGCGCCCCGACATCGCCATGACGGGCGAGATCTCGCTGCGCGGCCTGGTGCTGCCGATCGGCGGCGTGAAGGAAAAACTCCTGGCGGCGCTGCGCGCCGGCATCACCACCGTGATGCTGCCGAAGCGCAACGCCAAGGACCTCGACGACGTGCCGGCCGATGCGCGGGCGCGGCTGAACCTGGTGTTCCTCGAGCACGTCGAGGACGCGATCGCCTGTGCGATCGGGAAATCCGGCCCGGAGTAAGGCGCGCGCGCTCTGGCGTGGCGGCTCTCACCGCCGCCATTGCTTGAACCTCCCCCGGTGGGGCAGAATGGCCGTTCTGCAGTCACCACCATCCAAGGGGGACCTTCCTATGCGTCATGCCATGCATTCGCCGTTGCGCCGGCTCGCGCTCGCCGCCATCAGTGCCAGCGTCGCGCTGGCGGCGCTCGTGCCGCTCGAGGCCGCCGCGCAGAAGACCATCAAGTTCATCCCCGAGGCCGATCTGCGCAGCCTCGATCCGATCTGGACCACCGCGTACATCACGCGCAACCACGGCTACATGGTGTACGACACGCTGTTCGCGACCGACGCCAAATTCCAGATCCGGCCGCAGATGGTGGACAAGTACGAGTTGAGCGCCGACAAGCTCACCTGGACCTTCACGCTGCGCGACGGGCTCAAGTTCCACGACGGCCAGCCGGTGCGCTCGGCCGACTGCATCGCCTCGATCCAGCGCTGGGCCAAGCGCGACGTGCTCGGCCAGAAGCTCGGCGACCTGACCGAGTCGTGGACCGCGGTCAACGACAAGACCTTCCGCCTCAAGCTGAAGCAGCCGTTCGCGTACGTGCTCGAGGCCCTGGGCAAGCCCTCGTCCAACGTGCCCTTCATCCTGCCCGAGCGCCTGGCCAAGACCGACGCCTTCCAGCAGGTAAGCGATCCCACGGGCTCCGGCCCCTTCAAGATGGTGAAGGAGCAATGGGTGCCGGGCAGCAAGGTGGTGTACGTGAAGAACACCGATTACGTGCCGCGCAAGGAGGCGCCGTCCTGGGCCGCCGGCGGCAAGGTGGTGAAGGTCGACCGCGTCGAGTGGCTCTACATTCCGGACTCGGCCACCGCCGCGGCCGCGCTCAACTCGGGCGAAGTCGACTGGTGGCAGCAGCTGCCGCCGGACCTGATCCCGGTGCTGGCGAAGAACAAGGACATCCGCATCGAGAACACCGACCCGCTCGGCTCCACCGGCATGATCCGCTTCAACCAGCTGCAGCCGCCGTTCAACAACCAGAAGCTGCGCCAGGCGCTGCTGCACGTGGTGAACCAGCAGGACTATGCCATCGCCATCGCCGGCGATCCGAAGAACGGCAAGCCCTGCGCGTCGTTCTTCACCTGCGGCACGCCGCTCGCGAACCAGGCGGGCTCCGCCGTGCTCACGGGCAAGCGCGACCTGGAAAAGGCCAAGGCGCTGATCAAG
>SCUF01000306.1 GCA_004298325.1 Betaproteobacteria bacterium | reverse complement strand
CTGGCCCATCTTGAAGATCGGCAGGTACATGGCGATCACCATGCCGCCGATCAGCGTGCCGAGCACCACCATGATCATCGGCTCCATGAGCGAGGACAGCGCCTCCACGGCGTCATCGACTTCGGCTTCGAAAAAGTCCGCGACCTTGCTGAGCATCTGGTCGAGCGCGCCGGTTTCTTCGCCGATCGACACCATCTGCAGCACCATGTTGGGAAAGATCCCCGTGTTCTGCATCGCGATGGTGAGCCCGTTGCCGGTGGAAACCTCCTGCTTGATCTGCCGGGTGGCGCTTTCGTAGACGTAATTGCCCGACGCGCCGCCGACCGAATCGAGCGCCTCCACCAGCGGCACACCGGCGGCGAACATCGTCGCGAGCGTGCGCGTCCAGCGCGCGATGGTGGACTTGCGCACCAGCTCGCCGAACACCGGCACGCGCAGCATGACGCGGTCCATGAAGATCTGCACCGCCGGCGAGCGCTTCCAGGCCTCGAGAAAGCCGTACACGCCGCCGAAGATCAGCGGAAAGATGATGAACCAGTTGCCCACGAACCAGTCGGAGATCGCGATCACGACCAGGGTCGGCGCCGGCAGGTCGGCGCCAAAGTTCCTGAACACTTCCTTGAAGGCCGGGATGACGAAGATCATGATCACCGCGGTGATGATGAATGCCACCACGATGATCGCGATCGGGTAAAACAGCGCCGACTTGATCTTGGACTTGATGGCGAGGATCTTTTCCTTGTACGTCGCGAGGCGATCGAGCAGCGCTTCCAGAATGCCGGCCTGCTCGCCGGCCTGCACCAGGTTGCAGAACAGGTTGTCGAAGTACAACGGATACTTGCGGAACGCCTGCGCCAGCGAGGAGCCGGTTTCGATTTCGGTCTTGACGCCCAGCAGCAGCTTCCCGACCGCCGGGTTCGAGGCGCCCTTGGAAACGATGTCGAAGGATTGCAGCAGCGGCACGCCCGCTTTCATCATGGTCGCGAGCTGCCGCGTGAACAGCGTGATGTCCTTGTCCGTGATCTTGCCGCCGCTGCCGAGCTTCTGCTTGCGCACCTTCGAAACGATGATCCCCTGCCGCCGCAGCGTGGCGCTGACCACCGTCTCGCTCGTGGCGCGCAGATCGCCGCGCAGCACCTTGCCGGCACGGTCCTTGCCTTCCCACGTGAAGGTGAATTCCTTCGGACCCTTGGCTGCCGCGGTCGCCGTCGCCATCAGTGCGCTCCTCGCTCAATCGCCATAAATTGATGATGCCCTGCGTGGCGATTTTTGTAAAGCCTCAAGTTGTTGCGCTAACATCCTGAAACACCGGGTATTTAGGCCCACGCAATCCGCCCTAACCATCCTCGGGGGGTGGCGCTTCAGCAGGCTTGAAAAGCCGCACTGTCTTGATCGCGCGACCGTGCGTGTGGACGATCTCGAGCGGCACGCCCGCGATCTTGATCGAGACGTCGGCCTCGGGAATGTCCTGCAGATGCTCCAGAATCAGCCCGTTGAGCGTCTTCGGTCCGTGCGTCGGCAGCCGCAGCCCGAGTGCGCGATTGACCTCGCGCACCGCGGTGGCGCCCTCGGCCTGCGCGCTGCCGTCTTCGCCCCAGGCGAGCTGCGGCGCCGCCGACGGCAGCGAAGTCGTGAACTTGCCGATGATTTCCTCGATGATGTCCTCCAGGGTCACCAGCCCCATCAGCTCGCCGTACTCGTCCACCACGAGCGCGAGCCGTTCACGGTGCTCCTGGAAATACTGCATCTGCGTGACCACGGGCGTGGTCGCCGGCACGAAGTAGGGCTCGGCGAGCATGGCCTCGAGCGCGGCGGGCTCGAGCGCTCCGGCGTGCAGCAGGCCGAGCACCTTGCGCAGATGCAGCACGCCGACGACTTCGCCCGCATGGTCGCGGAACACCGGCAGGCGCATGTGGTAGCTGGTGGCGAGCTGCCGCGCCACGGCCTCCATGCCGTCGGACAGGGTAATCGACTCGATGCGCGCGCGCGGCACCATGATGTCCTGCACCGTGATCTCGCCGAGGTCGAAGAGGTTGAGCAGGATGGCGACGTGCTTCTTCGGCATGAAGCTCGAGGACTCGAGCACGATGCTGCGGATCTCCTCGGGAGACAGCGGCTGGGTGCCGGATTCGTTGGGGCGGATGCGCAGCATGCGCAGCAGGGGCTGGAGAATGGCGTCGGTGGATGCCGACAGCAGATGCACGAAGGGTGCGGAGGCGAACGCCAGCGCGTGCATCGGCCAGGCGACCAGCCTGGCGATGCCGTCGGCGTTGTGCTGTCCCAGCCGCTTGGGCACCAGCTCGCCGATGACGATCGAGACGTAGGTGATCGATATCACCACCAGGATCGTGGCCACGATCGGGCTGGCCTTGGCATCCAGGCCGACCGACTGCAGCCAAGCCGACAGCGGCGCCGCGAAGGCCGCCTCGCCAATGATGCCGCTGAGCAACCCGACGGACGTGATGCCGATCTGGATGGTCGACAGAAAGCGCGTCGGCTCGGCGCCCAGGCGCATGGCCGCGGCGGCCAGCCGGTCGCCGCTCGCGGCGAGCGTAGCAAGCCGTGTCTTGCGCGCCGTGAGCAGCGCCACCTCCGCCATGGCGAAGCTGCCGTTGAGGAGGATCAGGCCGGCGAGAATCACGAGTTCCATTGGTTCACCTTCCCGAAGAGTTGCAGCGGCGCGCCGCTCAGCCGCGACCGAGAATCACCTCGAGGACGAAGCGGCTTCCCACATAGGCGAACAGGAGCATGACGAACCCGGTCAGCGTCCAGCGCAGCGCCGTGCGGCCGCGCCAGCCGTAGAAGTAGCGCCCGATGAGCAGCGCGGCGAACGTCGCCCAGGAGAGCAGCGCGAACAGGGTCTTGTGGTTGAAGGGCAGCGCGCGCCCGAACAGCGTCTCGGAGAACGCGATTCCGCTCGCCAGCGTGAGCGTCAGGAAAGCGAAGGCGCTGGCGATGAGGCGAAACAGCAGCCGCTCCAGCGTCAGCAGCGGCGGCAGGTGCGCGAGCGCACCTTCGAGGGGCGCGCGCCGCTCGCGCCCCGGTTCGGCGGCGCGGTGCAGGCGCCGCTCGACCAGGGTCATCAGCATCGCGTGCAGGATCGCGATCGTGAACAGGCTGTAGGCGCACATCGCAAGCAGCATGTGCAGCTTGAATTCCAGCGATGCGGCGAGCGCCGGGCTGGCGATACCGGGAAACAGGGCCGGCAGCGGCGCGGCGAGCGCCGCCAGCGGCAGGATCAGCGGCTCGAAGCCGTCGAGCCGCAGGAACAGGCTCTCCACCCAGTAGATCACCACGCCGAGCCACAGCGTCACGGCCAGCGCCTGCGCGAAGCCGAAGCGCAGTTGCGGTGCGAGAAATACTTCCTGCGCCAGCAGCCAGCCATGCAGCGCCAGCGTCGCGAACAACGCGGAGCGCTCCCAGCCCGCCAGTCCTGCGAGCGTCTCGGCGCGCGGCGCGCGCCAGCGCGTGTTCCAGAAATGCCACGCCAGGCCGGCGTACGCAGCGGACACGACGCCGTGAATTACAATCTCGGGCACACTCGAAGTTTATCACCCATGCTCGATAGCCTGACCGCGCGCCTGACGCGGATCGTGAAGACGATTCGCGGCGAAGCGCGTCTCACCGAAGCGAACGTCCAGGAGGCGCTGCGCGAAGTGCGCGTCGCACTGCTCGAGGCGGATGTGGCGCTGCCGGTGGTGAAGGATTTCATCGCCGCGGTGAAGGACCAGGCGCTCGGCGCAGCGGTCGTCGGCAGCCTGACGCCGGGACAGGCGCTGGTCGGCGTGGTGCACCGCGAGCTGGCGCGGCTGATGGGCGAGGCGCACACGGGGCTCAATCTCGCGGTGCCGCCGCCCGCCGTGATCCTGATGGCGGGATTGCAGGGATCCGGCAAGACGACCACGGCAGGCAAGCTCGCGCGCCTGTTGCGCGAGGAAAGCCGCAAGAAGGTGCTGCTCGTGTCCTGCGACGTCTATCGCCCCGCGGCGATCGAGCAGCTGCGCACGCTCGCCGCGCAGGTCGGCGTCGATTTCCTGGCGAGCGAAGCGAGCGAGCGGCCGGCCGAGATCGCGCGGCGCGCGCAGGAGCACGCCCGCCTGCGGTACTACGACGTGCTGATCGTGGACACCGCGGGGCGGCTCGCGATCGACCCGCCGATGATGCAGGAAATCGCCGAGCTGGAGGACATTCTGGCGCCGGCCGAGACGCTGTTCGTGGTCGACGCCATGCAGGGCCAGGATGCGGTCAACGTGGCGCGCGCCTTCGGCGCCGCGCTGCCGCTCACCGGGGTGGTGCTGACCAAGCTCGACGGTGATGCGCGCGGCGGCGCGGCGCTGTCGGTGCGCCAGGTCACCGGCAGGCCGATCAAATTCGCCGGCACCGGCGAGAAGCTCGGCGCGCTGGAAGCGTTCCACCCCGAGCGCATGGCCTCCCGCATCCTCGGCATGGGCGACATCGTGTCGCTCGTCGAGGAGGCGCACCGGCAGGTCGATCTCGAGCAGGCGCAGCGCGTCGCCGAGAAGATCAAGCGCGGCAAGGGCTTCGACCTTGAGGACTTCAAGCAGCAGGTGCAGCAGATGAAGAAAATGGGCGGCATGGCCGCGCTCGCCGACAAGCTTCCGGCGCAGCTCCTCGGCCAGGTCAATCCGGC
The DNA here is from genome assembly GCA_004298325.1 of Betaproteobacteria bacterium. Lineage (GTDB taxonomy): Bacteria > Pseudomonadota > Gammaproteobacteria > Burkholderiales > SG8-39 > 2-02-FULL-66-14. The sequence goes on along the minus strand of SCUF01000306.1, from coordinate 1,347 downwards.
ACAGCTGCAGGACGCAGGCCAGTTCCGCCGCATCGAGGGCATCATCAATGCGATGACGCGCCAGGAGCGCGCGCGGCCCGAGTTGATCAAGGCTTCGCGCAAGCGCCGCATCGCCAGCGGGGCCGGCGTGCCGGTCCAGGAAGTCAACCGCCTGCTCAAGCAGTTCGATCAGATGCAGAAGATGATGAAGCTGATGAAGGGCGGCAACATGGCGCGCATGATGCGCGGCATGAAGGGCATGCTGCCTGGAATGCGCTAGGCTTGGCCGCCGCAGCCACCCGACCAGATGAGGGAGTAACCGTCATGGCAGAGACCGAGAACCGCACCAAAGTCACGATCCTGACCGGCAGCTACCGGATCAAGGGTTACATCAACCTGATGCCGGGCGCACGCATCACCGATTACATGGTGGACGCGCGCGGCTTCATCGCGCTCACCGAGGCCGAGGTCTGGGACCTGAGCGGGGGCGTGCGGCATCTGGCGGCGGTGCCGTTCCTGAATGTGGCCCGCGATCACATCCAGATCGTCACCCCGCAGCATTGACAAGCATTCGCGTTGCCGCGGGATTTCTTGTCAGAAGGGCAGAAATTCCCTTATAATCCGCGCCTTTTCGCAGGGACCGGGGTACTCCGATGGTGGTGATTCGACTGGCGCGCGGCGGCGCCAAGAAGCGACCGTTCTACAGCCTGGTGGTGGCCGATTCGCGCCGCGCCGCGCAGGGCAGGTTTCTCGAGCGCGTGGGCTTCTACGATCCGAAGGCACCCGCCGGGCGCGAGTCCCTGCGCGTGAACATGGAGCGCGTGACCCACTGGTCGGGCAAAGGTGCCAGGCTATCGCCCACGGTGACGCGCCTCGTCAAGCAGTTTGCCAAGAAGGCGGCCTGATCCGTCGCTGATCGAACTGGGCCGCGTCGCCGGCGCCCATGGCGTGCGCGGCTGGCTCGAAGTGGCAGGTGAGCCTGATGCCCTCACGGCGAGCGCGAGCTGGTGGATCGACGGCGCCGCGCGGCAGCTGGAACAGTGCCGGATGCATTCCGGCCGGCTGCTCGCGAAGCTGGCTGGAATCGAGTCCCGTGAACAGGCGCGGGCGCTGAAGGGCAAGCGGGTGTCGGTGCCGCGCAGCGCGCTGCCCTCACCGGCGCAGGGAACGTATTACTGGGGCGACCTGGTCGGCCTGGAAGTGGTAAACGCCCAGGGCCTCGTGCTCGGCGTCGTGAAGGGAATGTTTTCGAACGGCGCGCACGACGTGATGGAGCTGGGCAGCGACGAGCGCGCGCGGCTGTTGCCGTTCGTGCCGGCGGTGGTGAAGCACGTCGACCTCGACGGGCGGCGCATCGAGGTCGATTGG
>SCUF01000305.1 GCA_004298325.1 Betaproteobacteria bacterium | reverse complement strand
AGCCGGGCACCTGCCTGGTCTCCGGCGGCGGCGGCCAGGCGCTGATCGAGCAGCTCGGCATCCCGTGCCGTTACGTCGAAAACCTCGTCCTCGAGGGCCTCGCGCGCATTGCGATGGAGTAAGGCGATGCGCGCCCTGTTCCTGCTGCTGATCGCCGCGAATCTCGGGTTCTATGCCTGGACGCGGCAGCTCGATCCGCGCGAGCGGGGCCTTGACCCCGAGCCGATGGCGCGGCAGATCGAGCCGGAGCAGCTGAAGCTCCTCTCGCCGGCGGAACTCCTCGCGCGCAGTTCGGCCGGGCGGCGCGGCGCTTGCGCCGAATGGGGCAGTTTCACGGCCGCCGAGGCGGCGCGCGCCGAACAGGCGCTCGCGCCGCTCGCCCTCGGCACTCGCCTCGCACAGCGGCGCAGCGAGGAAACCGCGCATTGGTGGGTGTTCCTGCCGCCGCAGGGCGGCCGTCAGGGGGCGCAGCGCAAGATCGACGAACTCAAGGCGCTGGGTGTCGAGGAGTATTTCGTGATGCAGGAGGAAGGACGCCTGCGCTGGGCGATCTCGCTGGGGGTGTTCCGCACCGAGGAATCCGCCCGCGCGCGGCTGGAGAGCCTGAAAGCGAACAACGTGCGCGGCGCGCAACTCGGCGAACGCGACACGCAGGTCATGAAGGTCTGGCTCCAGGTGCGCGATGCGAACGAGGCGCTGCTCGCCAGGCTGAAGGCGCTGGCGCCGGAATTCCCGGCCACCGAACTGCGCGAGTGCGCGGCGGCGGGCTGAGCGCGCCGCATCCAGATTGGAGTCCGGGCGCTCTGCGCAAGGCCCGTTTGTGCGCTGATTCAGCAAGGGCTCTTCCATTCCCGAGCCGACAGCAGCCAACTCCTTGAGTTTGTTAGGCTTCAAGCCTGATGTCCTAGTGGGTTTCGCTGCAGTGCGGTAGTCTCGGCCTTCGCTGCCCCGGAATGGAGAGCACATGGCGACACCTGTCTACGGCTATTTGCCCAACGACCGGCCGCGGACCGGAAGATTGATCCTGTTTGGCGTGCAGCACGTCGTCACGATGTTTCCCGCCACGGTGCTGGTCGCACTGCTTTGCGGTTTTCACGTCAGCACGGTTCTGCTTGGAGCAGGCGTATCGACCATCGTGGCGCTCTTGTTGTCGCGCCGTCGAATCGGCGTGTTCATCCCGCTGTTCTATGGATCGAGTTTCAGCTACATCGCCGCATATCTCGGCGTGGCGCAGGCGATGGGTCATCCCATCAAGTTCGGCGTGGCCGCGCCGGACGAGGTGATTTCAGTGTTCCAGGTCGGGATCGTGGCAACGGGAATCCTCAACATCCTGGCAGGGCTCCTGATCAGGGCAATGGGCAAGGAGACGCTGGATCGCTACATGCCGCCGGTGGTCAGCGGCTCCGTGGCGTGCGTGATCGGTATCGCCCTCGCCAAGGCTGCGCTCGACATGTCGTTCACGAACGGACAATGGGGAATTGCGTTCGCCACCCTGATTGCCACGGTTTCGTTTTCGTACCTGCTGCAGGGCCGCGGCCTCATCGGCATGCTTCCGATCCTGCTGGGTGCGGCCGTAGGCTACGTCATGACGCTCGTCGTAGCACCCGGCGAGATCAGTTTCCGAGACCTCGGGGCCGCGCCGTTTGTCGCGCTACCGCACCTGACCTGGCCTGCGTTCACCGGCCCGATCCTGGTGACGGCGGCCTTCAGCATCGGCATCATGGCGATCGCCACGATTCCCGAGTCTACCGCGCACCTGTACCAGATCAGTCTCTACGCCGACCGGTTGGCCGAGGAACAAGGTCGCGAGAAGCCTCATCTGGAGCGGCATGTCGGATTCAACCTGATATGCGACGGCCTCTCCGACGTCATTCATGGCCTGTTCGGCGCGACGGCGGGCACGAATTACGGCGAGAACAATTCGCTGATGGCTATCACCCGAAACTACTCCGGAGCAGCGCTTGTGGCGGCGGGTGCGCTGTGCATCCTCCTTGCGTTCGTTGGCAAGCTGTCGGCATTCTTGGCGACCATCCCGGTGTTCGTGACCGGCGGGCTCGCGCTGTATCTCTTCGGCGTCGTCGGCATGCAGGGTATCGCGCTGATGCAGGAACGAAAGGTCAACCTGTTCGACCCCCTGCAGCTGGCCGTAGGCGCGACGATCATGGTGATCGGCGTCGGCGGCAACATCGGATTCGAGGGCGGCTTTCTTCCGATCAAGATTGCGGGCGTATTTCCGAATGGTCTACCCGCCATTGCCACGGCCGCAGTGGTGGGGATGTCGATGTACCTGGTTCTGAGTGCGCTGCGGCCCCAGCGCGACTCCGCCGCAACGTCAACCGAGGCCGCGCGAGGCGAACCTTAGCGTGGCCTCGAAGCCCGATGATTGGCGGTCCAGGAGGACACCATGTTGAGGAAGCCATCGAACACATTCGCGCCTATCGCCTTTGCCTGCATGCTGCTGAGCCTTCCTGCTCGCGCCAACGAACTGGATGAGCTCAAGTCACTGGTGAAACAACTGCAGCAGCGTATCGAGCAGCTCGAGGCGCGGCAGAAGGCCTCCGTGGCGCCCGCAGCAACGGCCGAGGCGCCGCCCGCCGTAACCGCCGGCAGCCTGCCTGGCTCGTTCAAGATACCGGGCACCGACACGTCGCTCCAGATCTATGGCAGCGTCCGGGTGGACGCAACCTATGACAGCAACAGCCGCAACGCCGACACGCACGACAACGATTGGGCCAGCGTTGTCTTCGCGCAGCCGCTGAGCAGCCCGGCCTTCCGGACCGGAAATCGTAAAGGCCAGTTCTTTGCAACGGCCCAGGCCAGTCGCCTGGGCATCGTGAGCAGCACCCCGACCCGGCTGGGCAATCTGGAGGTCAAGCTGGAGGCCGATTTCAATGCACCCAATGATTACATGGGAGAACTGGGCTCCAACGGAACGCTGTTTCGCCTGCGTCAGGCCTATGGCAAGCTGGGCAACTGGACGGTCGGACAAACCTGGTCGAACTTCATCGATTTTCGATCCATGCCGGAAACCGTCGACTTCAACCCGCCCGGTACGGTCGCGCTGCTGCGCCAGGCCCAATTGCGCTACGCGCGCTCGACGGGCGCCCACACGGTGTCGGTCGCCCTGGAGAATCCGGAGAGCCTTACGGGCAATCCGCCGGCCTTCCTCCGCTCGCACGACTTCCTGGCGCCGGTCTACTTTGTGGGCGATTATGACCGCACGCCGGATCTGACCCTGAACTGGACCTGGAACCGCGACGACGCTCATCTCTCGCTGCGAGCCGTGACCCACGAATACCGTAACGACGGCGGCCATAAGCGCGGACACGCTTTCGGACTCGGTGCGAGCGCCAATGTCGGACGCGGAACCCTGGTCGCCAACCTTCAGGGCGGCAAGGGGATCGGTCGCTACATGTTCAATTCCGTCGTGCAGGGTGCCGTCGACCTGGGTCTCGTCCCGGGCTCTACGGCCACCGGGATCCAGCTCTGGAACGCCATGGGATGGCACGTCGGATACGGCGCGCCATGGAACGCGTCACTGCGTTCGAACCTCATTGTCAGCCGCACCAGCTTTCGCGAGAACGCTGCCGCAGACAACGTGGTGCGCGCGTTCTGGGCCGGGATCGGACTGGACGACTTCGTTCCGAACCGGCGTATCGACCAGGCGTTCGTCAACCTGATCTGGGCCGTGGACAAGAACATCGAGGCGGGGATCGAATACGCTTACGGGAAGCGCCTGACGTTCGGCGGCGAGCAGGGAACACAGCAGCGAATAAACGGCGTGGTCAGGTATAACCTTTTCTAGCGCTAGGGTGGCCGTATCATGAAACCAGGATATCCGCTCTTATTGGCAGTCGCGATGAACGTGTGGGTCTGGCCGGCCAGGGCCGACATCACCGTCGCTGTCATCGGTCCGATGAGTGGGCAGCACCAGGCCATGGGTACGCAGCTCGCGAAGGGGGCTGAAATGGCGGTCGAGGTCATCAACTCGGCCGGCGGCTTGCTGGGCCAGAAGGTGAGGGTCGTGGTGAAGGACGACCAGTGCGATCCCAAGATTGCGGCTGGGGTCGCCGAAGAGCTTGGCAAGCTGAAGGTAGCGCTCGCCGATGGTCATCTGTGTTCCGGCGCCTCGATCGCGGCCTCGGACATCTATCGCCGGCACGGCATCATCCAGATCACGCCCGCCTCGACGGCGACTGAATTTACGGATCGCGGTCTGCCGAACGTGTTCCGCACCTGCGGCCGTGACGACATGCAGGGTTTCGTGGTCGCCGAGCACATCCTGCGCACGTTCAGGACCCGGAAGGTGGGGATACTCCACGATGACACCGCGTTCAGCCGGGGCCTTGCCAAGCAGACCCAGCGTTTCCTCAATCGAGGCGGCATGCAGGAAGCGTTCATGCTGGAATTTCCGGAGAAGCAGCGGGACTTCTCGGGCGCGCTTGATCGGATCAGGCGCGAGAAAGTCCAGGTGCTGTTCTTTCCGAGCTACGCGGAGCAGGCGGCGGCCATTCTCAAGCAAGCGAAGCAGAAGGCGGTTCAGTTTCGGCTGGTGGCAGGCGATCCCTTGATGAACGAGGCCTTTGGAAACGCAGCCGGCCCCCTGGCGGAAGGTGTCCAGATCACGTTTCCGCCCGACCCTTCGGACGACCGCAGAAACAAGGCATTGACCGCAAAGTACATGGAGCGCGGCTACAAGCCCACGGCGTTCACCTTTTACAGCTATGCGGCCGTGCAGATCTGGGCACAGGCCGTCACCAGGGCCGGAGGCACCGAGATGAACAAGGTTGCGGCAGCGCTCAGACAGGAACGATTCGATTCCGTGCTGGGCAAGGTCGGATTCGACACCAAGGGCGACATCTCGGCGCCCGGCTTCGTGGTCTATACGTTTGACCAAGGGCGATTCGAATACCTGCGATGAACGGCATGGCTGACCGCCCGCAGGTTCCCGCCTCGGCCGCGAAGGCCGACGCGCGCGCGCCGGGCCGCGGGCAGATGAAAGCCGTGGATGCGCCAGGCTCGCGTGGGGGCGTCATGGCGACCCTGGGAAGCGCCCGCAGCCTGCTGGTCGTCTCCCTGGTCCTGCTCTGCGCGTTTGCGGCGCTGTTCTACTTCGACACTCAGGGCGAGCGGCAAATCAGCAGGCTGAAACAGGTCTCCATCAATGCCGAACGCATCGTCAGTGCGGACGCCGGCACGGCCGCCGGCTTGCGGCAAGCGATCGGATTGCGCTCGGCACGATATGCCTCCGATTACCAGGATCTTGCGGAAAACAAACGGTTGCTTCTTGCGGAGAGCATGGCATTGGTCGACAACGCCAAGGCACGCGAGGCGCTGGCGGAGATGGCGGACGCCGAGGCGGACATCGACGCGACTGAAAAGGAAGCCTTGCGGCTGATCGCCAAGGAGGATTGGGACGCAGCCCTCGCCTTGGTACAGGATCGTTCGTACGCAAGGAAGAAGGCGCTCTATTCCGCCGCGCTGTCCCGCATGCTGAGCGAGCTGGTCGCCGACAGCGAGGGCACCGCGGCGCGAGCGAGCCGGTTGGCCAGGATCACGCAGTTCACCGTGCTGGCCGTTTTTCTGTTGCTTGCGCTTCTCGGCAAGATCTACGCCGATCGGATGCGCTCCGATCTGGTGGCACGGCAGCGCCTCTCCGCCAGCCTGGAAGAAGCCAACCTCAGCCTCGAGCAACGGGTACGCGAACGTACCAGCGAGCTCGCGGAGCGCGAGGCATTCAACCGTGCCCTGATGGAATCGAGCCCCTCGGGGCTCGTCCTCGGCACACCTCTGGGCGAGACCCGCCTCGTGACCGGCAAGTGGACCGAGATCTTTGGTTACACCCTTGAGGAACTCAAGGGGACGCTGACGCGCGATTTCTATGTCGATCCCAAGGATCGCGAGCCGTTCATCGCCGCACTTGAACGTGACGGCAGGGTGCGCGATTACGAGTGCCGCTTCCGGCGCAAGGACGGCACCGAGCTCTGGGGAATGCTGAACTCGTCCTTCGTCGACATCGGCTCGGAACGCCTGCTTGCGACCTGGGTGCACGACGTCACCGCGCCACGGGAGGCGGCCGAGCGCATCCGGCAGATGGCCGAAGAGCAGGAAATCATCCTGGGCAACATCCAGCTCGCGGTGATGATCGCCGCGGACGGGAAGTTCGTGCGCGCCAATCCGAAGACCGCCGAGATCTTCGGCTACGACTCGGTGCAGAGTATCGTCGGCCAGCCGACACGGATCATGTGGAGCTCCGACGAGGCGAGCCAGCGATTCGCGCAGTCGGCGGGCTCCGTGCTTTCCAGCGGAAAGGTGCTGGATACGGAAGCCGAGCTCCAGCGAGGGGACGGTAGTCTCATCACTTGCCGCCTGATCGGCAAGCCGATACACATCCCGGGCCATCAATTCGCCACCGTGTGGATCATCGAGGATGTCACGGCGCGTCGACGGGCCGAGGAGGCTCTGCGCGCGGCAAACGAGGAGCAGACGGCAATCTTCGATTCGGCGACTTCGGGAATTGCGCTGATCCGCGACCGAATCATCCTGCGCTGCAATCGCAAGCTCGAGGAAATTTTCGGCTATGGGCACGGTGAACTCATCGGGCGTCCAACACGCCTTTGGTATACGACCGACGACGAGGCTGCCGCGGGAGGGCACGGCGTGTACGAACAGCTCTGGCGCGGCGAAACGCACCGGCGCGAGCAGCAGCTCGTGCGCAAGGACGGGAGCTCCTTCTGGTGCCGATTGACCGGCCGCGCAGTCGATACGGCGGATCGATCGAAGGGGACCGTCTGGATGCTCGAGGATGTCACCGAAGAGCGTGCGGCCGCGCAGGAGCTGCGCACGCTGGGCGAGCGCCTCGAGCTTGCGCAGGAGGCGGGCAACGTTGGGGTGTTCGATGTCGTCGTCGGGGGCCGCAACTACTGGACGCCAGCGCTGGAGCGCATGTTCGGCCTCGAGCCGGGGACTTTCGGCGGCACGGTCGAGGAATGGGCGGCTCTGGTGCACCCCGAGGACCGCGAGCGCGCCTTGCGGGGCTTCAGCGAAGCGCTGCAAAGCGATCTGGCCGCGTTCACGGACGAGTTCCGCGTGATTCGCCCGGACGGCCAGGTGCGCTGGTTCCAGAGCATCTGCCATATCTTCCGCGCGCCGGACGGGCGGGCGCAGCGCGCGGTCGGGGTCAACATCGACGTGACGGAGCTTGTCGCCGCGCGCAGGACGGCCGAAGAGGCGACGCAGGCGAAGTCGATGTTCCTGGCCAACATGAGCCACGAGATCCGCACGCCGATGAATGCGATCATCGGCATGTCGCACCTGGCGCTCAAGACGGAGTTGTCGCCGCGGCAGCACGATTACGTGCAGAAGATCCAGCAGGCGGGGCAGCACCTGCTCGGCCTGATCAACGACATCCTGGACTTCTCCAAGGTCGAGGCCGGGAAGCTCGAGGTGGAACGCGTCGACTTCGAGCTGGACAAGGTGCTCGAGAACGTCGCCAACCTGATCGGTGAGAAGACCAACGCCAAGGGCCTGGAACTGGTCTTCGACGTGGCGCCGAACGTGCCCAATGCGCTCGTCGGCGATCCGTTGCGCATCGGTCAGTGCCTGATCAACTTCGCCAACAATGCGGTCAAGTTCACCGAGCACGGCGAGATCGACGTGCTGGTGCGCATGCGCGAGCGCGAGGCGACCGACAAGGACGTGCTGGTCTATTTCGGCGTCAAGGACACGGGCATCGGCCTGACTGAAGAGCAGTGCGGCAGGCTGTTCCAGAGCTTCCAGCAGGCCGATACGTCGACGACGCGCAAGTTCGGTGGCACGGGGCTGGGGCTGGCGATCTCGAAGAAGCTCGCCGAGTTGATGGGCGGCGCCGTGGGCGTGGATAGCGCATATGGCAAGGGCAGCACGTTCTGGTTCACCGCGCGCCTCGGCCGAGGCAAGCTTCGCGAGCGCACCCTGCTGCCCGAGCCCGACTTGCGCGGGCGGCGGGTGCTCGTGGTCGACGACAACGAGACCGCGCGCACCGTGCTGACGGATGTCCTTGCCTCGATGACGTTCGATGTAGTGGCCGTGCCCTCGGGGAAAGCGGCGATTGCGGCGGTGCGCGACGCGGACGCCGCCGACGGTCCGATCGAAGTCGTGTTCCTCGACTGGCAGATGCCGGGAATGGATGGCATCGAAACCGCGCGCAAACTCGGCGAGCTGGACCTGAAGCGCAGACCGCACCTGCTGATGGTGACTGCGCACGGCCGCGAGGAAGTGCTCAAGGGTGCCCAGGGCGCCGGGATCGAGGACGTTCTGCTGAAGCCGGTGAGCCCGTCGATCCTGTTCGACAGCGTCGTTCGTGCGCTGGGCGGCGTCATGCGCGGGGATCAGGCACCGCGCGAAGCGCAGGGAGTTTCCGTCGAGCGGCTCGGCACGATCCGGGGCGCGCGCATCCTGCTGGTGGAGGACAACGAGGTCAACCAGGAGGTGGCGACGGGATTGTTGGCAGAGGGCGGTTTTGCGATTGACACCGCTGATAACGGCGAAATCGCGTTGCGCAAGGTCCAGCAGCAGCCCTATGACCTGGTGCTGATGGACATGCAGATGCCGGTGATGGACGGGGTAACCGCGACCCGCGAGATCCGCAAGCTGCCGGGGTTCGCAGGCCTGCCGATCGTCGCCATGACCGCCAACGTGATGGCGAGCGACATCGAGCAGTGCCTGGCCGCCGGCATGAACGGGCATGTCGCCAAGCCGATCGATCCCGACGAGCTGTTCAGCGCGCTGCTGAAGTGGATTGCACCGCGGCGCGGCGCTGCGGCGCGCGAACCGGCCGCGCCGGCTGCGCCACCGGCGCCTGCGCAGCCGGAAGCGGATGCGCTTGCCTCGATCCCGGGGCTCGACGTCAAGGCCGGCATGAAGCGTGTATTGAACAAGCGCACCGCCTACGAGAACCTGCTGCGCAAGTTCGCGGCTGGACAGGCGGAAGCGGTGGCTACCTTCCGCCGGCAGCTGACCGCCGGCGAGCGCGAGGCCGCCCAGCGCACGGCGCATACGTTGAAGGGAATGGCGGGTACGATCGGCGCCACCCTGCTGCAGGAACGGGCGGCGAGTGTCGAGCATGGCGTCAAGGACGGGCGCGACCTCGGCGAGCTCGAGGCGCCGATGGCGGCGGTGCAGGAAGAACTCGGGCGCATCGTGCTGGCGCTGAAGGGCGCGTTGCCCGCGGAGCCCGCTGCCGCGGCTGCCGCGGACGTGGATTGGGCTCGCGCGCGCGAGATCGTGTCGCGGCTCGAAGTGCTGCTCGCCAACGACGATTCGGAGGCCGCCGAGCTCTTTACCGAGAATGCCGCGCTGCTGCGTGCCGCCTGCGGTGACGCATCCTCGACATTCGAGAAGCACATTGCGGGCTTCATGTTCCAGGACGCGCTGACCGCCTTGCAGCAGGCCAGGGCCAACGTTCCACAACTTCAATAGGACACGATCGTGGACACTCCGGCTGCCACTACCGACAAACGGACGATTCTCGTCGTGGACGACACGCCGGAGAACCTTTCCGTGATGTCCGGACTGCTGCGAAACGACTACGTCGTCAAGGCCGCGCCCACGGGTGCGCGGGCACTGCAGATCGCGACCGGCGACGCGCCGCCGGATCTGATCCTTCTGGACATCATGATGCCCGAGATGGACGGTTACGAGGTCCTTCGCCGTCTGCGGACGGATCCGCGTACGAGCGAGATCCCGGTCGTTTTTCTGACCGCCATGTCTGAGTCAGGGGATGAAGAACGCGGGCTGCAGTTGGGCGCCGTGGACTACATCACGAAACCGGTCAGCCCGCCCATCGTGCTGGCGCGCGTCCGCAATCACCTTGCGCTCAGCGAGCGCACCCGGACGGTGCGCAATCTCGCCACCAAGCTTTCGCGCTATCTGGCGCCTCAGGTGTACGAGTCGATCTTCGAAGGCACGCAGGACGTGACACTCACGACGCGGCGCAGGAAACTGACCGTATTCTTTTCGGACATCAAGGATTTCACGGAAACCACCGGGAACCTTCAGCCCGAGGACCTGACCTATCTGCTCAACAAGTATTTCACCGAGATGTCGAAGATCGCGATGGAGTACGGCGGCACGATTGACAAGTTCATCGGTGACGCCATGGTGATCTTCTTCGGCGATCCGGAAACCAGGGGCGTGAAGGAGGATGCGATCCAGTGCGTGCGCATGGCGATGGCCATGCAGCGGCGCCTTGCGGACCTCGGCGAAATCTGGCGCGACAAGGGCTACGACAAGCCGTTCCGGCAGCGGATCGGAATCAACACGGGCTTTTGCAACGTCGGCAACTTCGGCAGCGACTTCCGCATGAATTACACGATCATCGGGCCCGAGGTGAACCTCGCCGCGCGACTGGAGCAGACGTCGGACACCGGCGGGATTATGATGTCGTACGAGACCTATGCCCTGGTTCGCGACGTCGTTGAGGCCGAGGAGCGTCCCCCGGTGCGCGCCAAGGGAATCGCGCGCGAGATCAAGGCCTATGCGGTGGTCAATCCTGCCGGCGACGCATCGGAGCGTCGGGTCCTGCGGGGAGAACGGCCCGGGATGAAGTTCCTGGTCGATCTCGATCGACTCTCGGCGCAAGACCGTGCCGCCGCGGTCGGTGATCTGGAGAGCGTACTCGAACGGCTGCGCGCGGCCAGGTGAGGATGCGGCCGCAGATCCGCGGCGTGCGTCCGAATGCGTTGAATAGGAGATCGCCGTGAGCAGCGTGCTGGATTTTGCCGAGAAGCGAAGTGTGCTCGTGGTCGACGACACCCCCGAGAATCTCTCCGTGATCAGTGGCATTCTGCGGGAGCATTTCAAGGTCAGAGTTGCTCCATCGGGTGAACGCGCCCTGCAGATCGCTCTATCGGACGAGCCGCCGGACCTGATTCTGCTCGACATCATGATGCCCGAAATGGACGGCTACGAAGTCTTGCGTCGGCTACAGGCCGCGCCGAAGACGGCGGACATTCCGGTGCTGTTCGTGACCGCCATGGACCAGGAGCAGGACGAGCAGCTCGGCATTGATCTCGGGGCGGTGGACTACATTACGAAACCGGTCAGCCCCCCGATTCTGCTTGCGCGCGTGCGCAACCACCTCATGCTCAAGGAGGCGCGCGACTACCTCAAGGACGAGAAGCGATTTCTGGAGCGTCAGCTCGCGGCGATACAGAACGTTGCGATTCATGCCTTCGCTTCTCTTGCCGAGACGCACGACGACGAGACGGTGAACCACGTCCGGCGCATGCAGCATTACGTCAAGACGCTCGCGGAGCAGTTGAAGGGCCACCCGCGTTTCGCTGCAGCTTTCACGGACGAGGCGATTGATCTGATCGTCAAGTCGGTTCCGTTGCACGATATCGGCAAGGTTGGCATACCCACCGAGATCCTGCTCAAGAGCGGCAGCCTCGAGCCGGACGAGTTCGAGGTGATGAAGACGCACACCACCATCGGGCGCGACGCGATTGTCCGGGCACAGCAGGTACTGGGTGCGGACGCCGAGTTTCTAAGGTACGCGAGGGAAATCGTCCATTCGCATCACGAGAAATGGGATGGAACGGGTTACCCCCAGGGACTGCGGGGAGAGGCAATCCCCATTGCCGCTCGCCTGGTGGCGGTGGCGGACATGTACGACGTTCTGATCAGCCGGCGCCCGCACAAACCCCCGCTGTCGCACGAAGAATCCTCCGAGATCGTCTTGAGCGCCAAGGGAACGAATTTCGATCCGGATATCGTGGATGCGTTCGCGAGCGTGCAGAACGAGTTTTCAAACGTCGCCGCGCGCTTTGTCGACTCGGAATCGATCGTGAAGGCCAAGATGGCGCGCCGGCGGGAGACTTAGGGCAGTTGCTGGCACTCGATGGTGCTGGTGCGCCGACTCGAACGGCGGACCTACTGATTACGAATCAGTTGCTCTACCAACTGAGCTACACCAGCATCGGGTTGCCACGCGAATTGCGGCGCAATTGTAACCCGCAGCCGGACTTCCGGCGGCTCATTCGCCCGCCTTGCGCTCCTCGGCGCCGACGGTGACCGGCACGCGGCTCCGGACCGCGAGGCCGCCGATCCGCCCGGGCGAAAAAAGCATCGTCGAGAAAATGGTCACCGCGCGCTCGGTGGCTTTGGGCGGCAGGGTGGTCGAAATCACCTCCACGTCCGCCACGCGGCCCGACTGGTCGACATAAAGCGTCAACCGGGCGATTCCCGGGCGCGCCAGGATCGATTGCAGCATGTCCAGGCGCGGCTCGGTCAGAGGCCGTGGAAGCTCCGTGAGCTGCTTCGCATCGACATAGCTCCCGGGAATCGTCACCGCCCCGGGAGACTTGCGGCTATCGCTCGTTGCCTCGGATTGCGGGGTGCCCTGGGGTTCGGGCGGCGCCCGGTCGGCCGGCGGCGGCGCCTGCCGTGGCAATTCGGCGGGCAACGCCGCCAGGCTCGGCTCCGAGGGCAACGCCCGCAGGCTCGCATGGATCGGGGCGCCCGGTGTCCGGGCGCCGTAGCCTCGCACCGTCCCGCTCACCGGCAGGAGCAGGATTGCGGCATGCAGGCCGAGCGAACCCAGCGCCGCGAGCTGCAGCGCGCGGCGCTGGCGCGCGGTCAGTTGTCGACCGAAAGGTTCCAGAACACGCGGTAGCGCTGGCCGATCGGCGAAGTCGGCGGCTGCACCACCTTCGTCCCGGTGATCGCGCCCTCGTAGAACTTGTCGCCGATCTTGGTCGTGAACGGGATCGCGGTCGGCGGGAAACCGCCGCCGACCCGCTCGACGAAGCGATCGCCCTGGTCCACGACGCCGTTGCCGTCGAAGTCGATGGTCGCCGTGGCGTCCCTGAAGCTGATCGCGTAGATCAGCGCGGTGCCGAGACTGCCGGTGCACTGGCCGCTCGCCAGCGTCGACTGCACCGGGGTGTTGGTAGCGAAGATCACGGTGCCACCGAGCGTCGTCGCGCCAGTCACGGTCTTCTCCCCGGGACGCTGGCTGCAAATGCCGTCGGCGCCGCAGGGCGGAGGCTCATTGCCGAGCAGGCGGATCATCCAGCCCTTGGAGGTCGCGAGACAGGCCTTGTCGGCGTCGATCAGCCCCTGGTCCGTGCCCTGCAGGTTGTTGTTGGTGAGATCGCACAGATTGGATTCGGTCACCACGCTCGCCGGATCCTGCACGCCCGGGGAACCGGAGAGCTCGGGGAAGTTGTTGATGCTGTGCGGATCCTTGATCATGTAGTAGCGGTTGAGGATCGCGGTCTCGTGCGGATGCTCGCGGTCGCCCGAGCCGATCAGCACCGAGTCCGTGGTCGTGTCAAACTGCACCACGTCCGGCGCGAACAGGAACTTGCGGGCATTCTCCGCGCCGGCCGTGCGCAGCGACGCCAGCTTGTACACCGTCCAGTTGGCCGGATTCGAGTCCGAGACGTTCACGCGCCAGATGTTGCCGCCCGTGTCGGCCGCGTAGATGCGGTCGGCCAGGTTCTGGACATCGAGATCCGTATTGATCACCGAGAGGTCGGCCGGGATCGCGTAGGTCATTTCGGCGGTCCGGCGGTAGGTCCCCGATCCTGCCGAAGCAACCGACGGTCCCGTGTGCCAGATGCGCTCGCCGGTCACCGCGTCCACCACGAAGATGCCGCGGCCCATCGTCGCGGTGCCCTGCGTCTCGGGATCGTTTGCCGGAGAGTCGTAGCCGGCGCCGAACACGAGCACCTTGCAGATCCCCGCGCCGCCGAGCTGCGGACAGTTGGCGAGCCTCAGCTTGACCACCTTCGCTTCGGACCAGCTCTGGCCGAGCTCCGTGAATCCGGTCGTGGCGCTGTCGAGCTTCCACTTGTACACCGGCACGTCCGGGTTGGTGACGTCAAGCGAGTAGTAGAAGCGCCCGCCGCGCCGCATGCCGACGTAGATCTGCGCCCGGACCGAGCCCAGGCTGGGCTCCAGCCGTTCCTTCGGGTTCGTGGGATCCGAGTTGTCGATGGCGTACACGGCATCGATGCTGATCGGTCCATCGGCAAAATAGGTCCGCCGGTTGTTGCTGGAAATGATCGGCGACTCGCTGTAGAGCCGCGAAAAACCGGGGTAGAACTCGGTCGGGACGAAGCCCCATTTCTCGAAGCCGTCGCTGTCGTCCGCCCCACCCTTCACCGCGTGGATGATGCCGTCGTTGCCGCCGTAGTACACGACCAGGTCGCGTTCCGCCGGCTCCGTGGAGCGGTTGTAGTTGATCACCGCCGGCCGCGAGTGCAGCACGTCGCCGTGCAGATAGCCGCGCACGTTGGCCGCGTCTGCCGCCGTGTTGTCGTCGAGCTTGACGTTCTCGCCGCGGGCCCAGTTGATGACGTCGTCCTTGTTGAGCCCGCCCGAGCCGGTGGCCGTGATCGCGCCGCCCGCCGGCGTCGTGGGTTGCGGCGTGAGCGTGAACGTGAATGTCGTCGCATCCACCACCGTTATCGTCTTGTTGCCGTTGTACAGCGCGTCCGTGGCGTTCGAGATCGTGACCGCGTCCCCGGAGCTGTAGGTATGCGCCGCGGTCGTGACGACGGTCACCGTGCCGCTGCCGACGGGGCGCGTCATCGACGCGATGGTGCGCGTCACGGACGCGTCCGCCTGGATGACGAGGCTCGGGTCCGGCGACTGCGGCGTCAGTTCCGTGGCATCGAGTTCGAAGGTCAGCCTCTTGTTGCCGACGCCCCGCAAGCAGGACCTGCCGGATACGTTATAGACGACCGGCGAAGCCCCCGTGATCTGTACGCTCGCGCACGTGTCGCCGCCGCCGAACACGCTGCTCGAAGTGTCGACCGTTACGGTCGTGCCGCTGCGCGTCATCGAGCTGACGGCACTGCTCGCCGTGCCGCCGTCGCCCTGCGTGACGATGATGTTGCCCTGCGTGGTCGGATTCGCCGGTCCCGTCGTGATGGTGTAGGAAAACTGCGTCGGACTGATGAAAGTGATGTTGTAGGTACCGTCGTATTCGGCCTGGCTCGCCCCGCTCATGGTCACCGACTGGCCGTCGGCATAGCCGTGGCCGAGGAGCACCGTGGCGGTGGCCGTGCTGCCCGAGCTGGTCAACGAATTCACCAGCTGCGGCGCGCCGCCCTTCGCGGCGGTCAGCGTCGTGCCCGAATTCGCGGTCGCCGGCGACGCCGGCGTTTCCGTGATGCCGTAGGTGAAGGTGTTGGCATCGACCACGGTGATGTTGTGTGAGCCGTTGTACTCGGCCTGCGTGGCCCCCTGGATCTGCACCACCTGGCCGTTGAGGAAGCCGTGCGCCGTGACACTTGCGGTGACCGTCTCCCCGACGCGGCTGAGGGAATTTACCGACAGGGTGCCGGTGATGCCCATCAGGGTCGCCGTGATGTTCGTGTTGCCGGTCGTAAACGTGTGGTCCGCCGAGCTCGTCAGATCGGTGTCCGCGGGACAGCCGATGCACGTATAGAGCTTGCGCGGACTGGTCGCATCGTTGATGGTCGTGGCGTAAACCGTGCGCAGCCGCTGCGCCGCGCCGCCCTTTTCGACGAACTCGCCGTCGGGCGAGTCCGAATTGGTCGTGTTCGGCGCCGGCGCCGCGGCATCGGGGTAATACACCGGATCCCAGAACGTCGAAGCCGTGGTCCAGAAACTCACCGCGCTCGGCGAAACAAAGCCCGTGTTCGGGTTTTCGATCGCCACGCCGGCCTTGTCGACGAGAAACACGTTGCCGCTGCTGTCGGCGCTCAGCGCGTAGTGCTTGACGTTGCCCGGCCAGCGCGGCGAGGAGTTGGCGTCCGGCCGGAACACGCCCATGTAGACCTGGTTGAGGAAGGCGCCCCGCACGTTGACGCTCACCGGCAGCGTCGAGGACGCGAAGACGCTGTTGACCGCCGCGATCTCGGCGAAAATCTTGTTCAGCGCGTCCGCGATCTGGGCACCGCCGCCGGTGCTCGAGACGGGGAAATACTTGCCCTTGCCCTGCGTCGCGATGCTCTCCAGCAACCCGCTCGTATTCGGTCCCTGCCCGGTCGTGATCGGATTGACTTCCACCGTGTAGGTGATGACCAGCGGCTTGGTAAGGTTGGTCGCGCTCGGATTGGCGAGGAAGCGCGCCCACTCGTCGGAGACGTTGCCCGCGAGGAAGTCGCAGACCTGCGAACCGACATTGCATGTCGGCGGCTCCGTGTTGCCGCCTTCCGCCGCAAGCTTGGTCGTCGCGGTGGTGTTGGAGTTGACCGGATCGTTGAACGGGCCGTTGGCGATGTAGATGATGAAGTTCTTCTGGCAGGCGTCGGTGACCGGCGTGTTGTACACCGTGTCGGCCAGGTCCGTGAGCGCATTGCGCGGCAGCGGGGTGTCCGCCGGCTTCACGAGATTCCAGATCGCGTTCGAGGCAGTCTGCATCGCAATCGGTGCGGTCTGCTGGGCTGCGCCGACAGTCGACCAGTCATTTCCGAGATAGTCGCGCTTGGCCTTGCCGATCCCGGAGTACGCCGCCCTGCCGGAATAGTAGAGGTAGGCCTCGTTGAAGGCGAGGCCCATCGAGGTGTTGTTCGACTTGTCGAAGCCCGAATCGACGCTGTTGAAGAAGTTCACCAGCGCGCTGCGGTTGGTGGAATTCATCCAGCGCATGCCCATGCGCATCACGCCGCCGTCGATGTTGTCGTTGGGGTTACCGGTCTCGGCGAACATCATCAGGCCGACGTTGAACTGATCGGTCAGCGCGCTGATCGTGCTCGACATGGCGGACAGCACCCAGCGCGATCGCTTGTCGCCTTCGACCGGGTCGGTCTGGTCCCAGTTGGCGCTCGAATCGAGGATGATGAGCACGTTGGGCCGCTGCGTCGACACCTCCGGATTGATGGTGAAGAGGTCGATGTCCTCGGCCTGCGCCGGGAACTGCACACTGAACAATCCTGCCAGCAGCAGGAACGCGGCAATCAGGCGGCGGTAATTCGTTCGACTTGTCATGACCATTCTCCGTTCGCCGTCAGTTGACGCAGACCACGCTGACCGGCATGCGAATCTTGACGCC
>SCUF01000304.1 GCA_004298325.1 Betaproteobacteria bacterium | reverse complement strand
CGACGTGGTCGATCTGGCGAAGAAGTTCGAAGACTACGGCGTCGAGGCGATCATCTACACCGACATCGGGCGCGACGGCATGATGGGCGGGGTCAACGTCGAGGCGACGCTGCGGCTGGCACAGGCGCTCAAGGTCCCGCTGATCGCGAGCGGCGGGCTGAACAGCCTCGAGGACGTGCACCAGGTGTGCGCGACGCTCGAGCCCGAGGGCGTGGTGGGCGCGATCGCCGGGCGCGCGCTGTACGAAGGCAAGCTCGATTTCAGGCAGGCTCAGGCTGCGGCCGACCAGGCGACCGGCAAGACCACCGGCAAGGCGTGACGATGGGCCTCGCCAAGCGCGTCATCCCCTGCCTGGACGTCACGGCGGGCCGGGTGGTGAAGGGCGTCAATTTCGTCGACCTGCGGGACGCGGGTGACCCGGTCGAGGTCGCTGCGCGCTACGACCGCGAAGGCGCCGACGAGCTCGCATTCCTCGACATCACGGCCAGCTCGGACCAGCGCGACATCCTCCTGCACGTCATCGAACAGGTCGCCGCGCGCGTCTTCATCCCGCTGACGGTGGGCGGCGGCGTGCGGCGGGTGGAAGATGTGCGGCGCCTGCTCAACGCCGGTGCCGACAAGGTGTCGATCAACACCGCGGCGGTGCAGAATCCGGCGCTGGTGGGCGAGGCCGCCGCGCGGGTCGGCAACCAGTGCATCGTGGTCGCGATCGACTGCAAGCGCCGGCGCGACGGCGAGGGCTGGGAGGTGTACACGCACGGCGGGCGCAATCCGGCGGGGCTCGACGCGGTCGATTGGGCGAGGCGCATGGCGGCCTCGGGCGCAGGCGAGATCCTGCTGACCAGCATGGACCGGGACGGCACGCGCGACGGCTTCGACCTGGTGCTGACGCGCGCGGTGTCGGATGCGGTCGGCGTCCCCGTGATCGCCTCGGGCGGCGTCGGCACGCGCGATCACCTGGCCGAAGGCGTGCTCGTGGGCGGAGCCGACGCGGTGCTGGCGGCGAGCGTGTTCCATTTCGGCGAGTTCACCGTGCGGCAGGCGAAGGCGCACATGCGCGCGCGCGGCATCGAGGTCCGTTTATGAGCGAATGGCTGGAGGCGGTGCAGTGGAACGCGGAAGGTCTTGCGCCGGTGGTGACGCAGGACGCGGCAAGCGGTCGCGTCCTGACGCTCGCCTGGATGAACCGGGCCGCACTCGCCGAGACGGTGCGGCGCGGCGAGGCGGTGTATTGGTCGCGCGCGCGCCAGCGCCTCTGGCACAAGGGCGAGGAGTCCGGCCACGTGCAGCGCGTCGTTGAACTGCGCCTGGATTGCGACGGCGATGCCATCCTGCTGCGCGTCGAGCAGGCCGGCGGCATCGCCTGCCATACCGGGCGCGAGCGCTGCTTCTTCCGCAAACTCGACCACGGCGCGTGGCTGACGACGGACCCGGTGCTCAAGGACCCGGCGCTCATCTACACCAGGATCCCATGAAGACCGGCCTGTACGCAACGCTGGAGCGCATCGCCGCCGTGATCGAGGCGCGGCGCGGCGGGGACGCCGATGCGTCCTACGTGGCGCGGCTGTTCGCCTCGGGCGAGGACGCGATCCTGAAGAAGATCGGCGAGGAAGCGATCGAGGTGATTCTCGCCGCCAAATCGGGCGACCGCCTGCACCTGGTGCGCGAAATGGCGGACCTGTGGTTCCACTGCATGATCCTGCTCGCGCAGCAGGGCCTGGGGCCGCAGGACGTGCTGGCGGAACTGCGCCGGCGCGAGGGCATCTCCGGCATCGACGAGAAGGCGGCGCGCAAGCGAAAGCGCAGGGAGCGCGAAGCATGAGCGGCGCCGGCGGCGCCGCGGCGTGCGTGTTCTGCAGGATCGCTCGCGGCGAGATTGCCGCGCGCAAGGTCTACGAGGACGAAGACGTCTTCGCCTTCCACGACATCCGGCCGCAGGCGCCGGTGCACCTGCTGGTGATCCCCAAGCAGCACCTGCCGTCGCTGTACGAAGCCGGCATGGAACAGCAGCGCGCACTCGGCAAGATGCTGGCGCTGGCGGGGGAATTGGCGCGCCGGGAAGGCGCAACGGACGGCTTTCGCGTCATCGTCAACACCGGGCGCGTCGGGCATCAGGAGGTGTATCATTTGCATCTGCATATCCTCGGGGGCCCGGAGCCGCTCGGCCCGATGCTCCTGCGGAAGAAATAGCGCCTAACAGGAGGTCTCTATGGGCTCGTTCAGCGTCTGGCACTGGCTGATCGTCCTTTTGATCGTGATGCTGATTTTCGGCACCAAGAAGCTGCGCAACATGGGCGCCGATCTCGGCGGCGCGGTGCGCGGGTTCAAGGAAGGCATGCGCGAGGGCGGCGACAAGCCCGCGGAAGCGGGCCCGGCGCCGCAGGTCTCGGGCAAGATCGTCGAGGGCGAAGTCAAGTCCAAGACCGAGACCCGGGCCTGACGACTCCACGTCACCGCCAAGACGGGGCGCCTGCGGGCGCCCTTTTGTTCTCCCAGTCCCATGTTTGACATCGGTTTCACCGAGCTGCTGCTGATCGGGGTGGTGGCGCTGATCGTGATCGGCCCCGAGCGGCTGCCGCGCGTGGCGCGCACGCTGGGCCACCTCGCGGGACGCATGCAGCGCTACGTCGCCGACGTCAAGGCCGACATCAGCCGCGAGATGGAGCTCGATGAGCTGCGCAAGATGCGCGACTCGGTGCAGCAGGCGGCGAGCAGCATCGAGACCTCGGTGCAGGCGGAACTGTCGAAGACGGAAGCCGATCTGAATTCGGCGGCGGCGACACTGACCGCGAACGCGACGCCGGCAACGCCGGAAATCGCGGACGCCGGCACGGTTGCGACCGCCCGGGTTTCGCCGGCGCAAGATGCCGCGCCGGCGAGCGGGGAAAAAGGGCGCGCGTGAGCAGCACCCAGGATACTTTCGTCTCGCATCTCGTCGAGCTGCGCCAGCGCCTGATGCGCGCGCTGGGCGCAGTGCTGGTGATCTTCGTCGGCCTGTTCATCTGGCCCGGCACCGGCGCGGTGTACGACCTGCTCGCGCTGCCGCTGATGGCGGCGCTGCCCGAGGGCACGCGCATGATCGCCACCGGCGTCATCACGCCGTTCATGGTGCCGATGAAGGTGGGCGCGCTGGCCGCCTTCATGATCGCGCTGCCCTATGTGCTGCACCAGGCCTGGGCGTTCGTCGCGCCGGGCCTGTATGAGCACGAAAAGCGCCTCGCGCTGCCGATCGTGGTCGCGAGCACGCTGCTGTTCTATCTCGGCGTCGCGTTCTGCTATTTCTTCGTTTTCGGCAAGGTGTTCGCCTTCATCAACGACTTCGCGCCGAAGTCGATCACGCCCGCGCCCGACATCGAGGCCTACTTCGGTTTCGTGATCACGATGTTCCTCGCCTTCGGCGTCACCTTCGAGATCCCGGTGGTGGTGGTGCTGCTGGTGCGTTTCGGCGTGGTCAACGTGCAGAAGCTCAAGGACGCGCGCCCGTACGTGGTCGTGGGTGCCTTCGTCGTCGCCGCGGTGGTGACGCCGCCCGACGTGCTCTCGCAGCTGATGCTCGCGATACCGATGTGCCTGCTCTACGAGGCGGGCCTGCTGATGGCGCGATTCGTCGGCGCGCGGCCGGCCGGCGCATCCGACTACAAGCCGCCGAGCGACGCGGAGATCGACCGCGAGCTCGACCGCGCCGATCGCTAGGCCTCAGCGGCCGTTGAGGAAGCGTTCGATCAGATTGAGCTGATCGGGCACGTTGAGCGCCGGCGCGTGCCCGCAGCCGGGAATCGTGACCACCACCGCGCGCGGCCCCCGCTGGCGCATTTCCTCGGCGGTCCCGGGCAGCAGCAGGTCGGAAGTTTCGCCGCGCAGGCAGAGCGTCGGCACGTCGATCGCGTCCCAGCACTCCCACTGGTCGTAGTCGTGCGGATGGTGCTCGAACTGCACCACCATCTTCGGGTCGTAGTGCGGCGTGACCTGACCCTCGGCCGTGCGGCGTGCCGAGGTCTCGGTGAGTCGGCGCCACTGTTCGTCGGACAGCCAGCCGAACGGCTGGTAGACGTTGCGGAAATACTGCTCCAGCTCCGAGATGCGCTCGAAACGGGCCGGGTTGCCGGCGTAGGTGCGAATGCGCGCCACGGCTGCTGCGCCGAGCTGCGGGCCGACGTCGTTCAGCACCAGCCGCCGGATGCGGCCGCGCAGGGTCCCCGCAGCAAGGCGGATGCCGAGCGCGCCGCCCATCGACGTCCCGACCCAATGCGCCTCGCGCACGCCGAGCTGGTCCATGAGCGCTGCCGCCTGCCGGCCGTAGAACGCGAGGCAGTACTCCTGCTCGGGCAGCGGGCTCCACTGCGAGAGGCCGCGGCCGAGGGTGTCGGGACAGAGCACGCGGTAGCGCGCGCTCAGTTGCGCCGCGAGTTCATCCATGTCGCGGCCGGTGCGCGCCAGCCCATGCCAGGCGATCACGGTTTCGGCGTGGCCCGCGCCCCACTCCGTGTAGTGCAGTTCGCGGCCCTCGCAGGTCAGGTAGTTCGAGGTGAAACTCATTTCTCGCGCAGTCTGCCGACGATCCCGGTGGGAAAGTAATAGACGCAAACGATGAACAGCACGCCCAGCCACAGCAGCCAGCGGTCGGGGTGGAGCAGGCCCGGCAGCAGCGGCACGCCCTTCGCCGCCGCGCTCGCGAGGGCCATCAGATCCTGCAGATAGTTCTGCGCGATGACGAAGATCGTCGCGCCCACCGCGGCGCCGTACAGCGTGCCCATGCCGCCGATCACCACCATCAGGAGGATATCGATCATGATGTTGAAGGACAGCGTCGTGTCCGGCCCGGTGTAGCGCAGCCAGATGGCGTAGAGCACGCCGGCGAGCGTCGCGCCCAGCGCGCCGATGCAGTTGGCCGCGGTGCGGTAGGTGACGGTGCGGTAGCCGAGCGCCTCGGAACGGAACTCGTTCTCGCGGATCGAGAGCAGCACCCGGCCAAAGGGTGAGTTCACCACCCGCAGCAGGGCAAGGAAGCAGGCCAGTGCGGCGAAAACCACCAGATAGTAGTTCGCCAGCCGGCCGCTCAACTCGACGCCGAGGAACGGTGTTTCGACGAGCTTCGTGCCGGGCAACAGCAGTTCCGGCAGCTTGTAGGTGATCCCGTCCTCGCCGCCGGTGAACCCCGAGAGCTGCGAGGCGAGGATCTGGAAGAAGGAGGCCACCGCGAGCGTGATCATGGCGAAGAAGATCGCCCGCACGCGCAGGCTGAGCAGGCCGATCGCGGTCGCGAGTGCTGCCGAGAGCGCCAGCGCCAGCGCGCTGCCGAGCGCGAGGTTGCCCCAGCCCGCGCCGAGCTTTGCCATGGCGATGCCGACGCCATAGCCGCCGATGCCGAAGAACATGGTGTGCGCGAACGAGACGATCCCCGTATAGCCGAGCAGCAGGTCGTAGCTCGCCACCAGCAGCACGAACACCGCGACCTTGGCCGCCACGTTGAGCGAGCGCGTGCCGGGAAAGACGAAGGGCGCAAGCACGAGGCCCGCCAGGATTGCGACCAGCACCACGGCCAGGACGCGGCTGCGCGGAAAGTCGCCCGAAAGCAGCGTGGTGAACATGATTCAGCCCCTGCCGACCGGGAACAGCCCTCTCGGGCGCCACAGCAGCACCAGCACCATCAGCAGGATGTTCGAGCCGAGCGCGAGCTTGGGCGCCAGATACCCGGTGTAGTTGGCCATCAGCCCGACCAGCAGCGCGCCGACGAAACAGCCGCCGACCGATCCCAGGCCGCCGATGATCAGGACGATGAACAGGACCACCATCATCTGCATGCCGATCTGCGCGTTGACCGATTCCTGGTACAGCGCCCACATCACGCCGCCCAGGCCGGCGAGGGCGCTGCCGGCAATGAACACGCCGACGAAGAGGGTGCGGATGCGGTAGCCGAGCGACTCGACCATTTCCCGGTTCTCGACCCCGGCACGGATCAGCAGCCCCAGGCGCGTGCGGTTCAGGATCAGCCACATCGCGGCGAACACGGCGAGCCCGACCAGCACCGCGAGCACCCGATAACGCTCGATCGCCGCGCCGCCGACGATGAACGATCCGGTGATGGTCGCCGGGCGCGGCAGCGGGATGATGTCCGGTCCCCAGACGACGTGGATCAGCTGCTCGACGACGATCAGTCCGCCCATCGTCACCAGGATCTGCTTCAGGTGGTCGCCGTACACGGGTCGGATCACCACGCGCTCGAAGAACCAGCCCAGGAACCCGGCGAGCGCCATCGCCGCGAGCACCGCGGGAACGATCGCTGCGAGGTTCGCCGCGAGGCTGTCGGCCTGCATCGAGGCCTTCATTGCGAGCAGCACCGAGGTGGCCGCATAGGCGCCGACCGAGATGAACACACCGTGCGCGAAGTTCATGATGTCCATCAGGCCGAAGACCAGCGTCAGGCCCGCGGCCATCATGAAGATCATCATGCCCATGGCGAGGCCGGCCACGGTCAGTGTGACCCACGTCGGCAGGCTCGGGATGAAAGGCAGCGCGGCGAGCGCAATCGCCGGGATCAGGGCGAGCGGCAGCCAGTCGAACCGCTGCGCGGGTAGCGCGCTGCCGTGGCTCATTGGTGGGCCTGCAGCGACAGGCCGAGCAGTTGCTGCTGCAGCGCATCGTCGGCGGCGAGATCGGCCATGCGCCCGGCGTGCACGATCCGGCCGCAATCCATGACGGCCACCGTGTCGCCGACCGAGCGCGCGAAGTGGAAGTTCTGCTCCACGACCAGCAGCGTCGTCTCGGTGCGCTTGAGCTCCCTGAACGCATCGATCATGTTGGCGATGATCGACGGCGCGAGCCCCTTGGTCGGTTCGTCGACCAGCAGGAGTCGCCTCGGCTCGACGATCGCGCGCGCGATCGCCAGCATCTGTTTCTGGCCGCCGGACAAATTGCCGGCGTGCGCGTGCCAGAATCTTTGCATTGCCGGGAAGAGCCGGAATATCCATTCCAGGCGCCGGTCGTCCGGCGGGCCGCTGCGTGCCGCAAGCAGCAGGTTTTCGCGCACCGTGAGCCCCGCGAAGATGCCCATGTTTTCGGGCACGTAGGCGATTCCGAGGCGAGCGCGTTCGGGTGTCGTGCGGCGCGTGATCTCTGCGCCGTCGTAGCGGATCGCGCCGGCCGAGGCCTGCCACAGGCCCATGACGGTGCGCAAGGTCGTGGTCTTGCCCGCGCCGTTGCGTCCGAGGAGCATCGTCAGCCCGGCGCGCGGCACCTCGAAGTCCACCCCCTGCAGGATGTGGTACTGGCCGATGTGCGTATTGACCCCCGCGAGCGCCAGCAGTGCCTCAGCCATGCGCCGCCTCCTGCGCGATGCCGAGATAGGCCTCCTGCACGATCGGCGAGGCGATCACCGCCTCGGGCTCGCCGTCGGCGACCAGTTCGCCCTGGTGCAGCACGATGATGCGGTCGGCCAGCGAGCGCACGACGTCCATCTTGTGTTCGACCAGCAGGATCGTCTTGTCGCCCTGCGCCTTGACGTGGTGGATCAGGTCGAGCACCACCGGAACCTCGTCCACGCTCATTCCCGCGGTCGGCTCGTCGAACATGAACACCTCGGGTTCGAGCGCGAGCAGGATCGCCACCTCGAGCTTGCGTTGGTCGCCGTGCGGCAGCATCGAGGCCACCGTGTCGCGCTTCTCGGCGAGTGCGACACGGTGCAGGCAGTGCTCGGCTTTCTCGATGAGCTCGACGTGGCGGTGCCACATCGAGAACAGATCGCTGCCGATCCCGGCGCGCGCCTGCACCGCCAGGCGCACGTTTTCGAGGACGCTGAGGCGGGGGAAAAGATTGGTGAGCTGGAAGGCGCGGCCGATGCCGCGCCGGGTGCGCTGCGGCGCGCTCAGGCCGCTCACATCTTCGCCGAAGAGCGAGACGCGCCCGCCGCTCGCCCTGAGCTGGCCGGAGATCAGGTTGAAGTAGGTGGTCTTGCCGGCGCCGTTGGGGCCGACGATCGCGGTCAGGGTGCCGGGACGGAAAGCGCAGGAGACGTCGTTCACGGCCACGTGGCCGCCGAAACGGACCGTCAGGCCGTGCGTTTCCAGGACCGGGTTTTCCACCGCGGCCACGACGCCGGTTTGCACACGATCCCGGTTAACGCTTGACGCGGATCGGGACCTTCATTTCCCCGGGCTTGATCTCGCGCACCAGCTCCGGGATCGCCCAGGCGACGTTCGGGTCGACCTTGATCTTGAAGTGGAACATCGACTGCATCGCCTGGTGATCCTCCTTGCGGAAGGTCATGCGGCCCTTGGGCGTCTCGAACGCAAGCCCTTCCATGGCGGCGATCAGCTTCTCGGTATCGGTCGAGCCGGCCTTCCGGATCGCCTCCACGATCGCAATGCCGGCCGACATGCCGCCCGCCGTGAAGAAGTCGGGCGGCGACTTGAAGCGCGCCTGATGCTCCTTGACCAGCCACTGGTTCACCGCGTTCTTCGGGTGCTCGTAGTAGTAATAGGTCGCGCCTTCCATTCCCGGCAGCGCCTTGTAGCTGGCGAGCGCGGGCAGGATGTTGCCGCCGGTGGCGATCTCGATGCCGAAGCGACCCGGGTTCAGCTCGGCGAGCTTGAACGGGTTGCCGCCGCCGCCCGCCCAGATGATGAAGATCACCTTGCGCCCCTTGCGGTCCTTGAGCGCGTTGAACAGGCGCTCGCCCGGGGCGGTGAAATCGCTGGTTGCGACGGGGGCGTATTCCTCGTGCACGATTTCGGCGCCGCTGCCGGCGAGCGCCTCCTTGAACGCCTTGACGCCGTCGCGTCCGAACGCGTAGTCCTGTGCGAGCGTGGCGATCACGGTGTCCTTCTTGCCGAGGGCGACCGCGTTCGAGATCGCGTCCTGCGACGAGCTGCGGCCGGTGCGGAAGACGTAGCGGTTCCACTTCTCGCCGGTGATGGCGTCGGCGACCGCGGGCTCGACCAGCAGGATCTTCTTGTACTCCTCGGCCACCGGCAGCATGGCGAGCGCGACGCCTGAGCCGGTCGGGCCCACGGCGAGGTCGACCTTGTCGTCGCCATAGGCCGCGGCGAGCTGGGCTTTGCCGACGTCGGGCTTGAACTGGCTGTCCTTCTCGATGACGACGATCTTGCGGCCGAGCAGCTCCATCTTGCCGCCGGTGGCGTATTCGAGTCCCATCATCAGGCCGGCTTGAGTCTGCTTGGCATAGGCCTCCAGCACGCCGGTCTTGTCATACACGTGCGCGATCCTGATCTCTTTCGCCTGGCCGAAAGCCAAGCCGGTGACGGCGGCAAGCGCGGCGGCGCCGATCCATTTTTTCGCGAGCTTCATGTTCCCTCCAGGGGTTGATCGATAGCACAGCGTTGCAATAAGCAAGCCATCGCTATTAACAAATTGATTCTATTGAATTCATACTGATTGTGAGCATTTACTCACAAATATCTATTCCAGAAAATAAGACACAAACTGAAAATCATGTGTCCTATTTCAGGACATAGCGTCTGAATTTGAGACGACTACTTCGGACCTGCAAGCTTTTCGTATAGCGTCGCCCGTGAAATCCCCAGCATTTTCGCGGCAGACATCTTGTTGCCGCCGGTCGCTGCAAGTGCCGAGGCGATCGAACTGCGCTCCAGTTCGGCAATCAGCTGGGGTAGCGGTCGCAGCGTGGCCGTCGCCGTGGCAGGCTGGTCCGCGCCCTGGGCCGGCAGAATGGCCGCGAAGTCCGCAGCCTCGAGCCGGGCGTTGTCGGTGAGCATCGCCGCCTGTTCGAGGACATTGCGCAGTTCGCGCACGTTGCCGGGCCAGCGATGCAACGCGAGCGCGGCGATCGCCGAGGGCGTCAATTCCCGCTGTGGCATGCCGGTGCGCAGGGCGATCGACTCCAGCAGGCTTTCCGCGAGCGGCTCGAGATCGGTGAGCCGCTCGCGCAGTGCCGGCAGCCGGATCGGCAGCACGTTGAGGCGATAGTAGAGATCTTCGCGAAAGCGCCCGTCCGCGACGAGCACCTTCAGGTCGCGGCTGGTCGCGGCGATGACGCGAACGTCCACTTTCAGCACCCGGTTCGTGCCGAGGGGCTCGACTTCCTGCTCCTGCAGCGCGCGCAGCAGCTTTGCCTGCAGCGCGAACGGCATGTCGCCGACTTCGTCGAGGAACAGCGTGCCGCCATCGGCCAGCTTGATCTTGCCCTCGCGACCCTTGCGGTCGGCCCCGGTGTAGGCGCCCGGCGCGACGCCGAAGAACTCGGCTTCGAGCAGGGTTTCCGGAACCGCGGCGAGATTGACGCTGACGAAGGGGCGCTCGGCGCGCGCCGAGCCGGCGTGGATCGCGTGCGCCAGCAGTTCCTTGCCCGACCCGGTCTCGCCGAGCAGCAGCACCGTGGCGTCGGCGCGCGCGGCGCGGCGCGCCTGGCGCTTGACTTCGAGCGCCGCGGGGCTCGCGCCGATGAAACTGGCGAAAGTGTACTTGGGACGGCGTTGCGCGGCGAGCTCGCGCCGCGCCTCGTCGAGGTCGCGCTGCAGCCGGGCGAACTTGGCGATCAGCGGCTGCAACGTCGTCTCGGGATGGTCGAACAGCACCATGCCGAGCGCGCCGATCACCTGACCGGCGGCATCGCGCAGCGGGATGCGCGACACCACAAACGTTCCCGCCTTGTTGGTCAGCAGATCGACGAAGATCGGCTTGCCAGTGTCGATGACGTGGCGCATGAGCGTGTTCGGCACCACTTCCTCTACCGGCCGGCCGACGAAATCCTCCGCCCGCTCGAAGCCGAGCGCGGGGAGGAACTGCTTGTAGGCATCATTGATCCAGACCACGCGTCCGCCGCGATCGACCAGCATCATGCCCTGCGCCATGCTGGAGAACAGGTCGAACATCGAGCGCGCCGCGAGCTTGACGATGCTCTCGGCATCGTGCGGCAACGCGCTGGGGTCAGAGTGAGATTTTGCGGGCATCCGGCGGACCGTGGCTTGCGGTCGCCGAAATCTTACTCTGACCCCGATTATTCCGGGCGCGGCTGCGGCTTCGGACGCCGCCCGACGGTGACCGCGAGTTCGAGATCCTGGCCCTGGCGGCGCAGCTTGAGCTTCGCGCTCGATCCCGGGGCGAGACCCGCCATCAGGTTGAGCACGCCCTGCGGATCGGCGACCGGCGTGCCTTCGATCGCGAGCAGCACGTCCCCGGGCTTGACGCCGGCCTTGTCCGCCGGGCCGTTGCGCAGGACGCCGCCGATGATCGCACCCTCGGTGCCGCCGAGCTTGAACGATTCGGCGAGCGCGGCGCTGATTTCCTGCAGCTCCACGCCGATCCAGCCGCGCGTCACGCTGCCGGTGCGCACGATCTGGTCGAGCACCACCTTTGCGGTGGATACGGGGATCGCGAAGCCGATGCCCATCGAGCCGCCGGAGCGCGAGAAGATCGCGGTGTTGATGCCGACCAGATTGCCGCGTGCGTCCACCAGCGCGCCGCCGGAATTGCCGGGGTTGATCGCGGCGTCGGTCTGGATGAAGTTCTCGAAGGTGTTGATCCCCAGGCCCGAGCGCCCGAGCGCCGAGACGATCCCGGAAGTCACGGTCTGGCCGACGCCGAACGGATTGCCGATCGCGAGCACGATGTCGCCGACGCGCAGCGCCTCCGAGGCGCCGAACGTCACCGCCGGGAGCCCCTCGCCGCTCACGCGCAGCACCGCGAGGTCGGTATCGGGATCCGTGCCGACGATCTTCGCCTGCAGCTTCTTGCCGTCGGCGAGCGCAACCTCGATCTCGTCCGCGCCCTCGACGACGTGGTGGTTGGTGAGGACGTACCCGGAGGCGCTCGCAATCACTCCGGAACCGAGACTGGTGGCGCGCTGCGTGTCGTTGTCGAAGCGGTCGCCGAAGAAGCGCCGGAACAGCGGGTCGTTGAGCAGCGGGTGGCGCGGCGTGCGGACTTCCTTGGAGGTGAAAATGTTGACCACCGCCGGCATCGCGCTGCGCACCGCGTCGTGATAGGAGTCGGCCCGCGCGCTGACGCTCGCCGGCGCGGCCTGCTGCACGAGGGCGAGCGCGGGTGAGCCGGCCGGCGCGCCGCCGCCCACTTTCGCCGGCAGCCATTCCGGCCGGAACGTGGAGACGACGAACAGCGCCGCGACGCAGATCGTCACCGCTTGGGAAAACACCAGCCACAGCTGCCGCATAAGGGCGCCGAATCTACCACAAGCCGCGCGGCGGAAGATCCCGGAACCCCTGAATTCGGCTGTGAGATCAAAAACTTAGGGATCAAAACGTGGACATGGCCGGGGCCAGTCGGTAAAATGCGCCGCTTTTGCAGCGATCCATCCCGTTTCTTGCGGATCCCCACATGAGCGATAGCGAGAAGATCGACAACACGCGGCGCAATCTGATCGTCGCCACTTCGGTGGTCGGCGGTGTCGCCGGCGCCGGCGCGGCCATTCCGTTCGTCACCAGCTGGTGGCCCTCGGAACGTGCCAAGGCCGCGGGCGCGCCGGTCGAAGTCGACATCTCGAAGCTGGAGCCGGGGGAGATGAAGGTGGTCGAATGGCGCGGCAAGCCGGTGTGGGTGGTGCGGCGGACGAGGGAAATGCTCGATTCGCTGCGGGCGGTCGCCGCGCGCCTGACCGATCCGGATTCGAAATCCTCGGAGCAGCCCGAGTATGCGCAGAACGAGGCCCGCGCGCGCAAGCCCGAATTCATGGTGATGGAGGGCGTGTGCACGCATCTGGGTTGTTCGCCCCAGCAAAAGGGCGCCGAGGCCAAGGCCGAAATGGGCGGCGACTGGGCGGGCGGCTTTTATTGCCCCTGCCACGGCTCCAAGTTCGATTATGCGGGGCGCGTATTCAAGGGCGCGCCGGCGCCGCTCAACCTGCCGGTGCCGCCGCACACCTACCTTTCCGAGACCACCATCGTCATCGGCGAAGACCGCAAGGGGGCCTGAGCGATGAGCGGCCGGCTGATGGCGGTATGGGACTGGATCGATGCGCGCATGCCTTCGCTCGCGGAGGAGTACCGCAAGCACATGGCGGAGTACTACGCGCCGAAGAACTTCAATTTCTGGTATTACTTCGGCTCGCTCGCGATGCTGGTGCTGGCGATCCAGATCGTGACCGGCATCTTCCTCACGATGCACTACAAGCCCGACGCCGGCCTCGCCTTCGGCTCGGTCGAGTACATCATGCGCGACGTGGCGGGCGGCTGGATCATCCGCTACATCCACTCCACCGGCGCGTCGGCGTTCTTCATCGTGGTGTACCTGCACATGTTTCGCGGCCTGATCTACGGCTCGTACCGCCAGCCGCGCGAGCTGGTGTGGATCTTCGGCGTGCTGATCTACCTGTCCCTGATGGGCGAAGCGTTCATGGGTTATCTGCTGCCCTGGGGCCAGATGTCGTATTGGGGCGCGCAGGTCATCGTGAACCTCTTTGGCACGATTCCGTTCATCGGACCGGACCTCGCGCTGTGGATCCGCGGCGACTACGTGGTGTCGGACGCGACCCTGAACCGGTTCTTCGCCATGCACGTGATCGCGATTCCGCTGGCGCTG
>SCUF01000303.1 GCA_004298325.1 Betaproteobacteria bacterium | reverse complement strand
TAGCCTTCGTCCTTCAGTACCTGTGCGATGGCCGCCTTGATGTTCGAGGCCGGCATCTGCACGTCGATCTTGCCGATGACCTGCGCATTGCGAATGCGGGTCAGCATGTCGGCGATCGGATCGCTCATGCTCATGCGGTTCTCCTTACCAGCTCGCCTTGATCACGCCGGGTACCTCGCCCCTGAGCGCCAGGTCGCGCAGCTTGCTGCGCGCGATGCCGAACTTGCGGAACACGCCCCGCGGGCGGCCGGTGAGCGCACAACGGTTGCGCAGACGCACCGGCGAGGCGTCGCGCGGCAGCTTCTGCAGCCGCAGGCGCGCTTCGTCGCGTGCCTCGTCGGTGGCACGCGGATCGCGCAGCGTCTCGAGCAGCGTGGCCCGCTTGGCCTTGAACTTGTCCACGGTCCGGCGGCGATTCTGTTCGCGCAGCTTCACGGCGAGCTTGGCCATGTCGGTCTCCTCAATGCTTGAACGGGAAGCGGAACGCCGCCAGCAGCGCCCGTGCCTCGTCGTCGGTTTTCGCGGTCGTGCTGATCGCGATGTTCATGCCCCGGAGCGCGTCGATCTTGTCGTACTCGATCTCCGGGAAGATGATCTGCTCCTTGACCCCGAGGCTGTAATTGCCGCGGCCGTCAAAGGCGCGGTTCGAGACGCCGCGAAAATCGCGGATGCGCGGAATCGCGATGTTCACCAGGCGGTCGAGGAATTCATACATGCGCGCGCCGCGCAGCGTGACCATGCACCCGACCGGGAGCCCCGCCCGCACCTTGAAGTTCGCGATCGAACGCCTCGCTTTGGTGGTCACCGGCTTCTGGCCGGCGATGCGGGTCAGGTCGCCGACCGCGTTATCGAGGATCTTCTTGTCGTTCACGGCTTCCCCGACGCCCATGTTGAGCGTGATCTTCAGCAGCCGCGGCACCTGCATCACGCTGTGATAGCCGAACTTCTGCATCAAATCGGGGACCACGCGCTCGCGGAAGTGCTCGCGCAGCCGCGCCGCCGGCGGCGGTGCCGACGGCGCCTCCGGCGCAGCGCTCCTGACTGCGGCGTCGGCGGCCGGTGCGGGCTTCTTCTTCGGCGCGCCGGCGGCGGCCGTCTTTTTCTGGGTTTCCTTTTGTGGCATGGTTTCCTTGGCCATGGCGATCCCTTACACGTCCACCTGCTCGCCGTTCGACTTGAAGACGCGCACCTTGCGGCCGCCCTCCAGCTCCTTGAATCCGATGCGGTCGGCTTTCTGCGTCGCAGGATTGAACAGCGCCACGTTGGAAACATGGATCGGCATGTCCAAGTCGACGATGCCGCCGGTCACATTCTTCATCGGATTGGGCCGCTGGTGCTTTTTCGCCCGGTTGACCCCCTCCACCACGATGTGCTCGGCGTCGACCCGGCGCAGCACCGTGCCGCGCTTGCCCTTGTCCCGGCCGGCGATGACGATGACCTCGTCGCCCTTACGGATGCGTTGCATGGCTGGATATCCCCTTCGTGCGTCGCTCAGAGCACTTCGGGCGCGAGCGACACGATCTTCATGAAGCGCTCGCTGCGCAGCTCGCGCGTCACCGGACCGAAGATGCGCGTGCCGATCGGCTCGAGCTTGGGCGTCAGCAGCACCACGGCGTTGCCGTCGAACTTGATCAGCGAGCCGTCGCCGCGGCGCACGCCCTTGGCCGTGCGCACCACGACGGCGTCATAGACCTCGCCCTTCTTGACGCGTCCGCGGGGCGCGGCGTCCTTCACGCTCACCTTGATGACGTCACCGATCGAGGCGTAGCGGCGCTTCGAGCCGCCCAGCACCTTGATGCACATGACCGCGCGTGCACCCGTGTTGTCGGCAACGTCGAGAATCGACTGCATCTGGATCATGATTGATGGCTCCATCCAACTTGCACCGTGGACGCCAGGCCCGCGGGCAGTTTTGGACCCCGTAGGGGCGGAAAAAGCGTGTGATTTTAGCGCGGGTGCCCCGCCTGGAGCAAGGCGATTCTCAGATTTCCTTCGATTTTTCGACCAGGCGGGTCACCGCCCACGCCTTGGTCTTTGAAATCGGCCGGCACTCGGCGATCTCCACCACGTCACCCGTGCGGTATTCGCCCGCCGGTACGTGGGCGTGATACTTCTTCGAGCGGGTCATGATCTTGCCCATCATCGGATCCTTGACGCGCCGCTCGACCAGCACCGTCACGGTCTTCTGCATGCGGTTGCTGACGACGCGGCCCACCAGGGTACGCTGATTCTTCGGCGACGCGGCGGTCGCGGATTGCGGATTCATTGGCCTGCTTTCTCCCGAAGCACGGTGCGCACGCGCGCGATGTCGCGGCGCACTTTCCGCTTCTGGCTGGTGTTGGACAGCTGCTGGGTGGCAAGCTGCATGCGCAGCCCGAACTGCGCCTTGAGCAGCTCGTCCAGCTCCTTGTTCAGTTCAGCGCCGCTCTTGGCGCGCAGTTCGCTCGGTTTCATCCTCTACCCCAACATGCGGTGAACCATCACGGTCCGGATCGGCAGCTTTGCCGCCGCGAGCGCGAAGGCTTCGCGCGCCAGCGCCTCGCCGACGCCGTCCATCTCGTAGATGATCTTGCCCGGCTGGATTTCGGCGACGAAGTATTCCGGGTTCCCCTTGCCGTTGCCCATGCGCACCTCGGCCGGCTTCTGCGACACCGGCTTGTCGGGGAAGACGCGGATCCAGATACGGCCGCCGCGCTTGATGTGGCGCGACAGCGCGCGGCGCGCCGCTTCGATCTGCCGCGCCGTGAGCCGGCCGCGTCCGGTCGCCTTCAGGCCGTATTCGCCGAACGACACCCGCGCACCGCGCGTGGCGACCCCGGTGTTGCGGCCCTTCTGCTGCTTGCGATACTTGGTGCGTGCCGGTTGCAGCATGGCTTACTCCTTGTTCTCCGCCGGACCTTCGGCCGCCGGGGCGGCAGGCGCCTCGGTTTCCTTGACCACTTTCTTCACTCGCTTGACCGCAGTCTTGGGCTTTTCGCCCTCCGGCCTGGCGGCGCGCGCCGGTGCCGCCTTCTTCTCGCCCTCCGCCTTTTCGCGCCCGGCGCCGCGCTTGGCGGCTGGCCTGGGCGCGGGCTTCTTCGCGCGGCGCGGTTCGCTCGGCACCTCGGCGGCCGGCAGGGGCGCCGCCGGTGCACCAGCCGCCAGCGCGGCGACCTCGCTCTTCGGCATCACTTCGCCCTTGTACACCCAGACCTTGATTCCGATGACGCCGTACGTCGTCTTCGCCTCGCCAATGCCGTAGTCGATATCGGCGCGCAGCGTATGCAGCGGCACCCGCCCCTCGCGGTACCACTCGGTGCGCGCAATTTCGATCCCGTTCAGGCGCCCGGCGCTCATGATCTTGATGCCTTGCGCCCCCAGGCGCATGGCGTTCTGCATCGCCCGCTTCATGGCGCGGCGGAACATGATCCGCTTTTCCAGCTGCTGCGCGATCGAATCGGCGATCAGCTGCGCGTCGATCTCGGGCTTGCGGATTTCCTCGATGTTCACGTGTACCTGGTTGACACCCATGATGCGGCGCAACTCGGCCTTGAGCGCCTCGATCTCCTCGCCCTTCTTGCCGATCACCACCCCCGGCCGCGCCGAGTAGATCGTGATGCGCGCGTCCTTCGCCGGGCGCTCGATCAGCACGCGCCCGACCGAGGCGTGCGCCAGCTTGCGCTTGAGAAAATCGCGCACCTTGATGTCTTCCGCCAGCATCGGCGCGAAGTTACGGTTGTTGGCGTACCAGCGCGAACTCCAGTTGCGGTTGACCGCGAGCCTGAAGCCGATCGGATTGATCTTTTGGCCCATGCGTCCCTTTCAGTCGCCTACGGTGACGTAAATATGGCAGGTATGCTTGGTGACGCGCGTGCCGCGCCCCTTGGCGCGAGCATGAAAGCGCTTCAGGATCGCGCCGCGCTCGACGTGGACGCGCTTGACCTTGAGCGTGTCGATGTCGGCGCCGTCGTTGTGCTCGGCGTTGGCGATCGCCGACTCCAGCAGTTTCTTCATCAGGCCCGCGCCCTTCTTCGGCGTGAAGGCGAGGATGTTGAGCGCCTTGTCCACCGGCTTGCCGCGGATCAGGTCGGCGACCAGCCGGCCTTTCTGCGCCGACAACCGCACGCCGCGAAGCGATGCATTGGTTTCCATGCCGGCTCCTTACTTCTTCGCCGCCGCAGCCGGTGCGGCGGCGGGTGCGGGTGCGGGGGCCGCCGCGCCCGGTGCCGCCGGTGCCCGGCCCACCGCTTGTTCGGTCTTCTTCCCGGCGGCCGAGTGGCTCTTGAAGATCCGCGTCTGAGCAAACTCACCCAGCTTGTGGCCGACCATGTTCTCGGTCACGTACACCGGGATATGCTGTTTGCCGTTGTGCACGGCGATCGTCAGGCCGACGAAGTCGGGCACGATGGTCGAGCGCCGCGACCAGGTCTTGATCGGACGCTTGTCGCTGGTGCCGCGCGCGGTGTCGACCTTTTTCGTCAGATGGTGGTCCACGAAGGGACCTTTCTTGATTGAACGAGCCATGTCTCAGCCTTTCGTCAGGCGCGGCGCCGGTCGCGCACGATCATGACCTGCGTGCGCTTGTTGC
>SCUF01000302.1 GCA_004298325.1 Betaproteobacteria bacterium | reverse complement strand
CAAGGTTGCGGAAAAGGTCGAGGCCATCGCCCAGTCGGGCGACAACGCCAAGCGCAAGGACAAAGTGGTCCCGGCCCAACCCAGCCTGCTCATGCGCACCTTCGACGGCACCCAGCGGTTTCTGCTGTCGGCCGTGTCCACCTTGCTGCTGCTCTTTTTCCTGCTGGCCTCGGGCGATACGTTCCTGCGCAAGGCGGTGCGCGCAATGCCGACATTCGCGGGCAAGCGGCGGGCGGTCGGCGTGGCGCGAACCATCCAGTCGGAGATGGCGCATTATCTTTTCACGATTACCTGCGTCAACACCGGACTGGGAATCGCCACCGGGTTCGCCATGCACTGGCTCGGCATGCCCAATCCGGTCCTCTGGGGTGTGATGGTGGCGGTGTTCAATTACGTTCCCTACCTGGGTGCCACGGTCAGTCTCGTGATCCTGTCGCTGGTCGCCTTCCTGACGTTTGAACAGGTCAGCCAGACGCTGCTGGTGTCAGCCGTGTTCCTCGCGTTCGTCACGATCGAAGGGCAGATTCTCTCGCCATGGATTCTGGGAGCTCGCCTCACCTTGCATCCGGTGCTGATCTTCGTGAGCCTGCTGTTCTGGGGATGGCTCTGGGGTGTCGCCGGGGCATTGATCGCGGTGCCGGTGCTCGTGATCGTCAAGATCCTCTGCGACCATTTCGAAAGATTGCATCCGGTCAGCGATTTCATGAGCCGGCGCGGCGAAGTCACGGCCGGCCGGGTCGGACGCGCCGTCAGCGCCTGGCGCGCACGCGCAGCGCCTTGAGCCGCAGCGCGGTGATCGCTTCGAGTTCGCTCAGCGCCTGTTCCTGCGCTTTTGCTCGATGATCAGGTTCGCCTCGCGCAGCGCCTTGGCGTAGAGATCCGGGTAGCCCGAGCGCAGCAGGTACCAGTCGGACGCCTTCCAGCGGTCGAGCTCGCGGTTGGCGACGAAATCGCTGCGCTCGATGCGGAGCGAAGTCAGCTGGTCCTTGACGATGTCCTCGACGCGCATGTCGCGCGCACGCGCCAGGCGTCCGAGCGCCGGCACCTTCACCCGGACGATGGCCTGCAGGTGGTGCGGCACCTCGACTGCGGCCGCCTCGACCGCCTCGCGCACGCTGCGCGCGTTCGCGATGGCCTGCGCCGCGATGCGGCAGGTTTCCTCGAGCTTGGCGAGTTCCTGATCCAGTGACGAACCGTTTCCGGGTGCTGACATGGCGGACAACCCAGTGTAGTCCCAACCGCGGAACGGCAAAAGCCGGCGCCGCTACTCGCGCGCCCGGACCGACAGGCTCTGCGTGGAGCGGCCGATCTGCCCCTCGGCGTCGAAGATCCGCGCCTCGGCCAGGCCGCCGCCGCTCGAGCCCACCAGCGTGCGCGCGTCGATGCAGACCCATTCGCCGCGCGCCGGGCGCAGCAGGTTGATGGTGAGGTCGGAATTGACGAAGACATAGCGATTGAAGTCGAGCACCGCGCTGATGCCGTTGCCCGAATCGGCCGCGACCGCGACACGCTGGATCGCCGTCGGGATCTCGCCGCCGACGAGCGGGTAGCGCAGCCGGAACCACACGGCCGACGGGCCGCGGAAGAACGAGCCGTGCGCCAGGCGGCTGTCGATCAGGTCCTGGTAGCCCGTGATCCGCTGATTGAACGGAAAGCGCGCCGGGGCGGAGTCCTCGACCGTGCTCGGCGCCGATGGCAGGGGATGTCCCGCCAGGTCCGCCGGGATCTCGACCGGTGATTCGCGCTGCGCCAGCGCGGTGAAGCGCGCCACTTCCTTGCCGCCGGAGTGAAGCCGCGCGGAAAAATGCGCCGCATTGCGCCCCGCGTAGTCGGTCTCGACCGCGACCCGGAGTTCGGCGATCGGAATCGGCCGCAGCAGGTTGGCGGTCAGGCGCGCGATGTGCGTCAGCTCCATCGCGGCCGCAACCCGCTCGATCGCGCCCGCGACCAGCGCGATCGGCGGTCCGGCGTGCTGGTGTTCGGGATGCCAGGGCCCGCGCGTCAGCCCGGTGGCGCGATAGCCGCCGCCGGCGAGCGCGACGAAGGCGCTCGACGGCGGCTGCGATGGGCTGTCCATGTTCACCGGTGATCGCCGTGGGCGCGGCCGGAAATCTAATGCGGCCCTTCGCCCGCGGGAAACGCCGACGCCGCGCCCTCGAGCCAGGCACGGCCGTGCGCGTAGAGGCGCTCGACCACCGGGCCCTTCAGCTGCGGCAGGTCGAACTTGATGCTGTAGCCGTTCTTGGACTGCAGGTAGGCGAGGTGGCGGTAGCCTTCCGGAAAGCGGATCAGCAGCTCCGGATCGAGCTTCAGCCGCACCGACGGATCGACCGGATCGAGACGGTCCTTTTCGTAGATCGGCTGGCGCCGCACAATCGCCCAGCGCCCCGCGCGCTGGTCGAAAAAATCGAAGAAGCGCCCGGTACAGACCACGTCCACCAGCGCGCCGTCCACGGTGGCGCGCTGGTTGATCGTCATCTTGGTCTGCGCGATGGCGCGCGCGCCCCTGACCTCCACGCTCGAGCCGCCGAGAAAATGCAGGATGTTGACGCCACGCTCGAAGCCGACCCGGCTCACCTCGATGAATTTTTCCGCCGGCCCCTGGAACCAGGTCGCGGTCATCCAGCCGTCGTCATGCCACACCGTGCGGAAGCGTTCCCAGTCACCCGCGTCGCGCCACACCGCCCAGTTCTGCACCACTTCGATGATCGCGAGCCGGTCGTCCATGGCGCCCCCTCTCAGAGTTCGAAACCCGCAGCACGGCGCAGCGCCGCGGAGGCATCGCCGGTCGCCAATGACGAGATGGAACGTGTCATGGATGAATTCTCCTCCGCGATGGACCGCTGGCGCGCATCGTACCTCAAGCTTGCGCGTGTCAGAATGCAGCCCATGAAGAAATCCGCCCCGAGCCTGCCCTCGCGCGTCACGGTCGAGGGCATCGACCGCGCGCCGCACCGCGCATTCCTGCGCGCGCTGGGCCTGTCCGATGCCGACCTCGCCAAGCCCTTCGTCGGCGTCGTCTCTACCGACGGGCGCGTGACGCCATGCAATGCGCTGCTGGGCGGTTTCGCGCGCGAGGCTTGCGCCGCCGTGCGCGAAGAGGGCGGAGTGCCGTTCGACTTCGCCTCGATCGCGGTCGCCGATTCGATGTCGATGAACCACGGCGGCATGCGCTTTTCGCTCGTCTCGCGCGAGCTGATCGCCGACGGCGTCGAAGCCGTAGTGCGCGGGCACGCCTACGATGCGCTCGTCGCCATCGCCGGCTGCGACAAGACCCTGCCCGGCCTGATGATGGCGATGGTGCGGCTCAACCGGCCGTCGGTGTTCATGTACGGCGGCGCCGCGCTGCCGGGCCGCTGGCACGGACAGGAAGTGACCGTGCTCGACGCCTACGAAGCCGTCGGCGGCGTCTATGCCGGGCGCGTCTCGCCGCAGGAACTCGACGCGCTCGAGCGCGCCTGCCTGCCCACGCTCGGCGCCTGTCCCGGGCAGTTCACCGCCAACACCATGGCGATGGTGTCCGAGACGCTGGGACTCGCGCTGCCGGGTTCGGCGACGCTGCCCGCGGTGGCGCCCGAGCGCGCGGCGCAAGCGCGCGCCAGCGGACGCGTCGCGATGGACCTGCTGAAGAGGAACGGGCCGTTGCCGCGCGAGCTGGTGACGCGCAAGAGCCTCGAGAACGCCTGTGCGGCAGTCGCTGCGAGCGGCGGCTCGACCAACGCCGGGCTGCACATCCCGGCGATCGCGCACGAGGCCGGGATCCGTTTCGACCTCGACGATTTCTCGCGCGTGGCGAAACGCACGCCGCTGCTCGCCGATCTGAAGCCGGGCGGGCGCTTCCTGGCGAAACACCTGCACGAGGTCGGCGGCGTTTACGTGGTGCTGAAGGAGTTGCTGCGGCGCGGCGTGCTGCACGGCGATTGCCTGACCCTCTTCGGCACGACCCTCGAGCAGGAACTGCGCGGCCATCCCGGCGCCGACGGCGAGGTGGTGCGGCGCAAGCCGCTCCTCGACACGGGTGGCCTCGTGGTGCTGAAGGGCAACCTGGCACCCGATGGCGCGCTGGTGAAGGTGGCGGGACTGAAGTCGCCGTTCTTCGAAGGCCCGGCGCGCGTCTTCGATTCCGAGGAGGCCTGCGTCGCGGTCGTGCGCCGGCGCGCCTACCGCGCGGGCGAAGTGCTCGTGATCCGCTATGAAGGACCGAAGGGCGGTCCGGGCATGCGCGAGATGCTCGGCGTCACCGCGCTGATCTACGGGCAGGGCATGGGCGAACAGGTGGCACTGGTCACCGACGGACGCTTTTCCGGCGCGACGCGCGGCATGATGATCGGCTACGTCTCGCCCGAAGCGGCCGAGGGCGGTCCGCTCGCGCTGCTGCGCGACGGAGACCGCATCCGCATCGATGCCGCGCGCGGCGTCATTGCGCTCGACGTCGCGGGGCGCGAACTCGCCCGGCGCCGCCGCGCGTGGCGGGCGCCGCGCCGCGCGCCGCTTTCCGGCGCGCTGCAAAAATACGCCGCGCTGGTCGGCTCCGCGTGCGACGGTGCGGTGACGCACCGCGGCGGGACGCGATCACGTCGCTGAGCGGCGGGCGCTGACTGCCCGAGCGAGTTGTCAAGCGGTGCGGCGCAGCGCGGCGAAGATTTTTTTCACATTGCTGCGCGAGAGCAACAGCCGCGCCAGCTCTTTTCGAAAAACTGTGCGCCGCATCACGCCTGACGATTGTGCTTGCGATGCGATGTCGATATGATTCGCGCTCGTTCGCAGGGCACGCTCGATCGCAGCGGACGACAGGACGAGAACGGTTCCCGATTTCCCGATCGGGTTGCAAGGGGGGAGCACATGTCATCGGTGGTCACCAAGTCGGACCTCGTTGAGGCCGTCGCGAGAGCCGGCAATCTCAGCAAGTCCGCTGCAGGCGAAGCCGTCAATGCCGTGTTTGATGCCATCGTCACGGGTGTCGCCAAGGGCAAGCGCGTCACGGTGGTCGGTTTCGGTACCTTTCTGCCGCGCAAGCGCAAGGCACGCGCCGGCCGCAATCCCCTGAACGGCAAGGAGATCAAGATCACGGCGAAAACGCTGCCCGCCTTCGCCGCCGGTCAGGGATTCAAGGACGCGGTCGCAGACCGCTAGCGCCGCACGCCGCCGCGAAAATCATGCGGGCTGCGAAGTTTGTTTCGCAGCCCTTTGTTTTTGCGGACGTTGCAAAGCAGCATGCGAGTTGGCAGAATCCTGTCTAGCGCGCTGCGTGAACCATGGAAAACCTGCTCATCCTCTCGCTCGACAGCCACGGCGTGCCGCACCGCTGGATCAGCTGGCAACAGGCCTGCTTCTATTACGCCAAGAACCTGGTGGCGTGGACGCTGGGCGAGGAGACCTTCACCTTCCGCGGCGGCATCTCGCGCTACACCGGCGAGCGTTCCAGCATCACCGCGCACTCGATCGTCGCCATCAAGGGCAAGGCACACGCCGCGCGCGGCTTCCACCAGGTGCCACCGCTCAACAACCGGGAACTGTTCCGGCGCGACCGCCACATGTGCGGCTACTGCGGCGGCGAGTACGGCTTCTTCCGGCTGACGCGCGACCACATCGTGCCGCTGTCGCGCGGCGGCCGCGACACCTGGATGAACGTGGTGACGGCGTGCCGCCAGTGCAACGGCCACAAGCGCAACCGCCTGCCGGAAGAATCGGGCATGCAGCTGCTGTACGCGCCCTACGTGCCGAACAAGGCGGAATTCCTGATCCTTACCAACCGGCGCATTCTCGCCGACCAGATGGAGTTCCTCCGGCAGCACGTCGCGGCGCATTCGCGGCTGGTCGTGGCGCCTGGCTGATTTCTGGCGCAACAGCGGTTTCCGGCTGCTCGCGCGCGATGCGGCCGGACGGCTGCGCGTCAGCGACGATTTCCTGCGCGCCTATTACCTGCGACCCGAGATCCACCCGGTCGAGGAGTCCTGCGACGCCGAGCGGGCGCTGCATGCGGCGCTGATGGCCGAACCGCGGCGCGCAGTGGCGGAAAGCGAGCTCGCGGCCGTCGCCGACGCCGATGCGCGCGACAACTATCGCGTCCTGCTGCGCTTTCGCCAGCGGCTGCTCGCCGCCGGGACGGTCGAGGCCTGCTACGCGGGCCTGTTTCACGGTGAGGGCGTCGATGTGCCGCCCCTGTTCGTCGACCAGCTCACCCATGTGATTCTGCGCAACGTGCTCGCAGAGCGTGCCGATCCGCTCGAAGCCCGCGCTGCGGAGCTGTTCTTCCGCGAGCAGAAGGTGACGCTGCGCGACGGCCACGTCCTGCTCGCCGACCGCGAGACCATCGAGATGCACGTCTCGGGCGCGCGCTACGGCAGCCTCGGGCGGCTCATCGTCGAGGCCGAGGGCTCTCTGGCGACGGCGCAGCTCGATGTGCTGGACCGCAGCAACGCGGCGCTGTACTGGGAACGCGAATCGCGCCACGACACCGTCATCAGCCTCGGCTACGGGCAGGCGGCGCCGGAGGCGCTGGCGCGCGTGATCGGGGCCTGGGTGGCGCATTTCTTCGGCGTCGAGGCGACGGTGCAGCCGGTCCGGGCGATCGAGGAGCGGCGCTGGGCCTGGCACATCGGGCTGGACGCGGAATCCACGGCAATCCTCAATGAGCTGTGGCGCGGCGGGGAAGTCGAGGCAGGCCGCATGCATCGCATCCTGGCGCTGTTCCGCATGGAACTCGCGGATGCCAGCCTGCTGCGACCGGACGTCGCCGGCCGCCCGGTGTATCTTGCGCTCTGCGCCAATCCACAGGACGAGGTGCGCATGAAGCCGCAGAACCTGCTCATCAACCTGCCGCTCGCCGCGCGGTCGTGAAACCCGAGTACTGGGAGCGCGCGAAACGCGCGCTCGCGCGCAGCGATCCCGTGATGGGCGGCATCATCCGGCGCTTTCCCCGCATTCACCTCGCGCCGCGCGGCGATGCCTTCCAGACGCTGGCGCGCGCGGTCGTGGGCCAGCAGATTTCGGTCAAGGCCGCGCAGTCGGTGTGGGAACGGCTCGCAGCCGCTGCGGCGCCGGTGACGCCGCAGGCGGTGGGCGCTCTGGAGGTCGCGGCGCTGCGCGGCTGCGGGCTCTCGGCGCGCAAGGCGGAGTACCTCGGCGACCTGGCACGCCATTTCCTGGCTGGCAGCGTGCACGTGCAGCGCTGGCCGGCGATGAGCGACGAGGCGGTGATCGATGAACTGCTGCGGGTGCGCGGCATCGGCCGCTGGACCGCGGAGATGTTCCTGATCTTCAACCTGCTGCGGCCGGACGTTCTGCCGGTGGCCGACCTCGGCCTGCAGAAGGCGATCCGCGTCGCCTACCGCAACGGACGGGCGATCAGCGAAAGCGGGATCCATCGCGTCGCGCGCGCCTGGCGGCCGTGGCGCTCGGTCGCGACCTGGTATCTGTGGCGCTCGCTCGACCCGGTTCCGGTCGAATACTGAAGCGCGCGCTAGAATCGCGCCGCGATGAAGACCACCTTCCTCGAGT
>SCUF01000029.1 GCA_004298325.1 Betaproteobacteria bacterium | reverse complement strand
AACGAACAGGGTCGTATCCGTCGTCGGAACGCATGACGGATACGACCAGTTGAACTGAGCCGCTGGATTCAACGCGCGAGCGGTTGCGCTTGGGGATTGAATGCGGGCTTGGGTGCGGCGAGGTGCGCGGCGCTGGGTGCATGAGCGATGCGGGCGATGTCCCGGTGCGCGAATGGCGATGAGCGCAATATGTCAGAGCGGCGGCAGCGGGTCAACGAACCGGGTCCAGGCGAGCGAGGGCCGGGAGCGCGGCAACGGGGCTCTTCGGTGAGCA
This sequence comes from Betaproteobacteria bacterium, assembly GCA_004298325.1. Classification (GTDB taxonomy): domain Bacteria; phylum Pseudomonadota; class Gammaproteobacteria; order Burkholderiales; family SG8-39; genus 2-02-FULL-66-14. The sequence goes on along the minus strand of SCUF01000029.1, from coordinate 2,227 downwards.
GATGGGTGGCGTTAGTAGCGGTCATGGCGGCGGATGGGTTTGCGGGGCGAGCGTGGCCACCAGGCGAAGCGTGCCGCGGTGACAACGCGGGCAGCGCTCGATGTCGAGGCCGGCGATGCGTTGCCAGAAAGCGGCGATGGATTCGCAGCTCTCAGGCGTTGGCACGGGCGCATCGAGCGCGGCGCGCGCCCGGGCAAGCAGCGCCCGCTTGCTGCGATTGGCGAGCAGCCCGTAATGACGGATGCGATTGAAGCCGCGCGGCAGTACGTGCAGCGCGAAGCGGCGCAGGAACTCCAGGGGCTCAAGGTGCATGACTCTGCGCCGTGCGCCGTGGGCGTAGTCCTTGTAGCGAAAGCGCACCGCGTCGTCCTCGAGGGCGACGAGCCGCTCATTGGAGATGGCGGTGCGGTGTGTATAGCGCCCAAGATAGTCGAGCACTGGGTCGGGGCCGGCGAAAGGGCGCTTGGCGTACACGACCCAGGGCTTGGCGCGTAGTGCGGCGAGCAACGCCCGCTGGGGGCGGGGCTTGCCGAGCGCTGTGGTGGCGCCCGACAGCGCAAGCCGCCCGCGCGCGAAGGCATCGCCGAGGGCGGCGAGGAACTTGCCGCGAAACACGATCGACAGGGCCTTCACCGGGAACAGAAACCCGCGCCGCGAGCGCATCCAGGCACCGGAGGGCGAGAGCGCGCCGGCCGCAACCAGGCAATGCACGTGCAGGTGCTGGCTGAGCGTCTGGCCCCAGGTGTGGAGGACCAGAGTGGCGGCGATCTCGCCGCCGAGCCAGCGCGGGTTCTCGCCGAATTCGACGAGCGTCTCGGAGGCGGCGGCAAAGAGCATGGCGTAGAGCTCGCGCGGGTTGCCCTGGGCAAGGGCGTTCAACTGGTGCGGCAGCGTGAAGACGAAGTGGTAGTACGGCACGGGAAGCAGCTCGGCGCGGCGCGCCGCGAGCCAGCGCTCCTTGGCGCGCGTCTGGCACTTGGGGCAGTGCCGGTTGCGGCAGGAGTGATAGACGTAGCGCTGCGTGCCGCAGCGGTCGCACTGGCGAAGCTCGCCCCCGAGCGCCGCCGTGCGGCAGCGCTCGATCGCACGCAGCGCCCGATGCTGAACGCCACAGAGTCGGTGCGCGGCGCGAAACGCGGCGCCGTGCGCGCGGACGATGTCGGCCAGTTCCGGTTTGCCGCTGCGCGCGCCTATTGTGCGCGCGGCCACGACGGCCTATCGCGGCTTGGGTGGGGCTGTCTCCAGCAGTTCCAGCGGCGAAGGCGTTCCCGCCAAGTGCTTGCGCGCGAGATGGAAGTAACGCAGCGTCGAGCTGATGTGGCCGTGGCCCATCAGCCGCTGGATGGTGTGGATGTCCACACCCGCCTCGAGCAGGTGCGTGGCGAACGCGTGCCGCAGGCCATGAATGCCGCAGTCCTTCTTAATTCCGGCGCGATCCTTGGCAGCGTAGAAGATGCGCTGCACCGTCTGATCGTAGATCGGTCGCTCGGGGTTGCGAGCCGTGAACAGCCACTCCTTGGGCCGATGAGCAACCCAGTAGCGGCGAAGCTCGCCAAGCAGCCGCGGCGAGAGCAGCGTGTAGCGGTCCTTCGCGCCCTTGCCCTGCTCGACGCGGATCGTCATGCGGTCGGAATCGATGTCGCTGACCTTCAGGTGGCAAATCTCGTTGAGCCTCAGCCCCGCGCCGTAGGCGGTCATCAGAATGGCGCGGTGCTTGCGATTCACCGTCTTCTCGAAAAGCGCCACGATCTCCTCGCGCGACAGGATCTGCGGCAGCTTCTGCGGCTGGCGTGCCCGCGGGATGGTGAACTGCGCCTCGGTGCGTTTGAGCGTGACCCGGTAGAAGAACTTCAGCCCCTGCGCCACGACGTTGCAACTGCTCCAGGCGAGCTTCCTCTCCTCGATCAGGTGCAGGAGATACCTCTGCACCTCGGACTCGCTGATCCGGTCAGGCGCTCGCCTGTAGTGCTTCGCCAGCCCGGCCACCGCGCCCAGGTACGCCTCGCGCGTGCGTACCGACATGCCTCGAACCACCAGATCGCCGTCCATCTGCTTGCGCAACGCGCCCATCGCTGTCTCCTCGTCGGAAATCGCGGGACCATCCCCGCAGCTCGACGCTGACACGAGACGCGCAGCTACGCGTTCGCGCGCTGCAACTCAGGTACGTTCGATTTCGCTCGCCGGACGGCGAAGCTCAGACCACCACCGCGAAGCGGTTTAGTTCAAC
>SCUF01000301.1 GCA_004298325.1 Betaproteobacteria bacterium | reverse complement strand
TCGGTTTCGCGTTCGGCGCGGGGCTGGAGCGGCTGACGATGCTGCGCTATGGCATCGACGACCTGCGCCTGTTCTTCGACGGCGATCTGCGCTTCCTGCGGCAATTCGCATGATCGTCCCGGAGCATTGGCTGCGCAGCTTCTGCGACCCGCCCGAGGACGCGGCGACGCTGGCGCATGGGCTCACCATGGCGGGGCTCGAGGTCGAGTCCTGCCATCCGGTGGCGCCGGCGTGCAGCGGCGTGGTTGCGGCGCAGGTGCTTTCCGTGGAGCGGCATCCGGGCGCAGACAAGCTCACCGTGTGCTCGGTGGATGCGGGGCAGGGGCCGCTCCAGGTGGTCTGCGGCGCGCCCAACGTGCGCGCCGGAATGAAGGCGCCGCTTGCGACCGTCGGCGCGCGTCTGCCCGGGGGACTGGACATCGGGCAGGCCAGGGTACGGGGCATCGACAGCCACGGCATGCTCTGCTCGGCGCGCGAGCTCGGTTTGTCCGAGGACCATACGGGTCTGCTGGAACTCGCCGCGGACGCGCCACCCGGCGCCGACATCCGGCAGCTGCTCGATCTGGATGAGTGCATTTTCGACCTCAAGCTGACGCCGAACCGCGCCGACTGTCTGTCGGTCCTCGGAGTCGCGCGCGAAGTGGCGGCGCTGACGCGCGCGCCGCTCAATGCGCCGCGCATCGAGCCGGTGCCAGCGCGCACTGTGGAGAAGCTGCCCGTCCGGATCGAGGCGCCGGACCTGTGTGGGCGGTTTTCCGGGCGCGTGGTGCGAGGTGTCGACGCCCGTGCGGTGACGCCGCAGTGGATGCAGCGGCGCCTGGAGCGCTCCGGCCAGCGCCCGATCTCGGCGCTGGTCGACATTTCCAACTACGTCATGCTCGAGCTGGGTCGGCCGTCGCACATCTTCGATCTCGACAAAGTGCGCGGCGCTCTGGTGGTGCGCTGGGGGCGCGAGGGCGAAGCGGCCGAGCTGCTCAACGGGCAGACCGTCGCGGTCGACGGCGGCGTCGGCGTGATCGCCGACGAGCGCGGCGTGGAGGCGCTCGCCGGCATCATGGGCGGCGAGCCGACCGCCGTGACGCTCGACACGCGCGCCATCTACATCGAGGCTGCATTCTGGTGGCCGCAGGCGGTCGCCGGCCGCTCGCGGCGCTTCGGTTTCGCGACCGATGCCGGACACCGCTTCGAGCGCGGCGTGGATTTCGCCACCACGGTCGAGCACATCGAATACATCACCCGCCTGGTGCTCGACATCTGCGGTGGCGAGCCGGGTCCGATCGACGACACGGTGACGCGGTTGCCCGAGCGCAAGCCGGTGCGGATGCGCGTGTCGCGAGCGCAGAAGGTGATCGGGATGCCCGTCACGGCAGCGCAGATGGCGGATGCGTTCGCGCGCCTGGCACTGCCGGCGGCGCGGGAGGACGATGCTTTCGACGTGCTGCCGCCCGCGTACCGTTTCGACCTTGAAATCGAGGAGGACCTGATCGAGGAAGTGGCACGCGTGCACGGCTTCGAGAACATCCCGGCGCATCCGCCGAGGGCGCTGGCGAAGATGATCGCGCCGGCCGAGACCAGCCGCTCGCCGCACGCGCTGCGCGAATGCCTCGCCGCCTGCGATTACCAGGAAACGATCAACTTCGCCTTCGTCGAGCCCGAATGGGAGACCGATTTCGCCGGCGAGCGCGATCCGATCCGGTTGCTCAATCCGATCGCGAGCCAGCTCTCGGTCATGCGCTCGACGCTGATCGGTTCGCTCGTGGCCAACGTGCGCTTCAACCAGGCGCGCAAGCTTTCGCGCATCCGCGTCTTCGAGATCGGCCGCTGCTATCGGCGTGATGCCGCCGTCGAAGACGGCGAGCTGGCGGTGGCGGGCGTTGCGCAGCCGGTGCGGATAGCCGGGGCGGCGTTCGGACCGGCGCTGGAAGAGCAGTGGGGCGCCGCCACGCGCGCGGTCGATTTCTACGATGTCAAGGCCGACGTCGAAACCCTGTGTTTTCCGCGCTGGCCGCGTTTCGAGGCGGCTTTGCATCCGGCCCTGCATCCCGGGCGCTCCGCACGCGTTCTGCTGGACGGAATCCCCATCGGCTGGGTCGGCGAGCTGCATCCTCGCTGGCAGCAGAAGTACGAGCTGGCGCAAGCCCTCGCCGTGTTCGAGCTGGATGCCTCGGCGCTCATGCAGGTGCCCTTGCCCAGGCCCACCGAGCCGCCACGCTTCCCGGTGGTGGTTCGCGACATTGCTCTGCTGGTGGACGCCCGAGTGACCGCGCAACAGCTGCTCGATGCCGCGGAGGCCGAAAAACCCGGCATCGTGCGGCAACTCCTTCTGTTCGACCTTTATCACGGTTCGAAACTCCCTCAAGGGAGAAAAAGCCTTGCATTTCGGGTAGTTATGCAACATACTGAACGCACCCTCACGGATGCAGAAGCCGACGCGGTGCGCGATGCACTGGTCGCCCTGTGGGGCCGGCTTTTCGCAGCCAGCCTTCGGACATAAATAGAGAATTCAGGGAGTTGGGATGACTTTGACCAAGGCCGAACTGGCCGACCTGCTATTTGAGAAGGTCGGACTGAACAAGCGCGAGGCCAAGGACATGGT
>SCUF01000300.1 GCA_004298325.1 Betaproteobacteria bacterium | reverse complement strand
AGGCCCGGCATCGTGCTGGACTTCAACGCCGCCAACGAAGTCGTCGGCATCGAAGTGCTGGATCTGAAGCGGCGCGTTCCGGCGTCCGACCTGGCACAGCTCAAAGTCGAAATGGCCTGATCCCGGCTGTTCGCCTGGACGTGCTGGTGCCGATGATCGGCCAGATCTATCGCATCTACGAAGCATCGATCGAACGGCATGCCGCCTGACTCGCGCGCCGGCGCGGCCCGAATGCACATCTGGGTCGACGCCGACGCCTGCCCGGTCGCGGTCAAGGAAATCCTCTACCGCGCCGCGGAGCGCGCGCAGATCGCGCTCACGCTGGTCGCCAACAAGGCCCTGCATGTGCCGCGCTCGCGCTTCATCCGCGCGCTGCAGGTGGCACGCGGCTTCGACATCGCCGACGTCGAGATCGCCGGGCGCCTCGCCCCGGGCGACCTGGTGATCACGGCGGACGTGCCGCTCGCGGCGGAAGTCATCGCGCGCGGCGGCCACGCCATCAACCCGCGCGGCGAGCGCTACACCCCGGATAACGTGCGCGAGCACCTGGCGATGCGCGACCTGCTGGCGAAACTGCGCGAGACCGGCGTCCAGACTGCGGGCCCGGCGCCGCTCGACCAGACCGACCGCAAGCGCTTCGCCGACCAGCTCGATCGCTTCCTCACCCGGCAGGGCAAGGCTTGAGGCGCGGGCGCGGCCGGATCTAGGACGCCGCGGCCTTCGCTTTGGCTTCCAGCGCCTCCCAGCGCTCGAGCTTTTGCATCAGCAGCGCCTCGATTTCGGCGTTGCGACCCTGATCCGCACGCAGCGCATCGCCCGGCTGCCGGAAGTATCCGGCGTCGTGCATCTTCGCGGCGAGCGAGCGCTGCTCGGCCTCGAGCGCCTCGATTTCGGCGGGCAGCGCTTCGAGCTCGCGCGCCTCCCGGTAGCTGAGTTTCACCCGGCTGCGCTCGCGCGCGGGCGCGGGCTTTTCCGCCGGCACTTCGGCTGGCGCGCGCAGCGGCCGCTGCCGCAGCCAGTCCGAGTAGCCGCCTGCGTACTCCTTCCACGCGCCGCCGCCTTCGGCCGCGAGCGTCTGCGTGACCACGTTGTCGAGAAAAGTCCGGTCATGCGACACGAGCAGCAGCGTGCCGTCGTAGTCCTGCAGCGCGGCTTCCAGCAATTCGAGCGACTCGATGTCGAGGTCGTTGGTCGGCTCGTCGAGCACCAGCACATTGGCGGGCCGCGCGAAAAGCCGCGCCAGGAGCAGCCGGTTTCTTTCCCCGCCCGAGAGCATGCGCACTGGCGCGGCGGCGCGCCGCGGCGGAAACAGAAAGTCCCCGAGATAGCTCATGACGTGCTTGCGGCCGCCGGGCAGCTCGACCCAGTCCGAGCCCGGGCTGATGGTCTCTGCGACCGTCTGCTCCGGATCGAGCGCCTCGCGCATCTGGTCGAAATACGCCGGCCGGACGTTGGTTCCCAGGCGCAGCGTGCCCGCATCGGGCGCCAGCGTGCCGAGGATCAGCTTGATGAGCGTGGTCTTGCCCGCGCCGTTCGGACCGATCAGGCCGATGCGATCGCCGCGCCCGATGCGCAGATCCAGGTTCTTCACGATCGGCCGGCCGGCGAAGCTCTTGCACACCCCGGCGAGTTCGGCAACCAGTTTGCCCGAGCGCTGCCCGGCGCCGATCGCGAGCTTCACGGTCCCGATGCGCTCGCGCCGCGCCGCACGTTCTGCGCGCAGGCGCTCGAGCCGCTTCACGCGCCCCGCGTCGCGCGTGCGCCGCGCTTCGATGCCGCGGCGGATCCAGGCTTCCTCCTGCGCCCAGAACTTGTCGAAGCGGCGCGCGGCGAGGCTTTCCGCGGCGAGCTCGCCGGCCTTCAGCCGTTCGTAGTCGGAGAAATTGCCGGCGTAGCTGCGCAGCATGCCGCGGTCGAGTTCCACGATGCGCGTCGCGACGCGATCGAGGAAGGCGCGGTCGTGCGTCACCACGATCGCCGTGCAGCGCGCGAGCAGGACCTCGAGCCGCTCGATGCCGTCGATGTCGAGGTGGTTGGTCGGCTCATCGAGCAGCAGCAGGTCGGGTTCCAGTGCAAAAGCGAGCGCGAGCGCCGCGCGCTTTCGCTCGCCGCCCGAGGCGGCTTCGGGCGAGAGGTTCTCGTCCAGCCCGAAGCGGTGCAGGTATTCGGTGATGCGCGCCTCGGTGCGCCAGCGCGCGCGCTCGTCCTGAATCGCCGGGACGTGGCCGCGCAAGTGCAGGCTCGCGCGCAGCGTCGGCGCGTGCGGCAGCTGCGGCTCCTGCTCGACCCGGGCGACGCTCAGGGCCTCGCGCTTTTGCAGCTCGCCGTCGTCGAGCGCGACGCTGCCCGCGATGACGCCGAGGAGCGAGGACTTGCCGCTACCGTTGCGGCCGATGAGGCCGATGCGCTCGCCCGCTTCCATCGCCAGGGCGGCGCGGTCGAGCAGCGGCAGGTCGCCGTAGGCGAGCTGCGCGCCGGCGAGGGTGAAAAGCGGCATCGGGGCGCGATTCTCGCACGCGGACGGCAAGCGCTATCATGGCGGCCTGCGCATCGCCCGAGGCCGCCGGCCATGAGCCACAAGCACGAACGCCTGCTCGAAACCATCTTCCGCGACCCGCCGAGCAACAACCTCCACTGGCGCGAGATC
>SCUF01000299.1 GCA_004298325.1 Betaproteobacteria bacterium | reverse complement strand
GCCCGGCATGGAAGCGCTGATCCTGTCGACGGCCGTGGTCGCGCTCGCCGAAATGGGCGACAAGACGCAGCTCCTGTCGTTCGTGCTGGCAGCGCGGCTGAAGAAACGCCTGCCGATCATCTGCGGCATCCTGTTCGCGACCCTGGCGAACCACTACCTCGCGGGCTATGTCGGGGCTTGGCTCGCCGGAGTGGTGTCGCCGCAGGCGCTGCGCTGGATCGTCGCGCTGTCGTTCTTTGCCTTCGGTGCCTGGGCACTGGTTCCCGACAAGCTGGAAGACCATCGCGCGCTGCGCGGCGCCGGCGTCCTCCTCACGACCCTGGTCGCGTTTTTCCTGGTCGAGATGGGCGACAAGACCCAGCTCGCGACGATCGCGCTCGCGGCGCGCTACGATTCGCTCATCACGGTGGTGCTGGGAACGACGCTCGGCATGATGATCGCGAACGTCCCGGCGGTCTGGGTCGGCGCGGCGCTGGCGCAGCGCGTCAACATGAAGGCGCTGCGCCGCGTGGCGGCGGCACTGTTTGTCGTGCTGGGGGTGCTCGCGCTGCTGGCGCCGGCGGCTTCTGGCGGGGGATGAACCGTGCCTGATGCAACAGGACTGATGCCATGCTGCGTGTCGTTCGCCTAGGCAGTCCGCGCGCGCCCGGCGAGGGCCTGCGCATCGGCACCGTGCGCCGCCCGCCGCGCGGCGTGCCGAAGAGCGAGTTCGCGGCGCGCGATTTCTACGACGTCTGGCTGCCGAACCTCGCGCCGAGCGAAGCGCTGCTCAAGGCCGGGCAGGCGGCGGGCGACGAGCGTGCCTGGAAGACGTTCGCGCGGCGCTATCGCGCCGAGATGCAGCGTCCGGAAGCGGCGCGTCTGCTCGAGGTGCTGGCAGCGCTTTCCCGGACGGCGAATTTTGCGGTCGGCTGCTATTGCGCCGACGAGTCGCGCTGCCACCGCTCGGTGCTGCGCGCCCTGCTGGCGGAGCGCGGCGCGACCCTCGCGTGAGGGTGCGAAACGCGGCGCGCCGGGGCGGCCATACTTGATCTGGATTAAGGGCCTTTCCCGCCATGCGGATAGGGTAACGGTCAGTCTCGAAAACCACCGTTTCGCAACGCATCGCTATCCGTCCGGAGGAATCATGCGCAGCAGCCTGAGTCTGACACGGGTCGGCCTTCTGGCCGCCCTGCCGTTCGCCGTCGCCACGGCGTTTGCCCAGCCCACGCAACCCGGCCGCGCGCCGGTCACCCAGCCGGAGATCCGCTACCAGGCTGGCGGCTCTCCGCTCGAAAACGTGGAGATGTACCAGGACATCAATCCGAAAGCGCCGCCGCTGACCAAGGCGGAGTTCGACAAGGCGCGCCAGGTCTACTTCGAGCGCTGCGCCGGCTGCCACGGCGTGCTGCGCAAGGGCGCGACCGGCAAGCCGCTGACGCCGGACATCACGATCGCCAAGGGCACCGAAGTCCTGAAGGTGTTCATCAAGTACGGCTCGCCGGCCGGAATGCCGAACTGGGGCACCGCGGGCGACCTGAACGACGCCGAAGTCGACCTCATGGCGCGCTACATCCAGAACACGCCGCCG
>SCUF01000298.1 GCA_004298325.1 Betaproteobacteria bacterium | reverse complement strand
TCGCCGAGGCGCGCCACCCGCAGAACCTGTACTACCAGGCTATTTCCTGAGCCCGAGCGCCTCGCGCGCGATGCCGTCGAGCAGCGCCTCGACTTCCTTCAGCGCCGCCCTGGAAGCCGCAGAGCCGTCCGGGCGCCACGGCCTGCGATAAGCCACCGTGACCGTGCCCGGCTGCTGCGCCGATGCATGGGTGTTCTCCGCAAAGGGGGTCAGTGCGCCAGGGCCGCCTCGATCTCGGCGAAACTGCGCGCGGGGGCGCCCGTCGCGACCGTCTCGCCGAGCTGCTTTTCGAGTTGCACGGCCGAAAATACGCCCCGCACCACGGCGTGCCCCTGAGCGTCATCCTCGACCACCATGGCGTGCTGGCGGCCCGCGGCCTTGAGCGTCGCGACGACGTGGCCGACGCGCGCGCGTTCGACTGCGGCCATCGGCAGCACTTCGAGGCGCGCCTGCGGCGTCATCAGGTCGCGCACGCGGATCTCCGAGCGGCGGCCGCCGTAGCGAACCAGGTGCTGCATCGGCTTCTCGCCCAGGAGGTCGGTGGCCGTGATCAGGCCGAGGACCTCGTTGTCGACGTTGACCACGAACAGCGAGCGCACGTTGCGACGGATCATGATGCGCTGCGCCGCCTCGATGTCGACGTCCGGATCGACCAGCACCGCGGCAACCTGCCGCAGGTCGGTCATGACGGCGAGCGCCGGATCATCGGGCAGCACCCGCGCCGGGCTCGCCTTCGCGGGCTGCCTGACGAGGGTGCCCGCGCCCATCAGGTGCGAGGCAATCGGTGCGAAGCGTTTCTCCATGCTCTGCCTCCGTTCGTTCGGACTGATGCAGCACGATTTCAGCGTTTCAAGATTCCGCCGTTGCGGGCCATCGAGCAAGCGAACGTTCTGATAGGGAAATCAGGCCGTCGAATGCGGCCGCCTGGCGGCCTCTGGGCGCAGCGGCGGCACTTCTTCGCCGAGGCACGTCATCCCCAATGCCCGCATTGTCAACCGGTAGCTTGACACAGGGCTGCCGCCACATCTACTATTCAACTAATTAGTTGAATATGGGCCGAGGAGATGCCCTGCGATCGACGGCCTGCCGCCGGTCGGTGCGGCGGCCCGGTTCGTGTCGACGGCGCCGCCGGTGGAGGCCGGCAAACGATGAAGAAGACCTCGCTCGTGGAACTGTCCATCCGCCATCCGAGATGGGTGCTTGCGCTCGCGGGCGTGCTCACGCTGCTGTTTCTGACGCAGTTTCCCGGAATCCGTACCGATACCAACCCGAAGCACATGCTGCCCGAGACTTCCGACGTGCGCGTCTGGAACGATCGGGTGGACCGGACCTTCGGGCTCTACGAGGACACCATTGTCGTCGGCGTGGAAAACGACGCGGGCGTCCTCAACCGCGAAACGCTCGGCCGCATCGTCCGCATCACCGACGCGATCCTGCGATTGGAGGGGGTCGCCGCGCGCGACGTCAGCGGTTTCACCACCATTACGAACGTGTCGGCCGAGGGCGGCACGCTCACGGTGGGGCCGCTCATGCCGGCTGCGCCGCGCCAGGCTGCCGAGGTCGAGACCCTGCGGCGCGCGCTGTTCGGCAACCCGCTGTTCGTCAATCGAATCGTTTCCGCCGACGGCAAGACCAGCGCCGTCTACGTGCCGCTGGAAAAGGGCGCGAACGGCGCCGAGATCGCGAGCAGGATCCGCGACATCGTCGCCAAGGAAAAGGGGCCGGAGCGTTACTACATTGCAGGCGACCCGGTGGCGCGCGACACCTTTGGCGCCGAGATGTTCAAGCTGATGGCGATTTTTTCGCCCATCGCCGGCATGATCATGTTCGCCGCGATCCAGTTCATGTTCCGCAACCTGGCGCTGTCCGCCGCCATGATGGGCGTTTCGATGGTGGCGATCATCTGGAGCATGGGTCTTCTGATCGGCGCCGGCTTTCCCGTGCACATCATGAGCTCGATGGCGCCGGTCTTCCTGATGGCCATCGCCACCGACAGCATCCACATCTTCAACGAGTTCTACTTTCGCTACCAGGAGCGCGGCGACCGGCTGGCGGCGATCCGGGAAACGATGGCGGCCGTGAGCCGGCCGGTGCGCTACACGGCCCTCGCCACGGCGGCGGGTTTCGCCGTGCTCCTGTTCATGAACATCGTTCCGGTGAAGGTCTTCGGCGCCTTGATCGCCTTCGGCACGGTGGTGCTGCGCCTGCTCTCGTTCAGCTTCATCCCGGCCGTGCTGACATTCGTGCGCGAGGACCGGCTCGCTCGCGCCGCGGCGAGCGAGAGTGTGGAGGCTGATCGGACGGCGCGCATCCTCGGACGATTGGGCGCTTTCGGGGCGGCGCGCCCGGGGCCGGTCGTGGCGGCGGCGCTGGTGCTGCTTGCAATTGCCGTCTGGGGTACCTCGAAGATCAACGTCAACAACAACCTCGTCGCCTGGTTCAAGGCATCGAGCGATATCCGCGTGGCCGATACCGCGATGAACCGCGCGCTCGGGGGCACCTCGCTCGGCTACCTCGTGGTGCAGTCGGAGGAAGCCGATTTCATGAAGCGGCCCGAGGCGGTGCGCTGGCTGCAAGATCTGCAGCGCCATCTCGAGGGCCTGCCGGCCGTCGGCAAGACCTTTTCGGTGGCCGATTACGTCAAGCGCATCAATCGCGTGCTGCATGACGACGAGGCGAAGCACGATGTGGTGCCGGACACCAGCGAGGCCATCGGCCAATACCTGTTCCTGTTCAGCATGTCGGCCAAGCCCTCCGACCTGGACAACGTCGTCACTCCGGACTACCGCGCGGCCAACCTGTGGATCCAGCTCAAGACCTGGGATGCCGCGGCCATGCGACAGGTCATCGCCGCCGCGGCCGACTACCAGAAAGCGTCGCCGCTGAGCGTCACGGTAAAGCCGGCCGGAATCGCGTACTTCAATCTGGTCTGGAACGACGAGGTGCTGGGCGACATGGTGCGCGGTTTCGCCATCGCCCTGTTCGTGGTGTTCGCAATTCTTGCGCTGAACTTCCGTTCCCTCAAGTGGGCCGTCGTGGGCTACATGCCGCTTCTTTTCACCATCCTGCTCATCTATGGCGTAGTCGGTTTCGCCGGCAAGGACTTCGACATGCCGCTCTCAGTGCTGTCGACGCTCTCGCTCGGGATGGCGGTGGATTTCGCGATTCACTTCGTCGGCCGGTTTCGGCAGCGCCTGTCGGAAACCGGCGGCGGTCTGATCGAGGCGCTGCAATGGACCGCCGCGCGTCCGGGCAAGGGGATCGTGCGCAACGCGGTGCTGTTTGCCGCCGCTTTCTCCGTGATGCTGTTCGCACCGCTCACGCCTTACGTGGCGGTGGGGGCGTTCATCGTGGCGATGATGCTGCTCTCGGCCCTGTTCACCCTGCTGCTCCTGCCGGCGCTGGTGATGCTCGGACGGCGCTGGCTGTTCCAAGGAGGTTGAGATGAGACATTGGATTGCATTGCTCGCGGCGTTGCTGCCGCTCCAGGTCCTGGCGCTGTCCGGCGAGGAGGTGATGAAGAAGTCGCAGGCGGCGTTTCTCTATGCGGGCAAGGATTTCAAGGCGCGCGTCTTGATGAAGCTCATCAACAAGGACGGCCAGGAGCGGTTGCGCGAACTGGCCATGTTGCGCAGAAATTCGGGCGAGGCGGGCGGTGAGCAGAAGTTTTTCATGTATTTCTTCCAACCCGCCGATGTGAAGGACATGACCTTCATGACCTTCAAGTATCCGGCCAAGGACGACGATCGCTGGCTGTTCGTGCCGGCGCTGAACATGGTCAAGCGCATTGCCGCCCAGGACAAGCGCTCCAGTTTCGTCGGCTCGGACTTCACCTACGAGGATGTCTCCGGCCGCGATCTCGGCGACGACAGCCACGTCATCGAGCGCGAGGACAAGGTCGGCGCCCGCGACTGCTACGTGGTGAAGAGCACGCCGAAAGCGGGCGATGCCGATTTCGGCCATAAGCTGACCTGGGTGGACAAGGCCAACTTCCTGCCCCTCAAGGAAGAGCAGTACGACAGGAGGGGGGCGCGCTACAAGCTCTTCACGGCCGATGAAGTGGCCGACGTCAAGGGCTTTCCGACCGTCACCCGGCGCACCATGAAGAACCTGCAAAGCGGGCACCGAAGCGAGGTGACGTACGTCAAGTCGGACTACGACCTCGGCATCGACGACAGCCTGTTCACCGAGCGTTTCCTCCGGCAGCCGCCGCGCAAGTGGATCGACTGAATGTCCGGCGCGTCCTCGCGCTGATCGCGTCGCTGTTCGCCGTTCAGCCGGCAGCGGCGGAGCTGACGGTTTCCGGTTTCCTGCAGCAGAACACCGCGTTCAACACGGGCGCGGCCAATCCCGACGGCCGCCGCTACAAGTGGCTGGAGGAGCGCGCACAGCTCAAGCTCGATGCGACGGGCGGCGGCTGGCGCGGCCATTTCAAGGCAGACGCCTATTACGACCATCTCGGCCGCGGCCTCGGCAGCGAGGTGCGCGAAGCTTTCCTGGATTACTCAGCCGGCGCTTTCGATGTGCGCGTCGGGCGCCAGGTCATCACGTGGGGGCTCGGCGACCTCGTGTTCGTGAACGACGTGTTCCCCAAGGACCACGAGGCGCTGTTTGCCGGACGGCCGCTCGAGTACCTGAAGCGCGGCGTGGATGCGATCAAGCTCGGCGCGTACCCGGATTTCGCTTCATTCGAACTGGTGCTCATGCCATCGTTTCGGGAAAGCCGGATTCCGGATGCGCGCCGGTTCCACCTCTTCGATCCGATGCCGGCCGTGACGAACCGCGTGGGCGACCAGCCGGGGCAGGGCGAGTGGGGTTTGCGCGTCTACCGCGACGTCGCCGGGTACGACGCGGCGCTTTATCTCTACCGAGGCTTTCAGCGTACGCCCTCGATGCGGCCGGACCGCCTGGCCGCACCGACAAGAATTACGTTTTACTACCCCGAGCTCTCGGTCTATGGCGCAAGCGTCTCGGGCCGCGCGGGCGACGGCGTGCTGAGTTTCGAGGCGGCCTACTACGAATCGCGGCAGGACCGCGGCGGCGGCGACTTCAGCGTACCGAACTCGCAGACGCGCCTGCTCGCCGGCTACCAGTTGCAGCCGTGGGAGGATTTCACCCTCAGCCTCCAATATTACGCGGAGCGCATGCATGACTACGCGGCTTACCAAGCCGCGCTTCCGGCCGGCTTCCCGATGGAGCAGCGCTGGAGCCGCACGGTCACGGCGCGAGCGACGCAATTCTTCCGGCACCAGACGCTGCGTGTTTCGGTCTATGCGTCGTACAACGCGAGCAACGGAGACTACTTCGTGAACCCCGAACTGCGCTACAGCTTCACCGACCGCGTCTGGGGCGCGCTCGGTGCGAATGCCTTTGGCGGAAAGCCTTGGGGCCAGTTCGGGCAGCTCTCGGGCGACGACAACTTCTACCTGCAGCTGCGCTACGAGTTCTGATCGGGCGATCGAACGCCCGAGGCACATAAGCGGCGTTTAAGCGTCGACCAATCCGATCACTTGGACCAGGTCGCCACGTACAGGTACGCTGTTTCCAGGCGAACCAATCGATTTGCCGTCAATCGTATCGCTGGAACCTGAAGAGGGGGAATCGATGAGACTCAAAGCAGGCGGGCTGGCGATCGCCATCGCTGCGATGGCGGCGGCACCGGCCTTGGCGGAACCCGTTCTCATGTCGGGCGAGTGGACCCAGGGGTTGTGCAAGGCCTGGAACAACGAGCCGGTGCTGACCGGAAAACTCGTCGAGTCGGGCTGGGTGAAGAACGACCAGGGACGCGGCTTCAAGGTGATCCAGATCTATCGTACGGATTGCTCCCGGAAGCCGACTGCAGAGATCCGGCTCGCGTTCAAGGACGGCAAGGCGGCGTGCATCTACGGCGGTCCGGCCGAGACCGCCAAGCTCGACGCGGGCGCCGACTACGTCATGGATGCGAACACCTCCCGCTGGGAGGAGATGGGCCGCGGCGAGTACGGCCCGATGCGCGCGATGATGTTCGGCCGGCTTTCTTTCGAGGGCCCGATGGGCGAGGCCATGGGTAACATGGGACCGTTCGAAGCCTTCCTGACGCTGGTGGGGAAGGTGCCCTACGACTCCGGGTCCTGCACGAAGTAGCCGTTTCCGCGTCCGCAAAGTAGAAGGGGCCGGATCGCTCCGGCCCTTTCGATTGACGTCGCGTGCAGGGCGTCTACATCTTCCAGCCGACGGCCACGCCGAAGGCGTCCTGGTGCATCTTCAGGTTGGCCTCGCCGCCGCCGAACGGCACCGCCGGAATCGAGCCCGAGCCGTTCACGGTCTTCCTGAACGCGTGCATGTAGCCGGCCGTCATCTCGATCGTGCCCATGGTCCAGGTGGCGCCGAGCGTGAAGTGGTCCTGGACGACCGCCGGGAAGATGATGTTGAGCAGCGTGTACTGGTTCGGAATCGGCTGCTTGCCGGTGGCGAAACCTGCGCGCAGCGTGAGCGAGCGCGAAACGTCATAGCTCGCGCCGATCTTGTACGCCGTCATGTTTTTCCAGCCGAAGCCCGGGCCGTTCGAAGCCCCGAGCGCGCACACGCCCTGAAACAGGCAATCCGGCGTGGTGCCGATCGCCGCCACCTTGGCGTAGTCGATCTGCTGCACGTCCGCGGCGATCGTCAGCTGCGGCGTGGCCTTCACCGCGATTCCGATGCCGTACGTGGCGGGAATGTCGAGATCGCCCTGACCGCGGAACAGGCCCTCGTACTGGCTCAGCTTGCCCATGTTCGTCTTCGGCTGATACATCGCGCCGACGGTGATGTTGTCGGTGAGCTTGCCGGTCCAGCCGATCCGCACGCCGATGCCGGTCGAATCGTCGCGGCCCCGGTTGGTGACGCGGTCGGGGGTCTGCGAGAAACCGGTGAACGGCTCCAGGCCGGAAGCGCCGAACTGGTGGTAGGCGAGGTTGAGCGACAGGCCGATCGAATGGTTCGCGTTCGGTTTCCACGCGATCGTCGGCGCGATGAACAGCTGCATGTAGTCGACGCCGCCCGGGTTGCTGCCGCCGAAGGCGCCGAACGGGTTGGTGTCGAAGGTGGTGTTCATGCCGCCGTTGCCGTACACCAGGACGCCGAGCGCCAGGTTGGCGCCGCGCATGCGGTTGTAGCCGAGCCCGGGAATGAGGAAGTTCTTGCGGCCGCTGCCGCTGTAATTCCCGTTCAGGCCGAAGCCGTTGCCGGTGATCTCGCCGTCGCGGATCGGGCGGAACCATTCGACCTCGACGTCGAGCCGGTTGCCGACGAAACCGAGGTTCGCCGGATTGGCGACGCCGCTCATGGTTTCCTGCGGCAGCGCGATGCCGACGCCACCCATGCCCTTGGCCTTCATGCCGTAGCCGTGCGCGAAATAGCCCACCGTGGCGAACGCGGACAGCGG
>SCUF01000297.1 GCA_004298325.1 Betaproteobacteria bacterium | reverse complement strand
CCGGCGATCCGCAACCTGATCCGCGAGAACAAGATCGCGCAGATGTATTCCGCGATCCAGACCGGGCGCCAGATCGGCATGCAGACGCTCGACCAGAACCTGCAGGAGATGGTGCAGCGCAACGTCATCTCGTCCGCGGAAGCGCGCGGCAAGGCGATGAACAAGGACCTATTCGGCGGCTAGGCCGGGCGAGGAGCTACCCATGGAACGAGAACAAGCAACCCGCTTCATGTACGACCTGCTTCGCGCCCTGGTCGGGAAAAAGGGCTCGGACCTCTTCATCACCGCGAATTTCCCGCCGGCGATGAAGATCGACGGCAAGATGACGCCGGTGTCGCAGACGCCGCTCAATTCGCAGCACACCTCGATCCTGGCGCGCTCGATCATGAACGACAAGCAGGCGGCGGAGTTCGAGTCGACCAAGGAGTGCAATTTCGCCATCAGCCCGGCGGGCATCGGCCGCTTCCGCGTCAATGCCTTCATGCAGCAGGGCAACGTCGGCGTGGTGCTGCGCGTCATCACGACCACGATCCCGAATTTCGAGGACCTCAGGTTGCCATCGGTGCTCAAGGACGTCGCCATGACCAAGCGCGGCCTCGTGATCTTCGTCGGCGGCACGGGTTCCGGCAAGTCGACCTCGCTCGCCGCCATGGTCGGCTACCGCAACGAAAACAGCCATGGCCACATCATCACGATCGAGGATCCGGTCGAGTACGTGCACCCGCACAAGAACTGCATCGTCACGCAGCGCGAAGTGGGCGTGGACACCGACTCCTGGGAGGCGGCGCTGAAGAACACGCTGCGCCAGGCGCCCGACGTGATCCTGATCGGCGAGATCCGCGACCGCGAGGTGATGGAGCACGCCATCGCCTTCGCCGAGACCGGCCACCTGTGCCTGGCGACGCTGCACGCCAACAACTCCAACCAGGCCATGGACCGGATCATCAACTTCTTCCCCGAGGAGCGACGCCAGCAGCTGCTGATGGACCTGTCGCTCAACCTGAAGGGCGTGATCTCGCAGCGCCTGCTGCCGGTGAAGGAGGGCAAGGGCCGCGTCCCTGCGGTCGAGGTCATGCTCAATACGCCGCTGATCTCCGACCTGATCTTCAAGGGCGAGGTGCACGAAATCAAGGAGATCATGAAGAAGTCGCGCGAACTGGGCATGCAGACCTTCGATCAGGCGCTGTTCGACCTCTACGAGCAGAACCGCATCAGCTACGAGGATGCGCTGCGCTTTGCCGACTCGACCAACGAGGTGCGGCTCGCGATCAAGCTGCACGGCAAGGAAGCCAAGGACAAGGACCTGTCGAAGGGCATCGAGCACCTCGACATCGTCTGAAGGAATTCAGCTGCGCCGGTGCGAGCCGGCGACGATGCGGAATTCGTACAGCCTGCATTCGAGCGCGCCGTTGAAGAGCGGCACGCGGCGCGCCGGCTGCAGCCGGATCAGCTTCGGCAGGCGCAGGTCGGCGGTGAAGAAGTGGCAGCGCCAGCCGGCAAAGCGCTGCTTCAGCGCGTCGCCCAGCTGCGGATAGAAGCGCGCCAGCTCCTCCGCGCTGCCAAGGCGCTCGCCGTAAGGCGGATTCGCGACCATCACGCCCGCGGCCGCAGGCGCGCTGCGCGCCAGGATGTCGGCGCGCTCGAGCCTGACCAGACCGGCAAACCCGGCCGTCGTCAGGTTCTTCGTCGCTGCCTCGATCGCCCGCGCTTCGCGGTCACTGCCGTAGAGCTCGAGCCGCGCCTTCGAGCGCTGCTCCCCCGCGGCGGACTTCAACCGCTGCCACAGCTTCGCGTCGAAGTTCGACAGTTTCTCGAAACCGAAAGCGCGTCCCGCGCCGGGCGCCACGCCCAGTCCGATCGCCGCAGCCTCGATGAGCAAGGTGCCGCCGCCGCACATCGGGTCGAGCAGCGGCTCGGCGGGCCCCCAGCCGCTGAGCAGCACGATGCCGGCGGCCAGGTTCTCGCGCAGCGGCGCCTCCACCGTGTGGCGGCGCCAGCCGCGCTTGAACAGCGGCTCGCCGGAAGTGTCCAGATAGAGCGTGCCGCGATCCGCCTCGAGAAATGCGTGCACCCGCACGTCGGGTCGCGCCCGTTCGATCGACGGGCGGCTGCCGGTGTCGGCGCGCCAGCGGTCGCAGATCGCGTCCTTGATGCGCAGCGTGATGAACTCGAGGCTGCGCAGGGGGCTTGCCTGCGCGGTGACATTGACGCGCAGCGTGCAACCGGCGGCAAAATGCGCCGGCCAGTCCACTGCGCGCGCAGCCTCGTAAACATCGTGCTCGCTGGCGTACCGGAAATCGGCCACGCGCCACAGCACGCGCGAAGCGAGCCGCGAGTGCAGGTTGGCGCCATAACACGCCGCCCAATCGCCTTCGAACGCGACCCCGCCGGGAACGCTGCGCGCGCCGGCAGCGCCCAGGGCGCTCAGCTCGGCTGCGAGCAGGGCTTCGAGCCCCCGCGGGCAGGGGGCGAAATAGCGTTCGCCCATCGCTAGCTCAGCAGTCGCCTGCGGGTCAGCACCGTGGCGACATAGAACCCGACCGCTGCGTAGCCCGCCAGCACGGCCACGTGCAGCAGCGGCGCCGCAGGCAGCACGCCGGAGAGAAGCGGCCGCACGAGCTGCACGGCATGGTGCAGCGGCAGCGCGGCCGCCACGATCTGGATCGGACCGGGGAGCTGCTCGACGGGAAAGAACACGCCCGAGAGCATCATCATCGGCGTCAGCACCAGCGTGAGGTAGTAGCTGAAGAAATCGTAGCCGCTGGCGAGTGCGTTGACGGCCAGCCCGAGCGCGGCGAAGGCGAGCCCCGCCAGGACGAGCACCGGAAGCGCGGCGAGCGCCAGGGGGTAGCTTGCGTAGCCGAACGCCGAGATCACCGCAATCATGCAAAGTCCCGCGGCGAGCGCCTTGCTGGCGGCCCAGAGCCATTCCCCGGCCAGCACGTCGTCGAGCGTCATCGGCGCGTTGACGATCGCCTCCCAGGTCTTCTGCACGTGCATGCGCGAGAACGCCGAGAACAGCGCCTCGAAGGTCGCTGCGTACATCGTCGCCGAGGCGGCAAAGCCCGCGGCCAGAAACGCGAAGTACGAAGTCCCGGCGACGTTGCCCATGACCGCGCCGAGACCGTAACCCAGGCCGAACAGCATGATGAGCGGGTCGGCGAAGTTGCCAAGGATCGACGGCACGGCGAGCTTGCGCCAGACGAGGAAGTTGCGCCGCCAGACCGCGATCAGGCGCGGACTGAGCAACGGCAGCGCGAACTGTCGGGCGCGACGCATCTCAATCCCTCAGGTCGCGGCCGGTGAGTTTGAGGAACACGTCTTCGAGATTGGCCGGCCGGTGCAGGTAGACGAGCTCGCGCTGCCGGCGCAGGTCGGCGATCACCGGCGCCACGTCGGCGGCGTAGCAGAACACGGTCTCGCCGGCGCGCTCGAAGCGCGGCGCGAGCGAACGCGCGCGCACCATCCAGGCCCCCAGCCCCGGACCGTGCACCTCGACTACCTGCGATTCGATGTGTTCGGCGATCAGCGCCCGCGGACTGCCCGTGGCGATGATGCGGCCGCGATCCATGATCGCCAGCCGCGTGCACAGGCGCTGCGCTTCTTCCATGAAGTGCGTCGTCAGCACGATCGTCTTGCCCTGCTGCATCAGGTGCCGCAGCCGTTCCCAGATGAGATGCCGCGCCTGCGGGTCGAGCCCGGTCGTGGGCTCGTCCATGAACAGCAGCTGCGGGTCGTTCACGAGCGCGCGTGCCAGCGTCAGGCGCCGCTTCATGCCGCCGGAGAGCGTCTGGATCCTGGCCTCGGCGCGGCCCTGCAATCCCGCGAATTCCAGCAACTGCGGGATGCGCGCCCGAATCGCCGCGTCGCCGGGGCCGAAGTAGCGACCGTAGACCACGAGGTTCTCGGTCACGGTGAAATCCGGATCGAGATTGTCGAACTGCGGCACGACGCCGACGCCGGCGCGCGCCTCGCGCGCGCGCGCCGGCACTTCCATTCCGAGCAGCCGGGCCGAGCCCTCCTCGGGCTCGATCAACCCGAGGCAGAGCTTGAGCGTGGTGGTCTTGCCGGCGCCGTTAGGGCCGAGCAGACCAAAGCATTCACCGGCGGCGATGTCCAGATCGACGCCGCAGACCACGTCCTCGCCGCCGAAACGCTTGCGCAGGTTGCGCGCCTGCAGTGCGAGGTCCTGGCTGACCGGCACGGCGTTCAGCGCCAGTTGTGTTCGACGATGCCGCGCAGCAGCTGCAGGCGGCCGTGGAAGAAATGGTCGCCCCCGGGCACGACGATCACCGGCAGCTCGAGCGGCCGCGCCCAGTCGAGCACCGCGGCGAGCGGCACGGTGTCGTCGCGCTCGCCGTGCACCAGCAGCGTGTCCGCAGGCACCGCCGGCGCCGCGAAGTGATTGACCGCGATGCCGACCAGCACCATGCGCTCGGGCGGCAGGCGCGCGGCGAGCCGCGCCTGGATCACGGCGCCGAAGGAAAATCCGGCCAGCACCGGCCGCTCGCTGCCGTACTCGCGCTGCGCGTGCTGCCACACGGCGATCAGGTCGTCGATCTCGCCCCGGCCCTCGTCATAACGGCCCTCGCTCGCGCCGACGCCGCGGAAATTGGGGCGCAACGCGACGTAGCCGAGCGCGGCGAAGGCGCGCGCCAGTGTCTGCACCACCTTGTTGTCGAGCGTGCCGCCGTGCAGCGGATGCGGATGCGCGATCAAGGCCACGCCGCGCGCGGACCTCTCCGGAACGTCGATTGCGAGCTCGATGCGGCCCGCGGCTCCGGCGATCTGCGCGCGCCGCGTGGCGGCGCGCATCAGATGCGCAGCCGCTCCACCCAGCGGCCGTTCCCGAGGTGCTCCTCGATGATCTCGTCGACGTCCGCGCGATCGACGTAGGTGTACCACACCGCCTCGGGGTAGACGACGATGCACGGACCCTCCTCGCAGCGATCGAGGCAGCCGGCCTGGTTGACGCGCACCTGGCCGCCCCCTGCCAGGCCGAGTTCCTTGACGCGCCGCTTGGCATAGTCGCGCATGGCGCTCGCGCCCTTGGCATTGCAGCAGGGGCGGCCGTCGTCGCGCTGGTTGCAGCAGAAAAAGACGTGGTGCCTGTAATACGACATGGGAGCGCGATTCTACCCGAGGCTCATGCGCGCTCGCGCTGCGCCGCCAGCGCGATCAGGTAAAGCAGCGCGGCGAACGGCCACAGCGCCGAGACGAACTGCGTCAAGCCGTTGAAATTGAGAAAGTGCCCCTGCGTCCAGACCTTGAGCGTGGCGGCGGTGTAGGGATTGGGCGGCGAGAGATTGACCAGCACCGTCGCGGCCATCAGCAGCACGGCCGCGAGCGCGAGTCGCAGCACGCGCGGCAGCGCGACCGCCGCCAGCATGACGACGATGCCAATTGCCAGGCCCCGCAGTGCGCCGGGCGTCATCCAGGCCAGGGCGTGTTCCGCGCGCATCAGGATCGCGAAAGCGAGCGCCTTCACCGCGAGCGCCGTGGTGAGCAGGGCGAGGAGCAGGCGCCGCACCGGCGCCGCCGGCCGCATCATCGCCGACGCCAACAGCGACACCGCGACCAGATTGGCCGCGGCGGTGAGCGTCTCGACCGTGACGAAGAGTTCCGCGGCGTAAGCCGGGCCGGCCGCTTCGGTGAGCAGATCACGCAGATCCCCCATGCCGAAGAGCAGCGTCGCGGGATTGAGCTGGGCGAACAGCCACAGCGCGAGCAGTGTCAGGCCCGGATCGGCGTACAGCCCGGCGTCGAGCGCCTGCGCGCGCAGGCGCCGGATGGGTCCCGTGCCCAGGAGCCAGGGCGCGGCCAGCACGCCGGCGCCGGCGCCCAGCAGTGCGCCCGCGACGTTGGCCAGCCAATCGACATTCGATGCGACGCGTGCCGGCAGGTAGCTCTGCGCCGCCTCGAGCGCGAGCGACAGCAACGCGCCGCACAGCACCGCGGCCGCGAGCGCGCGCCGCGCCCCGTGCCGCGGCACCCAGCTCAGCGCGCAGAGCAGGCCCAGAGGCCAGTAGCCGAAAAGGTTTGCGGCGACATCGAACCCGGTGATCCAGCGCGGCCAGGGCACCGTGACGAAGGCGAACGGCGAGGCGCCATGCGCATGCCAGCCGGTGAGCGGATAAAGCGATGCGTACGCGATCAGCAGCACGTACGCGGCGAGCAGGAAGCGCGGCAGCGAAGATGCTTTCACGCCGCCATCTTCAGGGTTGCAGTCCGCCCCGCGCAGGCTGATGCGATGCGGGGTGCGCCACATGCGGCGGCGGCGCGGCGAGCGAGCCCGCCAGCATGCCGATGAAGGCGCAGCCCAGTCCGACCAGCTGCGGCGGCCAGACGCTCTCGGTGCCAAAAGTTTCCATCAGCAGCCACGACACCAAACCCAGCAGGATCGAACTCACGGCGCCCGAGGCATTGGCGCGCTTCCAGAACAGACCTGCGGCCAGCGGCACGAACGCGCCCACCAGGGTCACCTTGTAGGCGCTCTGCACCATTTCGTACATGGTGCTGCGGGAGTTGAGCGCGAACAGCAGCGCCGCCAGTGCGAAGGTGACCAGCACGATGCGCAGCGTCAGCAGGAACTGCCGGTCGCTCATGTGCGGCACGAACGGCCGCAGCACGTTTTCAGTGAACAGCCCCGTCGGCGCCAGGATGGCGCCGCTGGCGGTCGAGAGGATCGCCGAAAGCAGCGCGCCGAAGAATACGATCTGCGCCCAAAGCGGCGTGCGGTTGAGGATCAGATCGGGCAGGATGCGCTGGATCTCGCGCGCATCCTCCGCCTTGAACAGCCCCTGCACCGACGGGTCGATGACCAGCGCCGAATAGGCGATATAGATCGGCACGAAAGCGAACCCGAAGTACGCCGCCGCGCCGATGAGCGAGCCCTTGACCGCAGTGGCCTCATCCTTCGCCGAGGTGACGCGCTGGAACACGTCCTGCTGCGGAATCGAGCCGATGGCGAGCGTCATCCACGCCGCGACGAAGGCGAGCCATTCCCTGGATCCGCCGCTGGGCCAGAACTCGAGCTTGCCGGCCTCGCGCGCGGCGTCGAGGACCTTGCCGGGGCCCCCGGCCATGCCGCCGACCAGCCAGGCAATGGCCCAGAGCCCCAGGACGATGATCACGGTCTGGAACAGGTCGGTCCAGGCGACCGACCACATGCCGCCCCAGATCGTATAGCCGAGCACGATCACGGCCCCCACCACGATGCCCTCATCGAGCGTCAGCGCGCCTCCGGAGAGCAGCGTGAAGGCGAGCCCGAGCGCGGTGAGCTGCGCCGAGGTCCAGCCGAGGTACGATGCCGTGATGACCACGCTGGTCGCGACCTCGACCGGCTTGCCGTAGCGCTTCTTGTAGAAGTCGCCGATCGTGAGCAGGTCCATGCGGTAGAAGGCGCGCGCGAAGAACAGCGCCACGAAGACCAGGCAGAACGACGAGCCGAAGGGGTCGGCGACGATGCCGCCGAGCCCGTCCTTGGCGAAGGTGGCCGACACCGACAGCACGGTTTCGGCGCCGAACCAGGTCGCGAACACCGTGGCGATATTCATGTACAGCGGCAGGCTGCGGCCGGCGATCAGGTAGTCCTTCGAGTTGTGCACGCGCTTAGCCGCCCACAGGCCGATGGCGATGGTCACCGCCAGATAGATCACCACTGCGGCGAGCAGCATGGCGGCGCGGCCTACAGGTGCGTGAAAAGCTGCAGCGCGACCGACGCCGCGAGCACCGCGATCAGCCACGCCAGCAGCCGGTTGCGGCGCGCGTTTTCGCCGGCCAGCTGTTCCACGCTCTGGCGCAGAGCGCCGGCGCGGTCCTCGGCGAGCACGCGGTGCGCCAGCCGCGGCAGCGCGGGCAGCGTCTGCACCCAGGTCGGCGCCTCACGCCGCAGTGCCTGGAGCAGGCCGCGCCAGCCGATGCGCTCGTCCATCCAGCGCTCGAGATACGGCTTGGCGGTGGTCCAGAGGTCGAGCTCGGGGTCGAGCTGGCGGCCGAGGCCCTCGATGTTGAGCAGCGTCTTTTGCAGCATCACGAGCTGCGGCTGCACCTCGACGTTGAAGCGCCGCGAAGTCTGGAACAGGCGCAGCAGCAGCTTGCCGAAGTAGATCTCCTTCAGCGGCCGCGCGAAGATCGGTTCGCACACCGCGCGGATCGCGGCTTCGAACTGGTCGATGCGCGTATCGGCGGGCACCCAGCCGGCATCGAGGTGCGCCTGTGCGACGCGCCGGTAGTCGCGGTTGAAGAAGGCGACGAAATTCTGCGCCAGGTAGTTCTTGTCGGTCTCGGTGAGCGTGCCCATGATGCCGAAATCGAGCGCCACGTAGCGGCCGCGCGCCGCACCGGCGGCGGCCGGCACCACCTCCACCAGGATATTGCCGGGATGCATGTCGGCGTGGAAGAAGCCGTCGCGGAACACCTGGGTGAAAAAGATCTCGACCCCGGTGCGCGCCAGCGCCGGGATGTCCACGCCCCGCGCGCGCAGCGCCTCCACCTGCGACACCGGCGTGCCGCGCATGCGCTCCATCACCATCACGCGCTGGGTGCAGAAGTCCCAGTGCACGAGCGGCACCGCGAGCAGCGGCGATTGCTCGAAGTTGCGCCGCAGCTGCGAGGCGTTGGCGGCTTCGCGCAGCAGGTCGAGCTCTTCCTCCAGATGGCGCGAGAACTCGGCCACCACCTCCCGCGGTTTCAGCCGCCGGCCCTCGGCCCAGAGACGCTCCATCAGGCCGGCCGCGGTCTCCAGCAGCAGCACGTCGCGGCTGATGGCGCGCTCGACGCCCGGCCGCAGCACCTTGACCGCGACCTCGGCGCCATTGCGCAGCGTGGCGAGGTGCACTTGCGCGATCGAGGCGCTCGCCACCGGCTCCTGCTCGAAACGCGCGAACACTTCGTCGAGACGCCTGCCGAGCGAGCGCTCGATTTCGGCCACCGCCGCGGCCGAGTCGAACGGCGGCACCTGATCCTGCAGCTTCGCGAGCTCGTCGGCGATGTCCGCCGGCAGCAGGTCGCGCCGCGTCGAGAGCACCTGCCCGAACTTGACGAAGATCGGACCCAGCGTCTCGAGCGCGCGCCGCAGCCGGACCGCGCCCGGCTGCGCCCGGTCTCCGCAGCACCACGCCAGCGCCCGGCTCTGCGCGAGCGGCGGGACGAACTCGTGCAGCCCGAAACGCAGCGCCACGGTGACGATTCGGCCCAGGCGTATCAGGCGCCGCATGCCACCCCTAGCGCCCGAGTCGCTCGAGCCGCAGCTCGAGTCGCTCGAGCGCGTCGCGCAACACCGCAAGCTCGCGCCCGAAGCCAGCCAGCTCGTCGCGCCGCACAAGCAATCGCCCTTCCTCGAGCGCGTAGTCCATCACGCCACCGGCGACGCGCAATGCCGCCTCGCGGTGCCACGCTGCGAGCCCGCGCGCCGTGCGCACCAGGCGGTGCGCCAGCGCATCGCCGACCCAAACTGCGAGGTCATTCTCGACGTCCCAGCGCAGGTGCCGCAGCAGCAACAGCACCTCACTCGCCAGCCGCGGGTTCCCGGCAACTTCCACGGCACGCATGAACTGATCCTCGCCGCGCGCCAGCGCCGGCAAGGCCTGCGCGCCGAGCGTGAGGGTCAGTGAGACGCCAGCCGCGTCCCCGGCGGGCGCGAGCTTGCCCGCGTCGGTGATGCGCCAGCGCAGCGCGGGAAAGGGCGCCGCTTGCAGCTCGCAGGTTTCACCCGCAAACGGCGCCAGCCGTGCGCGCGCCCAAGCCTCGCCATCGAGCAAGTGGTTGAGTGCAGCCGCCAGCGGCGACTCGAGTAGCGTCGTTGCCATAAATTGCCGGGCGGCCCGTTCGATCGCGGCGCAGGCCCGTGCCGCTCACGCGGGCCCGCGACAAAAAACAAAGGCCACCGCGCTGGTGGCCTTTGGGTTTACGCCGTGCTGGCTCAGTGCATCTGCTGGATGCCCGCGAGCAGCCAGCCGCTGGAACCATCGACTGGCTTGGCGAGGTTCCAGACTTCCTCGAAGCCCTCCGGTGCAACGCCACGCGTCTCGCGGATCTGCCCTGAGAAACGCACGCTTGCCCAGTGCCGTTCGGCCTCCGTGACCACCTCGAGCAAATCGGCGTGCAGCGACAGGACGTCGGTCTGCTGCCCGCTGCCGCCGCGCGCCGTGACCTCCTGCTGCAATTCCTCGTACAGCTCGGGCGTCGTGAATTCACGCAATTCGTCGAGGCGGCCGGTATCGTTCGCCAGCTGCAGCTTCATGAAATTGAGCTTCGCGGCGCGCAGGAACGCGCCGCTGTCGAAGCCCGCCGGCAATTGGGCGGCCACGGCCAACGGCCGGCCCTCGAACCCCGCGGCCTGTGACGGCGGCGGCGCGGCGACGGTTTCATTGCCGAGCGACTGGTACGACAGTGGCCCGCCGCCGGCTGCATAGGGTATCGGCTGTGCGCCGGCCGCGCGCCTTTGCGCCAGCATGCGCAAGAAATGCCTGACGCCGAACACGACCAGCCCGATGACCAGCCAGCTCATGATCAGATTGCCGATCCCGCTGCCGCCCAGCAGTGCGCCGATCAGGCCACCGATGGCCAGACCGCCGAGGACCGGGGCCCAGCGGCTCAGGCCGCTCGCCGGCTGCTGCTGCGTGGCGGCGGGCGCCGCGCCAGGCTGGCTCGCCGGGGCCGCCTGCTGTGCCGGCCGGACCGGCGTCGCCGCAGGCGCGCTCGTGATGCTGCGCTGTGCACCGATCGAACGCCCGCCGCCGATGCGGCGCGCATCGGCCTCGGGCACGATCGTGGCGAAACCGAGCAGTGCCACCGCAAATCCCAATACCCACCTGTTCATGTCTCTCCTCGTTCGCGACGTCGCATCCTACCGCAGTTTCCAGCCGCGATGCAGCGCCACGACTCCGGCCGACAGATTGAAATATTCGACCCGCTCGAGTCCCGCCTGTTCCATCATCGCCGCGAGACGCTTCTGGTCCGGGTGCGTCCGGATCGACTCCGCCAGGTAGCGGTAGGCCGGAGCATCCCCTGCGATATGCTGACCCAACCAGGGCAACACATTGAACGAATACCAAGCGTAGGGTTTCTCGAGCTGCTTCCAGACATGCGAAAACTCCAGCACCAGAAGCCGTCCCCCCGCGTTCAGCACGCGCGTCATCTCGGCCAGGGCGATCTCCTTGCGCGTCATGTTGCGCAACCCGAAGCCGACCGTGACGCAATCGAAGCTGCGGTCCGGAAACGGCAGGTGCTCGCCGTCGCACTGGACCGCCGGCGCGGCCTGCCCGGCGTCGAGCGCGCGATCGCGGCCGCGCACCAGCATGCGGCGGTTGATGTCGGTCATGCAGACTTCGGCCCCGCGGGCGCGAAACGCTCGTGCCAGATCACCGCTGCCCGAGGCGATGTCGAGCACGCGCTCGCCGGGCCGGACCCGCGCCAGCGATACCGTGAAAGCCTTCCAGAGCCGGTGCAGCCCGAAAGACATCAGATCGTTCATCAGGTCGTAACGGTCGGCGACCGCGTCGAATACCTGCCCGACCCGGGTCGCCTTCTCGCGTTCTGGCACGCGCTCGAAACCGAAGTCAGTCTCTTTCAAGTCTTTTACCGAAAGTAAGCGGCCGCTTTAGTCACGCTGGGCGCCGGCTTCGGCAAGGCGCCTGAGGTATTCGTCCCAAAGGCGCTGCTGGTTTTCCCCGAGGCCGTAAAGATAGTCCCAGGAATAGATCCCGGTGTCGTGACCATCCGAAAAGACGAGCTGCACGGCATACGAACCTACCGGCTCGACGCGACGGATCTCGACGCCGCGCTTGCCCGCCTGCAACACCTCCTGGCCGGGGCCGTGGCCGCGCACCTCGGCGGACGGGGAGTACACCCGCAGGAATTCACACGGCAAGCGAAACGACTTGCCGTCTGCGAACGCGATCTCGAGTACGCGCGAAGCCTGGTGCAAGGTAATCCCGGTCGGCGGCGGAACGGCGTTCTCGGGCACGGCGGCTAGACCACGACCTCATAGGCGATACGCTCGTAGTCGCTGCCGCGTTCGAGCAGATCAAGGAACCGTGCCCTGACGGGCGTCTCGACGAAGACCTCCACCACCCGCTTGGGCTTGTACCAGCCCGGTGGCAGGACGATGGTGGGGGGGGAGGACTCGGTCTGGGTCAGCGACAAGCCTTGAACATACCGCTCATTCGCCACGTTGAGTCCCGACGGGCGCACCGCAATGGCCGCGGGCAGCCCCGGCAGCAGGCGGACTCCGGCCAGAATGTCGCCTGTCTGCGTTTCCAGTATCCAGCGCACCTGGCCGAGGACGAACTGCTGCGAGCTTTCACGCCGGATGCTGATCAGCTGACCGCTCGTATGGCGCCGGCCCTCGGTCGCCGCCGGACGCATGATCTTCAGGCCGGTGGCGCTTTCGTCGCGCAACTGCCACTGCTCCAGCTGATAGCCGCGCGCGTGGCTGAAATCCTCCTCGCGCGTGCTGATGCGGCCGAAGGTCGCGAGCTCCTCGCGCTCTTTCTTCGAGAGCTCCGTGGGCACGCCCGGCTGGCGGAACGGCTTGCCCGAGATGTGGTAGTGAATCGCCGCCAGGTCGTTGCCGGTCAGCGCGATGCCGGTGGCGGGACGCCGTTCGGCGCCGCGTGGCCGCTGCTGCTGGCACCACTGCCGATAGAGGAACACCAGAAGCTGTTCGCACATCGGCTGCACGCAATCCTCGCCGAGCGCGAGCTTCACCGGCGACTCGCCCTTTCGCAGCAGGCCGATGCGGTTGCGCAGCGTCGCGGCGAGCGGCCGGGTGTCGAGGTAGCGCGGCGTTTTGGCCTCCTGCCCGTCGCGCGCCGGACAGGCGTCGCTCGCCAGATTCGCCACCAGCGGCGGCACCTCGTCCGGCGCCGGGCGCTCGGCGCTCACTTCGACCTTGACGGCCCAGCGCTCGAGCAGATGCGCGATGAAGGTCAGCTGGCGCTGGCTCAGCTCGTTGGGGCTCGCCATGCCCATGAGCACGCCACGCAGATAGGCGATGCGCGCCGAACTTTCGAAGACGTCGCGGTTCATGGGGTCGCGCACCACTTCGTCGGTGACCTTCAGTTCCTCGGCCTTGGCATACACCGCGTGCAGGATCCGCCATTCGCCTCTCGCCACCACGCGGCAGGCGCGGTAGTGATGAAACATCTTCAGTCCGGCGCAGGTCAGCGCACGCTGGCAGATCCGCGCCGCCTCCGCCCGCATCCCGGGCTCGTTGTCGAACACCGCCGCGAGGCAGCGCAGATAGCCGATGCGCATCTGTTCCCACAGCGCGATCGTGGTGGTGAACACCGCGCTTTCCGCCTCCGCCATGGGCAGGGCGCGATTGGTGAAGCGCTTGGCCTGCTCGATCTGCACGAAATGCACCGCCTCGCGCAGCACCTCCAGCGCGCCCAGGCGCGCACTGGGACGCGTCACGCAGCGGTTGAACTGCTGCAACTGGCCGAGCAGCGCCTGCTGCGCGGCGGCGACGTTGGCCAGCGGCACACTCGACACCCACGCCTTGGCCGTCGCCGCGTCGACAAACTTGGGGACGGCGTCCGGCGTCAGGCTCGGCAACTCGAATTCGGTCACGTCACATCCGATAGGTCGCGATCAGAGCAGCACGCGCTCGATGCCGCCGCGATTGGCCCGCTCGACGAAATGCGGCAGCCAGTCCGCGCCGAGCACGGCACGCGCCATTTCCACCACAATATAATCGGCCTCGGCGCCGGTGTCATCTGAGAACCGCGCCAGCCCTTGCAGGCATGAAGGGCACGTGGTGAGCAGCTTGAAATCCCCCGCGTGTCCCGCCCGTCGCTCGACCCCGACAATCCGGCGCAGCTCCTCCTCCTTGCGAAAGCGCACCTGGGTCGCTATGTCGGGCCGCGTCACGGCCAGCGTGCCGGCTTCGCCGCAGCAGCGTTCGGCGAGCACCACGCCGCCGCCCATCAGCGCGTTCACCACGGCCATCGGGCTCTGGGTCCGGATCGGCGTGTGGCAGGGATCATGGTAGAGGTAGCGCGTGCCCCTGACGCCGTCGAGGCTGAGGCCCTTCTCGAGCAGGTACTCGTGGATGTCGATGAGCCGCGAGCCGGGAAAGATCTGGCCGAACTCGTAGTGTTCGAGCTGGTCCAGGCAGGTGCCGCAGGACACCACCACGGTGCGGATGTCGAGGTAGTTGAGCGTGGTGGCGAGGCGATGGAACAGGACGCGGTTGGCGGTGATGATGCGCTCGCCCTTGTCGGCTTCGCCCGCGGCGGTCTGCGGATAGCCGCAGCACAGGTACCCCGGCGGCAGCACGCACTGCGCGCCGACCTCGTAGAGCAGCGCCTGCGTCGCCAGGCCGACCTGCGAGAACAGGCGCTCCGAGCCGCAGCCCGGAAAATAGAACACCGCTTCCGCATCCTCGGTCGCCTTGGCCGGATCGCGGATGATCGGCACGATCTTCGGATCCTCGATGGCGAGCAGACCGCGGGCCGACTGCTTCGGCAGGCCGCCCGGCATCGGCTTGTTGACGAAGTGGATCACCTGCGCGGCCAGGCTCGGTCGCGCGCTGCTCGCCGGCGGGCGCGCGGTCTGCGCGCGCGCCAGGCCGAGCGCTTTCGCCGCCGCGTGCGCCGCGCGCTGCGTGCGGTAGCCCCAGCCGACGATCAGCTTGCGCACCACCGCGACGGCGCGCGGATCGGTCACGCCGAGAAACAGCATCGCGGCGCGCGCGCCCGGATTGAAGCGGCGCCGGCCGGCGCGGCGCAGCAGGTTGCGCATCGCGATCGAGACGTCGCCGAAATCGATGTCGACCGGACAGGGCGCGGCGCACTTGTGACACACGGTGCAGTGAGCCGCGACCTCGCTGAACTCGTCGTAGTGGGTGAGCGCCACGCCGCGCCGCGTCTGCTCTTCGTACAGGATGGCCTCGATCAGCAGCGATGCGGCGAGGATCTTGTTGCGCGGCGAGTACAGGAGATTCGCGCGCGGCACGTGCGTCGCGCACACCGGCTTGCACTTGCCGCAGCGCAGGCAGTCCTTGACCGCGTTGGCGACGCGGCCAAGGTCGGTCTGCTCGAGGATCAGCGATTCGGCACCGATGAGCGAAAAACTGGGCGTGAAGGCGTTCGCCAGATTCGCCCCGGCGAGCAGTTTGCCGGCGTTGAAGTGCCCCTCGGGGTCGACCTGCGCCTTATAGGCGCGGAAGGCCTCGAGCTCGTGGGGCTCCAGATAATCGAGCTTGGTGATGCCGATGCCGTGCTCGCCGGACACCACGCCGCCGAGCGACTTGGCCAGCCGCATGATGCGCGCCACGGCCGCGTTGGCACGCTGCAGCATGGCATAGTCGTCCGAATTGACCGGAATGTTGGTGTGGACGTTGCCGTCGCCCGCGTGCATGTGCAGCGCGACGAAGACGCGGCCCCTCAACACCCGCCGGTGCAGGCCTTCGGCGCCCTCGAGGATGTGGCGAAAGGCGGCGCCCGCGAAGATCCGCCGCAGCTCGTCGCGCACCTCGGACTTCCAGGAAAGCCGCAGGGCGCGGGACTGCAGCGCCGCGAAGCGCGCATCGAGCTCGCCGGCAATCCCCCGCCAGTGCTCGCGCACGCGCCCGATCAGCTCGCGCGCCGCCTGCGGCCGTTCGCCGAGCATATCCGCCGCCGGCACCTGCGCGTCCGCATGGTAGAGCGGCAGCCCGGCGCTGAAATACGCATCGAGCGCGTCCAGCAGTTCGAGCTTGTTCGCGATCGAGCATTCGATGTTGATGCGCTCGATGCCGTCGGAGTACTCGGCCAGGCGCTCGAGCGGGATCACGACGTCTTCGTTGATCTTGAAGGCGTTGGTATGGCGCGCGATCGCGGCGGTGCGCGCGCGGTCGAGCCAGAAGCGCTTGCGCGCCTCGGGCGACACGGCGATGAAGCCCTCGCCGCCGCGGTGGTTGGCGATGCGCACCACGGACGAGGCGGCACTCGCCACCGCGTCGACGTCGTCGCCCGCGATGTCGCCGATCAGCACCATGCGGGGGCGCCGGTTGCGGTGCGACTTGGCGGCATAGCCCACCGCCTTGACGTAGCGCTCATCGAGGTGTTCCAGCCCCGCGAGCACGACGCGCTGGGCGGCGCCGGCGCGCGGCTCGAAAAAGCGCCTGATCTCGACGATGGCCGGCACCGCCTCGTGCGCGCTGCCGAAGAATTCGAGGCACACGGTGCGCGTGTGCGCGGGCATGCGGTGAAGCAGGAAACGCGCCGAAGTGATCAGGCCGTCGGTGCCTTCCTTCTGCACGCCGGGCAGTCCGGCGAGGAACTTGTCGGTGACGTCCTTGCCGAGGCCGGCCTTGCGAAAGCCCGCGCCTGGAACGTCGATCACGCGCTCCTCGCGCGGACGGCGCGCGCCCGGGGCGTAGCGCCGCAGCCGAAAGCGCACCGTGTCGGTGTCCTGGATGCGCCCGAGGTTGTGGCCGAGGCGCTCGACTTCGAGCCACTCGGCGTCGGGTGTGACCATGCGCCAGGACACCAGATTGTCGATCGCCGTGCCCCACAGCACGGCCTTCTTGCCTCCGGCATTCATCGCCACGTTGCCGCCGATGCACGAGGCGTCGGCCGAAGTCGGGTCGACCGCGAAGACCAGGCCTGCCGCTTCCGCCGCGTCCATCGCGCGGCGCGTCACCACGCCCGCGCCGCAGCGGATCGTGGGCGCGGGGCTCGCGACCCCGGGCAACTCGAGCCACTCCACCGCGTCGAGCGCGTCCAGCTTTTCGGTGTTGACGACCGCCGAGCGGCGCGTGAGGGGAATGGCACCGCCAGTGTAGCCGGTGCCGCCGCCGCGCGGCACCACGCTCAGCCCCAGCGCGATCAACTCGCGCACCACGGCCAGCATCTCTTCCTCGCTGTCGGGCGTCACCACGACGAACGGGTACTCGACGCGCCAGTCGGTGGCATCGGTGACGTGCGAGACGCGCGCGAAACCATCGAACAGGACGTTGTCGCGGTGGGTGACGCGCGCCAGGCGGCGCGCGGCGCGCCGGCGCAGCTCGCCGAGCTCCGCCAGCCCTGCGCCGAAGCGCTGCGTCGCGCCGTGCGCGGCTTCGAGCAACTGCGCCACGCGCGGGCTGTCGCCGCGGCGCGCCTCGATCTCGGCGAGCCGACCGCGCAGCGAAGCGAGCAGCTGCGCGCGGCGCTTCGGGCGTTCGACAAGGTCGTCCTCGAGGTACGGATTCCTCAGCACCGCCCAGATCTCGCCCAGGACCTCGTAGAGCATGCGCGCCGAGCGTCCGGTGCGCCGTTCGGCGCGCAGCTCGCTGATCAGCTCCCAGGCCGGCGCCCCCAGCAGGCGCAGCACGATCTCGCGGTCGGAGAACGAGGTGTAGTTGTACGGGATCTCGCGAACCCGGCCGGGCGCGGCTGGCGGCATGCGCGTCAGTCGCCCGCCTGTGCGCCGAACACGTCGCGGTAGCTGGCGTAGAAGCTGGCGAACAGCGTCGGCAGCAGGATCAGGAGGAGCGGAAACACCAGCGTCATGGCCGCAATCTTGAGTTGCCCGCCGGAGGCGAGCAGCAGCGCGCTCAGCGCGAGGAACGGGATCACCAGCGTCACCGTCGCCGCCGCGGCGCCGTAGCCGAGGAAGGCGCGCCAGTTCATGAGACAGGCGAAGAAGCTGTAGAACAGCGCCTGGCCGGCGGCCATCGCGTGCCAGGCGGCGAGCAGCGGCGCAAACCAGAACAGCATCATCACCGGAACGTACAGCACTGCGGCGATGGTGAGCGCAGCGAGAAAACCGTCGGACCGCAGGACTTCGTCGCCCGGCCGCACGCCCTCGAGCATCCAGCGCGCCAGGGCGCCGCCGTCGGCCAGCGCGGTCGCCGCGAGCAGCAGCGCGAGCGAGCCGACGTACAAGGCACCGAGGCCCAGCTGCACCGCCACGCGCGTGCGGAAGCCGTCGAACAGGATGCGCAATTCGGGGGCCTGGCCCTGCTCGCAGCGGCGGCTTGCCGCCATGAAACCGACCGAAAAACCCGGGATCAGCACCATCGCCGCGACGACGCCGATCCACGGCACCAGGCTGATCGCGGTCATCGCCATCCAGTAGACGAAGACGAGGGCGAGCCAGCCCGCCGGCGCGACCCGGAACAGCCGCCAGCCCTCCAGCAGCCAGCGCGCGCCGCGCGCCACGGATACGATGTGCGTATTCATGCGCGCTTCACCCGGGCCACGGCACCGACCCGGCACCGGCGCGCAAGCGCAGCACCTCGCAGAAGTGCTCCGGGTCGTGCACCCGCACCAGCGCTCCGGCGCGCGGCCGGTGGAAATCCCGCAGGCGCGAGAGCCAAAAGCGCAGCGCCGCCGCCCGCAGCATCACGGGCCAGGCGGCGCGCTCGGCGAGGCTGAATGGCCGCAGTGCCGCGTAGGCGCCCAGCAGCGCCCGGGTCAGCGTTTCGTCCAGGCGCCGGTCGCTCGCCGGGTCGGCAAGGCACCAGTCGTTGACGCACACGGCGACGTCGAACAGCAGGCAGTCGACACCGGCAAAATAGAAGTCGATCACGCCCGAGATGCGGCCGTTCTCGAACAGCGCGTTGTCGCGGAACAGATCGGCGTGCACCGGCCCGCGCGGCAGCTCCGCAAAACGATGCCGGGCCTGCAGCTGCAGTTCGTCGTCGAGCTGGCGCTGCCGGGCGGCATCGAGGAAGGGCCGCACCTCGCGCGCCGCCACCCGCCACCACTTCGGTCCGCGCGGATTCTCGAGGTAGCCGCGGTAGGACCGTCCCGCCAGGTGCATGCGCGCCAGCAGCCCGCCCAGCTCGGCGCACTCGTGCGCGCCCGGACGTTCGAGCGATGCGCCCGGCAGGCGCGTCACCAGCGCCGCGGGCTTGCCGCTCAGCTCGGAAAGATAGCGGTCGGCGAGATCCGCGATCGGCGCCGGGCACGGGATGCCATGCCGCGCCAGGTGCGCCATCAGCCCGAGATAGAACGGCAGTTCCGCGGCGGGCAGTCGCTCGAACAGGGTCAGGACGTAGCGGCCCTGGCTCGTGGTGACGAAATAGTTGGTGTTTTCGATGCCGGCCGCCACCGGCTCGAATGCGCAGGGCGCACCGACCGAATAGCCCTTCAACCAGGCTGCGAGCTGGCTTTCCGAGACCGGCGTGTAGACCGACAAGTCAATCGAACGTCTTGATCGTCCACATCGGCACGCGTACGCCATCGTCGAGCGAATCGCGGCGCATCCAGTTGCCGCTGCCGGTGGTATCGACCAGGTAGTAGACCGGCCCGTTGCGCGGCGTCACCCTGAGCATCACGACGCGGCCGCCTTCGCGATACTCCTCGACCCGGTCGCCCTCCTGCGGGCGGATCAAGACGCGCGGATCGTCCGCCCCGGCATCGCTCACACCCGGCGGCGGCGGCGGCACATCGGGCAGCGGTTCGAGCTTCGGCGGCGTCTGCGCCAGGGCGGCGCAGGCCGTCGCGGCGAGCAACAGGGCGAAGGGCTTGCGCATGGCAGCAATTCTACAGGTTCAGCAGACTCTCGCGCTCGTCCGGCGAGGGCTCGAAACCGCGCTTCTCGTAGAACGCAAAGATCGCATCGACCACGCCCTGCGGCTCGTCGATCACGCGCAGCAGCTCGAGATCGACCGCGTCGATCATGCCATCGGCCACCAGGCGCTCGCGAAACCACCCCAGCAGGCCGCGCCAGTAGGGCTCGTGCATCAGGATCAAGGGCATCCGGCGCGTCTTCTTCGTCTGCACCAGCGTGAGCGCCTCGAACAGTTCGTCCAGCGTGCCGAAGCCGCCCGGCAGCACCACGTAGGCGGTGGCGAACTTGACGAACATCACCTTGCGCGCGAAGAAATGCCGGAAGCGCAGGCCGATGTCCTGATAGGCGTTCGCCTGCTGCTCGCGCGGCAGCTCGACGTTGAGGCCGACCGCCGGCGAACTGCCGAAGAATGCGCCCTTGTTGGCGGCCTCCATCACACCCGGCCCGCCGCCCGAAATCACGGCGAAGCCGGCGTCCGAAAGCAGGCGCGAAGTCTGTTCCGCGAGCCGGTAGCAGGGCGAGTCGGGCGCGGCGCGCGAACTGCCGAACATCGACACCGCGGGACGGATGTCGGCGAGGCGCTCGGTCGCCTCGACGAACTCTGCCATAATGCCGAACATGCGCCAGGCCTCGCGCGCGCTGATCTCATGCGCGTGGCTGGCGGGCCGCTGCAATTTCTCCTTGCGCATCGTGTCCGGGACCGATCCTGAAAAGACGCTGTTGCTGGTTGACGGT
>SCUF01000296.1 GCA_004298325.1 Betaproteobacteria bacterium | reverse complement strand
CATCGAGCCGGCCGGCGTGAAATGGTAGGCGAAGGTGTTGACGATCAGCTCGCCGCCGCGAAAGCCGCCCGCGTACAGGGCGCGCGCGGTGCGCCACCAGTTGGCGCTGCGCCCCTCGGGCTCGTAGAGCGGCCCGGGAGAGACGAAGATCTTGGCGAGCCCCTCGAGCGGCGTCGCGTTCAAGCCGCCCAGCGGCGGCAAGGCCTTCTGCAGCTCGCCGAGGTCCGATTTTCGCGTCACCGGCAGTTTCGCCAGCGCCTCGCGCGAGTTCACCGCGGCAGCCGAGACGCCGGCGAGGAGGCGGGCGAAGCCCGGCGCCTTCGCCTGCGCGTGCGCGATGTGCGCCGGCAACGCCGCCATCAGCTGCGCTTCGCGCTCGCCCGGCGCCCGCGTCTCGAGCGCGTCGAAAAAACTCATCACAGCCAGCGCTTGCGGCGCCGGTAGGACTTGACGTCGCGAAAGCTCTTGCGCCCGCCGGAGGAATAGCCGAGGTAGAACTCCTTGACGTCCTCGTTCTCGGCGAGCGAGCTGCCCTCGCCGTCCATCACCACGCGCCCGTTCTCCAGGATGTAGCCGTAGTTGGCGAACCGCAGCGCGATGTTGGTGTTCTGCTCCGCCAGCAGGAAGCTCACGCGCTCCTTCTGGTTGAGGTTCTTCACGATCTCGAATATCTCCTCCACCAGCTGCGGCGCGAGGCCCATCGACGGCTCATCCAGCAGGATCATCTTCGGCCGCGCCATCAGCGCGCGCCCGATCGCGGTCATCTGCTGCTCGCCGCCCGAGGTGTAGCCGGCGAGCGAGCGGCGGCGCTCCTTGAGGCGCGGGAAATAGCCGTACACCTTCTCCAGGTCGGCGGCGATCTCGGCGCCGCGCCGCGTGTAGCCCCCGGTGAGCAGGTTCTCCTCGACCGACAGGTGCGCGAAGCAGTGCCGGCCTTCCATCACCTGCACCACGCCGCGCTTCACCAGTTCCGCGGGCGTGAGCCGCTCGATGCGCTCGCCCTGGTACTCGATGTAACCCTTGGTCACCTCGCCGCGCTCGGCCTTGAGCAGGTTGGACACCGCTCGCAGCGTGGTGGTCTTGCCGGC
Organism: Betaproteobacteria bacterium; assembly: GCA_004298325.1. GTDB lineage: Bacteria > Pseudomonadota > Gammaproteobacteria > Burkholderiales > SG8-39 > 2-02-FULL-66-14. Next base: position 646 of record SCUF01000296.1, on the reverse strand, counting down.
GCCGTTGCCGCCGAGCAGCGCGACGATACCGCCCTCCGGCACCGTGAGCGAAACGCCCTTCAGCACCAGGATGACGTGGTTGTAGATGACTTCGATACCGTTGACGGTCAGCAGCGTCGGGCTCATCGGGGCGATCCGGTAGCCGTCGTCACCGCCCCCGGAGCCATCCGGAGGCGGTTCGCGACGGGTCCAGCGACGAACTTATTGCTCTTTGGCGCAGTCGCGTTTGGCGATCTTCTTCTCGGTGGCGTACTTCTGCGCCGAGGCGCGGATCATGGGCGTGATGATGCTCATGTCGGGCTTGTAGCTGCCCGGCTGCACGTTCCACTTCTTGCCGTCCCAGCTGTGGATGGTCGCGGAACTGCCGCCCTCATGGTCGGCGCAGCTCGTGCTCACCGGCACCATGTAGCCGTCGAAACCGAGCTTCTTGATCGCCGCGGCGTCGATCGCCAGGTTCTCCAGGCCCCAGCGCACTTCCTCGCCCTTGAGCGGCTTCCTGCCGTACTTGATCTGCGCACGCCGCACCGCTTCGACCGTCATCATGGCGGCGGTCATGCCGCGGTTGTAGAGCACTTCGCCGATGTCTTCCTTCTTGCCGGTGCCCTGGCCCTTGTCGTGCACGTATTTCAGGATGTCCTTGTGCACC
>SCUF01000295.1 GCA_004298325.1 Betaproteobacteria bacterium | reverse complement strand
GCTGGTCCCGGAAATCTGGATCGAGGTGTCGCGCCGCACCGCGATCCCGGCGCTCGCCCGCACCACGCGCGACGAGCCCGATTACGACAAGCTGATGCGCGGGCGCATCGCCCTGCTCGGCAAGCACGGACTGAAACTGCGCGACCTCCAGGACGTCATCGCGCAGATGCGCCCGCTGGAGGGCGCGAAGGATTTTCTCGACGCCCTGCGCCTGCGCACCCAGGTGGTGATTCTCTCGGACACCTTCTACCAGTTCGCGGCGCCGCTGATGCGCCAGCTCGGACTGCCGACGCTGTTCTGCCACGAGCTGGTGGTGGACGCAGACGGCCGCGTCAGCGACTACACGCTGCGCCTGCCCGATCAGAAGCGCGCCGCGGTGGCGGCCTTTCGCGCGCTCGGCTTCCACACCATCGCCGCGGGCGACTCGTACAACGACACCACCATGCTCGCCGAGGCGCACGCCGGAATCCTCTTCCGGCCGCCGGCCAACGTGGCCGCGCAATTTCCGCAATACCAGGTCGCCACGAGCTACGACGAGCTGGCGCGCGAAATCGACGCCGTCTCGCTCGCGGCCGCTTCCTGAGGCGCGCTAGCGGAAGAGCAGCCAGCCGGCAGCACCGCCGCCGGCGAGGATCCAGAGCGGGCTGATGCGCGTCGCGCAGAGTGCCGCGGCGCTTGCGATCGCGATCAGCGCATTGCGCCAGCCCAGGCCCTCGGGCGTCGCCAGCACGTAGCCGCCCGCGAACACGAACCCGATGCTCACGGGTGCGAGCGCGCGCTGCACCAGCCTGCGCCAGGGCGCGTCGCGAAACCGCTCCCACACCCCGCCCGCCCACCAGGCGAGCGCCGTTGCCGGCACGCAGATCCCGGCGAGCGCGACGAGCGCCCCCCAGAGGCCGGCGAGCTTCCAGCCGATCAGGCTGCAGATGAGCACGTTCGGCCCCGGCGCCGCCTGCGAGATGGCGAACAGCTGCGTGAATTCCGTGGCGCTCACCCACTGCTGCTGCTCGACCACGATGCGCTGCATCTCCGGCATGATCGAGCTGATCCCGCCCACCGCAAGCAGCGAGAGCAGCACGAAATAGAGAAACAGCTCGAGCACGCGCTAGAGCCAGCGCTGGCGCGCGCTGGCGAGCGCCAGCACCACGGCCACCGGCAGCACGACCAGGAGCGAGATGCGCAGCAGTCCGACCGCCGCGAAACAGCCGGCGATGATGGCGAGCGCCATCGGCTTTCGCGCGAGCGGCTGGCCGAGCCTGAGCGCCGTGCCGAGGAACAGTCCGCCGCCGGCGACGCCGATGCCCATGATCACCGCGCGCACGTCGGCCTGCGTGGCCCAGTCCGCATACAGCGCAGCGAGCGCGAGCACCCAGACGAACGGCAGCGCCATCAGGCCGAGAAAACCCGCCAGGGCGCCCGGCAGCCCGAACCAGCGCCGGCCGAGCACCACCGCCATGTTGGCGATGTTCGGACCCGGCAGGAACTGGCATAGCGCCAGCACGTCGAGAAAATCGGCCCGCGCCAGCCATTTGCGCTCCTCCACGATGACGCGGTGCGCCCACGGCAGCACGCCGCCGAAGGAGCGCGCCCCGATGGAGAGAAACCCCAGGAACACCTCCGGCACCGAGCGCGGCGGCGTCGGCATCCCCTAGACGTCGACCCAGTGGTCGAACCCTTCGGGCAGGGGCGCGCCGTGCGCCAGCGGCATCAGGCGCGCGTACTGCCCGCTCGCATAGAGCAGCGGCTTGCCCCTGCGGCCGAGGACCAGGCTCGCGACTTCGCCCAGAAACACGGTGTGCGTGCCGTGGTCGAGGCGGTTGGCGACGCGGCAATCGAAGCTCGCCAGCGCGCTCGCCAGCGCGGGCGCGCCGCTCGCGAGCCGCAGCCATTCACCGGCCCTGAAGCGCGCTTCCCCGGACTGCGTGCCGCTGAACGCATTGGCCAGTTCCGCGTCGTCCGTGCGCAGGATGTTGATGCAGAACGCGCCCGAGCCCGCGATGGCCGCATGCGTCGCGGCGCTGCGGTTGACGCAAACCAGCGCCGTCGGCGGCTCGGCGGTGGCCGAGCACACTGCGGTGGCGGTGAGGCCGAAGCGGTGCCCCTGGTGCGCCGCGGTGACGATGGTCACCGCGCCGGAAAGGCGCCGCATGCCGAGCCGGAACTGCTCTGCGGTGACCTGCTGCGAAGCGGCCGGATCCATGGCCGGCAGTTTAACGGGCGCGGTTGACCAGCACGATGCCGGTTCCGACCAGCAGCGCGGCGAGCGCGAACGACGGCGTGAGCGCTTCGCCCAGCACCAGCACTCCGGCCAGCACGCCGAAGAGCGGCGTGAGGAAAGAGAACACCGCGAGCCGCCCCGCGAGATAGCGCGTCAGCAGCCAGAACCAGGCGAGATAACTGGCGAACGCCACGATCGCGCCCTGGTAGGCGAGGCTCGCGATCGCCAGGGGCGTCATCGCGACGACGCCTCTTTCGCCCATCGCCAGGGAGGCGAGCGGCAGCACCAGCGCCGACACCGCGAGCTGGTAGAGCAGCGTCTTGGTCGCGGTGACGCGCGCGAGGCCCGTGGCGCGGATCAGGACCGTGGTCGCAGCCCAGAGCAACGCCCCGATCACGCCGAACAGGTCGCCGAGCCAGGTGCCGCCGCCCGCCGCCGCGAAGCCGTCCGCGAACGCGAGCGCGACGCCGCCGAAGGCGAGCGCCGCGCCCACCCATTGCAGCGGCCCGAGGCGCTCGCCCGGCACGAAGGCCTGCAGCCCGATCGCGGTGAAGATCGGGGCGAGGTAGATGAACACCACCATGCGCGAGGCGGCGGTGTGCGCGAGCCCGGCGTAGATGAACACGAATTCGCCGGCGAACAGTACACCCGCGAGCACGCCCGCGCCGAGCGTGCCGTCGGTCCCGAAGAGCCGGATCGCGCGCAGCCGCGCCCAGGCGAGCAGCAGCACGGTCGCGATGATCGAGCGGATGCCCGCCTGCATGACGAACGAGACATCGGGCGCCGTGAGCTTGATCGCGACCTGCTGGAAACCCCACAGCGCGGTGAGCAGCACCATCACCGAGAACGCGGTGGCATCCAGCGCTTTGCGCTCGGCGCTCACGCGGCTCAGAACAGCGTGTAGGCGCCGTCGATCACGAAGCTGTCGCCGGTGTGGTAACGGCTCGCGTCGCTCGCGAGGTACACCGCAATGCCGGCGAAATCCTCCTTCTGGCCCCAGCGCCGCAGCGGGATGCGCGGCAGCACCGCGGCGGCGAACCTGGGGTCCGCGACCCCCTTCGCGGTCATTTCGGTCTCGATCCAGCCCGGCAGGATCGAATTCGCGGTGACGCCATAGCGCGCCAGCTCCACGGCCAGCGCGCGCATCACCGCGAGCATGGCGCCCTTGCTCGCCGCATAGGCTTCGGCACGCGCCGCGCCGTGCACCGCCGCCGTGCTCGCCATGCCGATGAGCCGTCCGCCCGGGTCGCCGCTTTTCGCGCGCGACACCATGTGGCGCGCCGCCGCGCGCAAGGTGAAGAAGGCGCCGTCGAGATTGACCGAGAGCACGCGCCGCCATTCTTTCGTGTCGAGTTCGTGAAACGCCGCGCGCGCCTGGCTCACGCCCGCGTTGGCGAAGCAGGCATCGACGCGGCCCATTTTCGCCAGCGCTTCGGCGAAGCAGGCCTCGACCTGCGCCTCCTCCGCGACGTTGCAGCGCTGCACCAGCACGCGCCGCCCCGATTCACGCAGCTTCGCTTCGGCTGCGGCATTTTTGTCCGCGTTGCCGCCCCAGACGACCAGATCGGCACCCGCCGCGGCGAGCCCCTGCGCCATGCCCAGGCCGATGCCGCCGTTGCCGCCGGTGACCAATGCCACTTTGCCCGCGAGATCGAAGCTCATGCCGCATCTTACCGCGGGCCTGAATCGCATCGCGCCGCGCTATACTCGCGCCGCTCTTCGGGAGAGGAAGTTCGCGTGGCGCGATCCGCAAGACTGTTGGCGCTGCTTGCCCCAGGTTGCGTGGCGACGCTCCTGTCGACGGCCGCGCACAGCCAGACCATGTTCGAGAACCCGCTGCACGTCGAAGCCGGTATCACCTGGGAGGGCAACATCAACCGGGCGCGTAACGCCGGCGACAAGCGGATCGACCGGGTCTACAGCCTGAACCTGGGCAAGGGCCTGGCGCTGCCGCTGGGACAGCACACGCGCATCGTGTTCTCGGGCTTCGCACAGGCGCAGAAGTCCGGGCGTTACGCGCGGCTCGACCGCGTCGCCGCGGGCGGCGAGGCCGAGCTCCAGTACCGCGGCTCGGCGCAATTCGATGCGCCGACTTTCGGCCTGCTGGGCCGATTGGCTTTCGACGAGTACGGCGGCCAGCTGCGCTCCGGCCACCGCTACGCGCTCGGCGCCACGTATCGCCAATCGCTCACCGACCGCATCGACCTGTACGGCGCGCTCACCGGCAATGCCCGCAAGGCGCAGAGCGCCGTGTTCGATGCCAGGGACTGGTCGGCGCGCATCAACCTCGACTACGCGCTGTGGCGCAGCGGCACGGTGTACCTCGGCGGCGAATACCGTCGCGGCGACGTCGTTTCGAGCCTGCCGCAATCGCCGGGTTATGCCGGCATCGCGAAGGCGTTTGCGCCGGATGACGCGTTCGGCGTCGGGCAGCTCACCGCGTACCGCTTCGAGGCGAAGACGACGATCTGGACGCTGGGCTACAACTGGGTGCTCGGCCCGCGCGACGCGCTCGACTTTTCGCTGCGCCGCGCGGAATCGAAGGCGAGGACGTCGCCAGGCGGGATCTACGCCGGATCCAACACCTACACCGCGAACCAGTACTCGGCCGCGTACCTGATGCGCTTCTGAGCTGCAGCCGCGTCGCGACTCAGTACTGGCGGCGCGGGCCGCCGTAGCTGTCCTTCGGGAAGACGAACGGCGGCGTGCGGCCGACCAGCGTCTCGATGAGCATCAGTTCCTGGTCGGTGTGGTTGATCAACGGCGCGGCGCGGATGGCGCGGCCCGCCGGCGCCCTGGCGGCGATGTAGAGCGGTCGATCGTGATGCCGTGCCGACACCGCTTCACGGCTTTCGGGATCGTTGATGGCCGCAATCTCCGTCACGCCGTAGCAGGTGCAGAAATAGGTCTGCTCGGGATCCGCTTCCGCATAGAAGCCGGTGCCCCGGATGCCGATCGTCGCCGTCGGCGTATGCACCCGAAACTGCGCGCCGCGCGACACCGACAGCAGCTTGCCCGTCACCAGGCGCAGCGCGGACAGCAGCAGCGCCGCCGCCGCCGAGCCTTCCCGCTCCAGGCTGAGGCGCGATCCGGCGCGCAGGATCATCGCCTGCCCACCGACCGCGAACACCATCTCGCTGTCCTTGCCCGTCTGCACCGTGTCACCCGGGCGCACCACGCTCTGCAGATTCGCCGCCGCGCCGTTGACCGTCGCGGTGCCGGTGAGGCGATAGATGGACTGCCCCGGCGGCAGCTGCGCCGGCCGGCTGCCGAAGACGCTCTGGCCGAACGCGCTTTCCAGCGGCAGGGCCGCCGCGGCGAACCCTGCCGCCAGGGCCTCGATCAGCACGCGTCGCCGCGGATCTTCGACGGCGTCGAATCGACTCATGCATCCTCCCCTCTCGCCCGGGCGAAATCTTAGCATCGCGACGGCCTGATACCATTTCCGCTCTCGCGATCCGGGAGCACCCCATGACCTTGAAGCGCGGACAGGCGGCACCCGGCACGTTCGTCGTGCTGGAGCATGTCTCGCAGATTCTCAAGCACAACCCGCTCGGCGATCCCCACGTGCGCAAGCTCGGCGTGTGGCTGCCGCCGCAGTACGACGCGGGCGCGGCGCGCGGGCGCGGCCGGCGTTTTCCGGTGCTGTTCGACCTCGTCGGCTTCACCGGCTCCGGCCTCGCGCACGCCAACTGGAAGCCGTTCGGCTACAACGTGCCCGAGCGCGCGGCGCGCCTGATCCACGAGCGCAGGATGGGGCCGGCAATCCTCGTCTTTCCGGACTGCTTTACCGCGCTGGGCGGCAACCAGTACATCAATTCGCCGGCGATCGGCGACTACGCCGACTACCTGACGCGCGAGCTGGTGCCCTTCGTCGATCGCGAGTTCCGCACGCTCGCCAGCCGCGAGCATCGCGGCTGCTTCGGCAAGTCCTCCGGCGGCTACGGCGCGATCCTGCACGGCATGAAGTACGCGAAGTCCTGGGGCGCGATCGCGGACCATTCGGGCGACGCGTACTTCGATTTCGTCTACTGGCACGACTGGCCGAACACGCTCAATACGCTGGCGAAATATCGCTCGGCGAAGCGCCGTCCCGGCCGCGTCGACGCGCGCCGCGCGGCGCGCTACCGGGGCGCTGCGGCCGGATTCGACGACGGCCGCATCAAGCGCTTTCTCGATCACGCCTGGAAGCAGGAAAAGCTCTCGACCGCGGACGTGCACTGCATCATGAACCTGTGCATGGCGGCGAGCTACGATCCCGATCCCCGCGCGCCGCTGGGATTCCGCGTGCCGTTCAATCTGGAAAGCGGCGAGGCGCTGCCCGGGCGCTGGCGGCACTGGCAGCGGCACGATCCCGTTCGCCTGGTCGAGCGCTACCGCGCCAGCCTGAAGAGCCTGCGCGGCATCTACATCGATTGCGGCTGGCGCGACCAGTACCACATCCATTTCGGCTGCCGCCTGCTGTCGCAGCGGCTCGCGCAAGCCGGCATCCGGCACGTTTACGAGGAGTTCGACGACGACCATTCGGACGTCGATTACCGCATGGACGTGAGCCTGCCGTTCCTTTACCGCGCGCTGCAGCCGTAAGCTGCGGCGCCGGCAAGGGCTATTCCTTGTAGTAGACGATCTGGTGCGAGGTCGCGAGCAGCGCGCCCGTCGCTGACCACACCTCGGCACTCTGATCGAAGTAGCCGTTGCGGAACTGGTGGGCGCGCGCGATGCCGAGCACGGCCGCGTCGCCTGCGGCATCGAGCGTCGTCGCGTCGGCGTGGAAATAGGTCGTGAACGACACGGTGCCGATCGGCGTCCAGAGCGGCCGGCGCACGAAGATGCGCGGGAAGAAGGCGTCGCTGATCGCCAGCAGCGAGACGAAGTCCAGCGGCCGCGGCGGCTCGTCGCGGATCCAGAGCGTGCTGGCGGAATCCTGCTGCGGCTGCGCGGGCGCGGAAAACTGCATTTCGCCGTGCACGAAGCGCATGTCGTAGCACCGCGTCCACTGCGCGCGGCCCACGTTCGGATACCTCGGCAGCGTGGCGGCTGGGGGAACCTCGGGAAAGCGCGCTTCCACCGACGACCAGGTTTCCCGGCGCGCGGCAAAGACGCCGGTGGCGGTGGCCGCGACCTGTTCGTTCTGCCGCAGCTCGACCTGCCAGTGCTGCGTCGAGCGGTTGGTGCGCGCGGGCTGCGCCAGCAGGTCGAATTCGCCGTCCGCGATCGGCCCGGCGTAATTCACCGTGAACGCGATCGGCTCGCCGAGCCGGTCCGGGTGCCCGAGCGCCGCGTTGAGCAGCGTCGCGGCAATCACGCCGCCGAACGGACCGACCATGTTGGCGTACTGCGGCGAAGTGTGCCCGCGATAGCGTCCCTCGCCCTGCGGCTCGAGCTGCGTCGCGACGTCAAGCGGGTGGGACGATGCGCTCATGCGTGGGCTGATCGGCGGCCCATTGCGGCCCACGCAGCCCCGCTAGCCGGCCGCGGTGGTCTTCGACAGTTTCTTCTGCCGCTTGATCGCCAGCCGCTGCTGCTTCCTGATGGTCTGCATGTTCCTGCGCTTGCGCAGATTGCGGTTCGTTTCCCTGCCCATGATCCTGACCTCGCTTCAGCTGAGACTGAACCACGATAGCACGGCGCGCGCTTCGGCGGGCCTGCGCCATTCACCAGACGCGCATCTTGACCTGTATGGCGATGGCGCCGTCGAGCCGGTTGGCGATCGTCGGCACGATGCCGAAGTTCACGCCGAAGCGCTTGCCTTCGACCGCCAGCAGGGGCATGGCGGCGGCAAACCAGCCGCCGTTGCGGTAGTTGGGATAGCCGTCGAACGCGCCCGCGGCGATCCCGGCGCTGACGTCCAGGCCGGCGAGCTGCCAGTGCAGCGGGCGCCAGAGGTACGCGCCGTAGCGCGATCTTTCCCGGTTGCTGTTGATGAACGTTCCGGCCATCAGGCCATGGTCCCGCGCGAGCAGCACCTCGGCGCCCAGGCCGATGTTGTCGTCGCGCAGGTTCTTGCCGCGATCGAAATGGATGGCGTAGATCCCCGGATTGATCCACACCTGGACCGGAAAATCCGCGGGCGAAGCGTCGGCCAGCGCGGTGCCGCCCAGCGGTGCCAGGCAAAGCACCAGAAGCGCGCGCCAGCGTCCGGCCCGGCGGCCGGTCAAGTGCGCCGCCACCAGGTCAGGGCACGCCGCCAGCGGCTCGCGGGCTGGGTCTGCGTCAACTGGCTCGCCTGAGCGCGCCTTTGCGCGTCCATGGCCATCAACTGCGCGCGCGTCGGGTGCGGCGCGGCCATTTCGCGCACCGCGCGCTGGCGAAGCTCGTCATCCGGCGACAGGCGCCCGGCGTCCACCTCCCGCCGCGTGACTGCGTCCAGCGTTTCGGTGCAGACGTGCTCGCCGATCTGCGCTTCACGCAGCACCATCTGGCGGTAATCGCGTAACCGCGTCTGCCTGAAGGTCGCCAGGTTTTCCGGCACGATCGAGCTGCGCTCGACCAGGTCCATGAGCGCATTGAACGTCCCCAGCAAGGCTACGCGCGCTTCCGCAGTGGTCGCACGCGCGTGTTCGTCCTGAATCTCCGCGCGCAGCTCGACCCAGTCGGGCGGGGCTGCCTCCGGATCCGCCTGCACGCGCTGCAGCAGTTGGTCCACGCGCATGATTTCCCTCCTTTGCCAGGAGGGCATCGCGCCGCGGCTTCCTGGTGAGGCGAGTATAGCCAATCCGGCCGGCCGCTCGCCGCGCGCCGTTGCTGCGGCGTCTACTGGGGGAAATCAGGCTGCGGCAGCGCCGGCAGGCACCTTCGGCTTGGGCGTACCGCGCCTGCGGACCTCGACGTCGATCCCGGCAAGATTGATCGCGTGCGCCAGGGCGCTATACAGATCGACCGGATCCACCTGGTCGCTGAGTGCCCGGAATCCGATGGCAGGCATCGCGAGCGTGAGCACGTAGGGGCCGTTGAAGCCTTCGACGTTGACCTGCAGCGCGGTGTAGTGAGCGTCGCCCAGTCTCCCGGGGCACGAGATCACTTCGGCGCTGACGTTTCCTATCGGCATCGGTGTCTCCTCTCGCGCAACTCGTGCTGGTCGCGTCTCATGCTACGCCCTCGATGAGCGTGGCCGGCTTCAATATCGCGCGAGTGGTTCTGCATGCGCAAGGTGGCCACCGCTGATTTTTTGATCTGGATCAGGCATTTGCTTGCTTCTTGCGAAGGAAGACCTCAGGTCCGGGCCGCGTCCGCCCGCGCACCCACGGGTCTTGCGGAGACTTGCACGGCCGCCCTGCAGGTAGACAATGCCGCATGCCAAAGCTCGAGCTGTGGCAATGGGAGGTCCCCGACCCGCTCACCGGCCGCTGGCGCAAGACGCGCTATCGGATGACGGAAGCAGAGGTCCGCCAGCGATTCAGCGCCGACGCGAGGAAACTCGAATGGACGCGCGAAGTGCGCGACGGCGATCCGGAAGCGAATTCAACCAGCGCGTTTCAGCGCAACGGCGCCGGAAGCGTACGCCGCTGAGGATTGGCGCAGGGAAACCGGAATGCGGAAGGGCTCGCGCACGAGGTCAACGTCCTTGAGCATTTCCGCGGACCGGGCGCGCTCCCAGTCGAATACCGCCGCGGCCTGTTGCTGAAGGTGCCTGCGCGCCTCGTCGATCGTCTGGCCGTGACCGCTGACGCCGGGCAGCTCCTCTACATAGCCGATGTAGCCGTGCTTGCGCTTCACGTAGACGGCCGTCAGCGAAATCATGGCCTGATTCATCTCCTCCCCCCCTTCAAGATCTAAACGAGCAGCGCGATGATGACGAGGCCGATGATGATCATGACCCACTGGAAGTTGGTGAAATCGCCCCCTGCGGGAACCGTATCGAGCCGGTTCGCCAGGGCGTGAATTTCCTGGTTCGTCATGGCATTCACCCGGGCCTGCGCATTTTCGGGAGGTACGCCGAGGGCCTGTAGCTGCTTCGCGACTTCCGGACGCGCTACCAGTGCCCTGACGCGCTCGCGCTCGCTGCCCGCCTGCGCGGCCGGAACAACTTCGTCGGTCCCGATCACTCCCGCGGCCGCCGAGGGCGCAAAGGTGATCGATCCATGGACTGCAATCATGAGAACCAGGGTCAACCATTGGCCGATACGGAACATGGAAATACCTCCTTCCGAAGTCATGGCGGC
>SCUF01000294.1 GCA_004298325.1 Betaproteobacteria bacterium | reverse complement strand
AGTACCGCGCCCGCGCCAAGCGTTCCTCCCCGGGCGGGACGCTGAGCGTGGTGGCGGCATGAGGCTTTGCGGTTTCGAGGCCGGGCTCGACCAGCCGCTGTTCCTGATCGCCGGCCCGTGTGTCGTCGAGTCGCGCGCGCTGCAGACCGACACCGCCGGGCGGCTCAAGGAGCTGTGCGGCCGCCTCGGCGTGCACTTCATCTTCAAGTCCTCCTACGACAAGGCGAACCGCAGTTCGGCCGAGTCGTACCGCGGCCCCGGCAGGGAGCAGGGGCTCGCGATCCTCGCCGAGGTGCGCCGCCAGATCGGCGTGCCGGTGCTGACCGACGTGCACACCGTCGAGGAGGTGCCGGCGGCGGCGGCGGTGGTGGACGTGCTGCAGACGCCCGCGTTCCTCTGCCGGCAGACCGATTTCATCCGCGCCGTCGCCGCGGCCGGTCGACCGGTGAACCTCAAGAAGGGCCAGTTCCTGTCGCCGCAGGAAATGCAGAACGTGGTGGCCAAGGCGCGCGCGGCGAGCGGCACCGACAACATCATGGTGTGCGAGCGCGGCTTCGCCTTCGGCTACGGCAACCTGGTGTCGGACATGCGCTCGCTCGCGATCCTGCGCGGGACCGGCTGCCCCGTGGTGTTCGACGCCACGCACTCGGTCCAGCTGCCGGGCGGGCAGGGCACGGCCTCCGGCGGGCAGCGCGAGTTCATTCCGCTGCTGGCGCGCGCGGCGGTGGCCAGCGGCATCGCCGGCCTGTTCATGGAAACGCATCCCGATCCGGAGCGCGCGCTCTCCGATGGCCCGAACGCGTGGCCGCTCGGGCTGATGGAGCCACTGCTCGAGACGCTGCTGGAGCTGGACTGTACGATCAAGCGGCGCGGGCTGGCCGAGAATTCCCTGCAACATGAGCCGAGGACCGGGTGACGGCATGAGTTCGATCGTTGACGTGGTGGCAAGAGAGATTCTCGATTCGCGCGGCAATCCGACCGTGGAGGCGGACGTGCTGCTCGAATCCGGGGTGATGGGGCGCGCGGCGGTGCCTTCGGGCGCTTCCACCGGCAGCCGCGAGGCGATCGAGCTGCGCGATGGCGATGCGCAGCGCTACGGCGGCAAGGGCGTGCTGAAGGCGGTCGAGTCCGTCAATACCGAGATCTCCGAGGCGATTGTCGGGCTGGATGCATCCGAGCAGGGTTTCGTCGATCGCACGCTGATCGACCTGGACGGCACCGAGAACAAGTCGCGCCTCGGCGCCAACGCGCTGCTCGCCGTGTCGATGGCGGTGGCGAAGGCGGCGGCGGAGGAATCCGGGCTGACGCTGTACCGTTACTTCGGCGGCGCCGGCCCGATGCAGATGCCGGTGCCGATGATGAACGTGGTGAACGGCGGCGCGCACGCCAACAACAGCCTCGACCTGCAGGAATTCATGATCGTTCCGGTCGGCCAGCGCTCCTTCCGCGAGGCGCTGCGCTGCGGCGCGGAAGTGTTCCAGGCGTTGAAGCAACTGATCGACGCGCGCGGCCTGACCACCGCGGTCGGCGACGAGGGCGGTTTCGCGCCGGACCTGCCCTCGCACGCGGCGGCCATCGAGCTGGTGCTGGAGGCGATCGACAAGGCCGGCTACAGCGGCGGGCAGGACGTGCTGCTGGCGCTCGACTGCGCGAGTTCGGAATTCTTCCGCGACGGCAGGTACGTGCTGGAATCGGAGAAGCTGCAGCTCTCGCCGCCGGAATTCTGCGATTACCTGGCGAGCCTGGCCGACCGCTACCCGATCGTCTCGATCGAGGACGGCATGGCGGAAAACGACTGGGAGGGCTGGCGCCTGCTCACCCAGCGCCTGGGCGGCA
>SCUF01000293.1 GCA_004298325.1 Betaproteobacteria bacterium | reverse complement strand
CTGCGCGCCGACGTGACCGACCGCTACCCGCACGAGTTTTCCGGCGGCCAGCGCCAGCGCCTGGCGATCGCGCGCGCGCTCGCGGTCGAGCCGCGCCTGATCGTGTGCGACGAGCCGACCTCGGCGCTCGACGTCTCGGTGCAGGCGCAGATCCTCAATCTGCTGGCCGAGCTGCAGCGCGAGCTGGGGGTGGCCTACCTTTTCATCACGCACAACTTCGCGGTGGTCGAATACCTGGCCGACGAGATCGCGGTCATGCGCGCCGGGCGCATCGTCGAAGCGGGCCCGGCCGAGCGGATTCTTTCCGCGCCGGCGGACGATTACACGCGCGAGCTGCTCGCCGCGGTACCGCGACTCCGGCGGGCCGCCTGACGGCACGCTTATAATCCGCCCGCCTTCACCGAAAGACCACCAGATGGCAATGCTCGCCGGCCGGAAGATCCTCGTCACCGGATTGCTCTCCAACCGCTCGATCGCCTACGGCATCGCCAAGGCGGCGCACCGCGAAGGCGCCGATCTCGCCTTCACCTACGTCGGCGAGCGCTTCAAGGAGCGGGTGGTCGAGCTGGCGGCGGAATTCGATTCCGCGATCGTGCTGCCGTGCGACGTCACCAGCGACGAGCAGATCGACGCCTTGCGCGGCGGCCTGCGCGCGTACTGGGACGGGCTCGACGGCCTGGTGCACGCGATCGCCTACGCGCCGCGCGAGGCGATCGCGGGCGGGCTGCTCGACGGCCTGACGCGTGACGCCTACCGCCAGGCGCATGAAGTGTCGGCGTACAGTTTCCCCGCGCTCGCCAAGGCGCTCCTGCCGATGATGGAGGGCCGCGCGGCGGCGCTGCTCACCCTGAGCTATCTGGGGGCCGAGCGCGCAATTCCGCACTACAACACCATGGGCCTCGCCAAGGCGAGCCTCGAAGCCAGCGTGCGTTACCTCGCGACCCACCTCGGGCCGAAGGGGATCCGGGTCAACGCCATCTCCGCGGGGCCGATCAAGACGCTGGCGGCCGCGGGCATCTCGGGTTTCACCAAGATCTTCAGGCACGTCGAGACCTTCTCGCCGCTGCGGCGCAACGTCACCATCGACGATGTCGGCAACGCCGCCGCATTTCTGCTGTCGGATCTCGCCGCCGGAATCACGGCGGAGATCGTGCACGTGGACGGCGGCTTCAACGTGACCTCGGTGACCATCGCGGGGGAGTGACGCCCCGCGCCGCCCTGCGGCGCGCCGCCTACTTGCGCTCGAGATTGGCGCGGTTGACCACGATCTTGGCGCGCGCGCGCTGGCCCGCGAGCCAGGCCTCGAACTGTTCGGCGCCGGCGCGTTGTGCCGCCGCCGTCCGGTCGGCGGTTTTCTGCGCTTCGCTGCGCGGCTCCGCCGCCATGATCCGCAGCACGCGATAGATCGCGTAGCCCTGCTCGCCGCGCTCCACGCCGACGTGCGCCGGCAGCTTCTGCGCTTCGGCCGCGAACACCTTGCGCAAGGCCTCGGGCGACAGTCCCTTCGGCTCGCGCACCGTGACCGCCTGCGGCGCGGACCATTTCAGTCCGGCATCGGCCTGGCGCTCGAGTTGCGCCAGTTTCGCGGCGCCTTCGCGGTGTGCAAGCTTGGCGGCTTCCTGCTGCCGCACGCGCTGCTCGATCTGCGCGCGAACCTCCTCGAACTTGCGCTGCGTCGCCGGCTGGTGCGCGACCACGCGCGCCGCCACCAGGACGTTGGGCGCCACTTCGATGGCATCGGTGTTGCGTCGCGCCTGGATCGAGTCCTGCGCGAACAGCGCGCTGAGCACCTTGGGATGATCGAGCGGTCCCGCCGCGCGCCCGGGCTGGCGCGTCAGCCAGTCGCTCTGCTGGATCGCGAGCTTGAATCGCTGCGCCGCGGGGGCCAGACTGTCCGACTGTTCGTACACCATGTGGCCGAACGCCTCCGCGGCTTCCGCAAAGCGCTTGGCGCCCTTCTGCCGCGCGAGTTCGGCGGTGAGGTCCTTGCGCACCTCTTCGAGGCTGCGCGAGCGGCCCGACTGGATCGCCGTCAGGCGGATGACGTGAAAGCCGAACTCCGACTCGACCGGCCCCGCGATCTCGCCCTCCTTCATGGCGAACGCCGCATCCTCGAAGGCCTTGACCATCATGCCGCGGCCAAACAGCCCGAGGTCGCCGCCCGCGGCCGCCGAACCGGAATCCTGCGAGTGCTCTTTCGCCAGTTCGGCGAAGCGCGCCGGCGCCTTGCGCGCTTCGGCCGCGAGCTTCTCCGCCTCTGCGCGCGTCTTGACGAGGATGTGGCTCGCGCGCCGCTGTTCCTCCACGCCGTACTGCTTGGCGCGCGCCTCGTAGGCCGCCTTCAGCTCCGCTTCGCTCACCGCATCGCCGCGCCCGAGTTCGTCGGCGGACAGCACGAGGTACTCGGCCCTCACCTGCTCGGGCACCCTGAACTGCGGGCTGTTGGCCTCGTAATAAGTCTTCAGCTGGGCTTCGTCGGACTTCACCTGTGCCATGAACTGTTGCGCCGGGACCAGCGCCTCGGCGATCTCGCGGCGCTGGCCCTCGAGCGCGGCGAGCTGCTCGGTGCCGGCGCGCGAAGCGATCGCGGTCTCGCCGATCGCCTGCAGCAGCTGGCCGACGGCGACGTCCTGGCGCATGCGCTCTTCGTAGACCGGCTCGCTCATGCCTTGCGCCCGCAGCAGCTGGCGATAGGTGGCGACATCGAAGCGGCCGTCGCGCTGGAACGAAGGGTTGGCGAGGATCATCTGACGCAGGGCGTCGTCGCTCAGCGTGAGGCCGGCGTCCAGCGCCGCCGCGGTGACGAGGCGCTGGGACACCAGCGCTTCGAGCACCGCTTCCTGCGCCTCTGCGCTATCGAGCGTTGCGGCATCGACGCTGCTGCCGAAGAGCTTGCGCAGCCGCTCGAGCTGGGCGCGCCGCGCCTCCTCGAATTCGCGCTGCGACACCGGGATGCCGTTGACGCGCGCGA
Organism: Betaproteobacteria bacterium; assembly: GCA_004298325.1. Classification (GTDB taxonomy): domain Bacteria; phylum Pseudomonadota; class Gammaproteobacteria; order Burkholderiales; family SG8-39; genus 2-02-FULL-66-14. Next base: position 289 of record SCUF01000293.1, on the reverse strand, counting down.
CCTCGTCGGCGCGGTTCATCGAACCGGTATAGGACTCGAGCCCGAAAAACGCGAACGGCGGCACGATCAGCAGGATGAAGGCGATCTGGATCAGCCGCTTGTGGTTGGTGATGAAATCGAACATATCGGGCGAAAATTGACAGGGCGCCGCAGGGCCCTTCGGCAGGTATGGCGGAGCGGACGGGACTCGAACCCGCGACCCCCGGCGTGACAGGCCGGTATTCTAACCAACTGAACTACCGCTCCTTCTCTGGTGGGTGCTGAGAGGGTCGAACTCCCGACATCTGCC
>SCUF01000292.1 GCA_004298325.1 Betaproteobacteria bacterium | reverse complement strand
GCGGCCTGCTTGACGCAGGCGAGCGCCGTGACCAGGTCCGGATAGATCGAGATCGACATGCCGCTGATCGGAAAATTCTCCAGCGCCCGCAAGGTGTGGACGCCGTAGTAGGCGGTGGCGGGTACGGCACGGTCGCCGAGCAGGTCGTGCTCGGTGCGCACGGGCGCAGTCATCGGGGGCTCCTGTGTCTGGGTTTGGACGCCGGGGTCGGACCCCGGTCCGCATTGTAGGCCGCACGCTTGACACGCTGTAGGGGGTTTCCGAGAATGGCCGACCTATCCAAGGAGGATTGCGATGAATTTTGCCCGCCCTGCATTCGTCCTGCTCGCCGCCGCCGCGATCGCGCTGCCGGCCGCCGCGCAGGAAGGCACGCTGAAGAAGATCAAGGACACCGGCGTCATCAAGATCGGACACCGGGACGCCTCCATCCCGTTCTCGTATCTCGACGACAAGCAGCAGCCGATCGGCTACGGCGTCGACATCTGCCTGAAGATCGCCGACGCGATCAAGGCCGAGCTCAAGCTGCCCAAGCTCAAGGTCGAGTTCGTGCCCGTGACTTCGCAGACGCGCATCCCGATCCTCACCGGCGGCAACATCGACATCGAGTGCGGCTCGACCACCAACAGCGTGGAGCGCCAGAAGCAGGTCGCGTTCGCGCCGACCTACTTCATGACCGGCACCAAGATCATCGTGAAGAAATCCGCCGGCATCAAACGCTACGAAGACCTCAAGGGCAAGACCGTGGTGTTTACCGCCGGCACGACCAACGAGCGGGCGATGAAGGCGTACAACGACGCGAAGAAATTGGGCATCAACTTCATCCCGTCCAAGGACCATGCCGAATCGTTCCTCGCCGTGGAAACGGGACGCGCGGTGGCGTTCCCGATGGACGATATTCTCCTCTACAGCCTGCGCGCGAGCGCCAAGAATCCGGCCGACTACGCCATCATCGGCGAATTCCTCTCGGATGATCCGTACGGCATCATGATGCGAAAGGATGATCCGACGTTCAAGAAGCTCGTCGACGCCACGGTGACGCGACTGTACAAGAGCGGCGAGATCAACAAGATCTACGCCAAATGGTTCCAGGCGCCGATTCCGCCCAAGGGCATCAATCTGGGCTTTCCGATGTCGGATGCGCTCAAGGCGCTGATCAAGAATCCGAACGACAAGGGCGTCGAGGCCTGCGGCAAGATGAAGTGCTAGCCCGGCGGGCGGGCGACCACTGAAGAACGGGGACTTCGCGTCCCCGCTTTTTTTTGCGCACCGGACCGAATACGCAGCCGCGCCACCATGGATTTCAGCGTCTTCTTCCAGCCCGCGTTCTCGGGCGGCGGCACCTACCTCGACTGGGTGCTCTCGGGAATCCAATGGACGCTGCTCGTCTCGATCCTCGGCTGGGTGATCGCCTTCACGGTCGGGTCCGTGCTCGGCGTACTGCGCACCACGCAGCGGGTCGTCCTGCGCGCGCCGGCCACGCTCTACGTCGAGGTGTTCCGCAACGTCCCGCTGCTGGTGCAGATGTTCATCTGGTATTTCGTGCTGCCCGAAATCGTGCCCCGGGCGCTGGGCGACTGGATGAAGACCCAGATGCCCATGCCGGAGTTCTGGAACGCCGTGCTCTGCCTCGGCTTCTACACCGCATCGCGGGTCGCCGAGCAGGTTCGTTCCGGCATCCAGTCCATTCCCCGGGGCCAGACGTACGCCGGCCTCGCCATGGGCCTGACGCAGCCGCAGGTCTACCGCCACGTGCTGCTGCCGATGGGCTACCGCATCATCATCCCGCCGCTGACCTCCGAGTTCCTGACCATCTTCAAGAACTCGTCGGTCGCGCTGACCATCGGCGTGCTCGAACTGACGGCGCAGGCGCGCCAGATCTCCGAGTACACCTTCCGCACCTTCGAAGTGTTCACCGTGGCCACCGTGGTCTATGTGCTGATCACGCTCACGGTGACGGTCGCGATGCGGGCACTGGAAGGCAAGGTGCGCGTGCCCGGCTACCTGGGTCCGGCAGGCCGGTAGCGCGCCATGTTTACCGGCTTCGATTTCGACGTCATCGCGCGCTCGCTGCCGTACCTGTCGCAGGGGATGCTGTTCTCGCTGGGGCTGACCGTGCTGTCGATGATCGGCGGCATTGTCCTCGGCACCGTGCTCGCGCTGATGCGCCTGGCACCGTTCCGCGTGCTTCATCTGCCCGCCAGCGGCTACGTCAATCTGCTGCGTTCCACGCCGCTGATCCTGGTCATCTTCTGGTTCTACTTCCTGGTGCCGCTGGCCATGAAAAGGCTTTCGGGCGACGCCTATGCGACCGGCATCGGACCATTCTACTCGGCGCTCATTGCCTTCACGCTGTTCGAGGCGGCGTATTACTGCGAGATCATCCGCGCCGGCATCCAGAGCGTGCCGCGCGGCCAGGTGCATGCCGCGTTTGCGCTCGGCCTGACCTACGGGCAGGCGATGCGCCGGGTGATCCTGCCGCAGGCGTTCCGCAACATGGTGCCGATTCTGCTGACCCAGGGCATCATCCTGTTCCAGGATACGTCGCTGGTCTACGTGGTCGGGCTCACCGACTTCATGGGCGCGGCCTCCAAGATCGCGCAGCGCGATGGGCGGCTGGTCGAGATGTACTTGTTCGCGGCGCTGATCTACTTCATCCTCTGTTTCCTGGCGTCATACGTCGTCAAGAGGCTTCAGTTGCGCTACAGCGTCGGCCGCTAAGGAGCGCCCGTGATCGCCATCAAGAATGTCAGCAAGTGGTACGGCGAGTTCAAGGTGCTCGCCGGCTGCACCACGCAGATCGAGAAAGGCGAGGTGGTGGTGGTCTGCGGCCCATCGGGGAGCGGCAAGTCGACGCTGATCAAGTGCGTCAACGGGCTCGAGCCGTTTCAGGAAGGCGAAATCCTGGTGGACGGCATCTCGGTGGGCGGCCGCAAGACCGATCTGCCGAAGCTGCGCTCGCGCGTCGGCATGGTGTTCCAGCACTTCGAGCTGTTTCCGCACATGAAGGTGCTCGAAAACCTGACGCTGGCGCAGGTCAAGGTGCTCGGACGCACCCCGGAGGCCGCCATCGAGAAGGGCCTCAGGCTCCTGGAGCGCGTCGACCTGTCCGCGCACAAGGACAAGTTCCCGGGCAACCTCTCCGGCGGCCAGCAGCAGCGCGTCGCTATCGCACGCGCGCTGTGCATGGACCCGATCGCGATGCTGTTCGACGAACCGACTTCGGCGCTCGACCCGGAAATGATCAACGAAGTGCTCGACGTGATGGTCGAACTGGCGCAGGAAGGCATGACCATGATGGTGGTGACGCACGAGATGGGGTTCGCGCGCAAGGTCGCGCACCGCGTCATTTTCATGGACAGCGGCCGGATCGTGGAGGATGCGCCGAAAGAGGAGTTCTTCGGCACGCCGCGCTCGGAACGCGCGCAGCTGTTCCTCTCCAAGATCCTGCAACATTGAAGGGATTGGCACATGACGACCGTGGCATTCATCGGGCTGGGCGCGATGGGCTCGCGCATGGCGCTCAACCTTCTCGCGGCGGGTTTCGCACTGCGCGTGTTCAATCGCGATCGCGCCAGGACGGCGGCGGCCGCCGCCCAGGGCGCGACCGTATGCGACACGCCCGCCGCGGCCGCGCGGGGCGCGCAATTCGCCTGTTCGATCGTCACCGACGACGTGGCGACGCGCGCGGTCATGTTCGGCTCACAGGGCGTGCTCGCCGGGACGGCGCCTGGTACGGTCATCGTCGATTCCAGCACCAACACCCCCGCGATGGCACGCGAAGTCGCGGCCGCGGCCGCCGCGCGCGGCTGCGCGTACCTCGACAGTCCGGTCTCCGGCTCCATCGCGCAGGCGCAGAACCGCGAACTCGTGTTCATGGTGGGCGGCGACGCCGCCGCGTTCGCCCGGGCACAGCCGCTGTACGCCGCAATGGGACGCTTCACGAAGCACATGGGTGCGGCGGGCACCGGCGCCACCATCAAGCTCGTCAACAACATGCTCTCCGGGGTCGCGACCGCGGCGCTGGCAGAGGCCGCGCAGGTGGCCGAAGCGGCGGGACTGGATCGGGCCGCAGCGCTCGAGATCCTGGGCGAGGGGGCCGCGGGATCGCGCCTGCTCAAGGCCAAGCTGCCCAAGATGTTCAAGCGTGATTTCACGCCGCAGTTCCAGCTCGAACTGATGGACAAGGACCTGCGTTACTTCCTCGCCCTCGCCGGCGAGCTCGATCGTCCGGCGCCGATTGCCGCGCTGGTGCGCAGCCAGTATCAGTCCGGACGCCGGGCGCAACTCGGCAGGCTCGACACCTGCGCCGTGTTCCTGCAGGCCGCCGGCGAGCCGCCGCCGCGCCAGGGCTGACGTGCGTTTCCCGGCGGGCGCGGATGTCCGGGCGCTGTTCGCCCTGTTTGCGCTGTCAGGCTTTACCGGCCTGATCTACGAATCGCTCTGGTCGCATTACCTCAAGCTGTTCCTCGGCGCTGCCGCGTTCGCGCAGTCGTTCGTCCTCGCCGCGTTCATGGGCGGCATGGCGCTGGGCGCCTGGCTCGCAAGCCGCTGGAGCGCGCGCCTGCGCAACCTGCTGGCCGCGTACGGCTGGGTCGAAGCGGCGATCGGTCTCGCGGCGCTCGCGTTCGATCCGGTATTCACCTGGCTCACGCAGACCTCGCTGGACCGCGTGATTCCCGCGCTGGGCTCGCCGGACGCGGTGGAAGCCTACAAGTACGCGCTGTGCGCGCTCCTGATCGTGCCGCAGACGGTGCTGCTCGGCATGACCTTTCCGCTGCTGAGCGGCGCCGTGATCCGGCGCGGCCCCGAGTCGAGCGGTCACCACCTGGCGCTGCTGTATTTCACCAACTCCATCGGCGCTGCGATCGGCGCCCTGGCGGCGGGCTTCTGGCTGCTCGCCTGGCTCGGACTTCCCGGAACCATGCGCTTCGGCGGTGCGACGAATCTCGCGCTGGCGGCGATCGTCCTGTGGCTCGCGCGCGGCGGCGAACCGGGTGCCCTCACGGCATTGCCCGTGGCGGGCGCGCCAGCCACGGATCGCCGCATCGTGCGGCTGCTGCTCGCGGCGGCCTTCATCACCGGCGCGGCGTCGTTCGTCTACGAGATCGCCTGGATCCGCATGCTCTCGCTCGTGCTCGGTGCGTCGTTCCAGGCCTTCGAACTGATGCTGTCGGCCTTCATCACCGGTCTGGCGCTGGGCGGGCTCTGGGCGCGCAAGCGCATCGACCGGCTGCAGAACCCGCTGCGTTTCGGCGGACTGGTACAGCTCGGCATGGGTCTGGCTGCGCTCGCGACGCTGTACGTCTATCACTTCAGTTTCGACTGGATGGAATGGGCGCTCTCGGTGCTGCGGCGCGAGAACGCCGCCTACCCCCTGTTCAACCTGTTCAGCCACGCCATCGCGTTTGCGGTCATGCTGCCCGCGACTTTTCTCGCCGGCGTGACGCTGCCGCTGTTCACCTACGCGCTGCTGCGCGGCGGCCACGGCGAGCGCGCCATCGGACAGGTCTATGCCGCCAACACGCTGGGGGCGATCGCCGGGGTGTTGATCACGGTTCACCTCTTCCTGCCCGGAGTGGGCGTCAAGCTCGCGCTGATCCTCGGCGCGGCGCTCGACATGCTGCTCGGCGCCTGGCTGTTGCGCGCCTCGGGCGCGCGCCGGCAGCGCGCCGAGGGCTTCGCCGCGGTCATCATCGGCATGCTGGCCGCGACGCTCAGCGCGCGCGCCGCGGTGCTCGACCCGGAGCGCCTGTCCTCGGGCGTGTTCCGCTACGGCAAGGCACAGCCGGACCGGCAGCGGGTCGCGTTCTATCGCGACGGCAAGACCGCTTCGGTCGCGGTGCGCGCCGGGCCCAACAGCGTGGTCTCGATCACCACCAACGGCAAGCCGGACGCCTCGATCCGGCTCGATCCGTCGCTGCCGCCGATCGAGGACGAGTACACCATGGTGCTGCTCGGCGCGCTGCCCCTCCTTCTCAAGCCCGATGCGCGCGCCATCGCCAACATCGGATTCGGCTCGGGCCTCACGGCGGAAGTCGTGCTGGCGCACGGCGCGCCCAGGGTGCTCGACACGGTCGAGATCGAACCGGCCATGGTCGCCGGGGCGCACAGTTTCGCCCCGCGCGTGCGGCGGCCGTTCAGCGATCCGCGCAGCCACGTGCACTACGAGGACGCGAAGAGCTACTTCGCGCGCCACGCGCGGCGCTACGACGTGATCATCTCGGAACCCTCGAACCCCTGGGTCAACGGTGTCGCCAGCCTGTTCACGACCGAGTTCTACCGCGACATCAAGCGCCACCTCGCGCCGCAGGGGCTGTTCGTGCAGTGGCTCCACCACTACGAGTTTGACGATCGCCTGCTCGGTTCGGTGTTCGCCGCGCTGGCTGAAAACTTTCAGGACTTCGAGGTCTGGGAAGCCAGCCGCGGCGACCTGATCGCCGTTGCGGTGAGCGAAGGGCGGGTGCCGCGCCTGCAGGACTTGCCGCAGCGCGAAGCCGCGTTCCTGGAGCAACTCGCGCGCATCGGCGTCACCGAGCCGGAACATCTCGCAGTACGCCGCCTGGGCAATCGCCGCCGTGTACTGCAACTGTTCGCGCCGTTCGCAGCCCCCGTGAACTCGGATTTCAGGCCCTTCGTGCAGCTCGAGGCCGGACGCGCACGCTTCGCAGCACGCAGTGCCTACGCCCTGCCGCAGCTTGCGCTGGCTCCGGTACCCGTCAACGAGATGCTGGGCGGGGTCGAGCCAGCGTTCCTGTCGGTCCCAGTGGCCCTCGCTGCCTCGACCCGCCTGCTGCCGCAGAATCATGCGCTCGAGCTGCATCAGGCGCTGCTGGACGTCTCAGGAGACCCCTCCCGTGTCGCCGATGCCGACCTGCGCGCGACACTGCTTGCGCTCAAGCCGCAGCGCGTCCTGTGCGCCCCCGAGCCCTCGCCGCACACACTGGAGCAGCTGCATTTCGCCGCCGAACTGACGCTGGCGCACCTCGGACCGGCGAAGCGCCGTTCGCTCTGGGTCGAGCCGCGCTGGACCGGCTGCGCGCCGCGCGACATGGCCCCCGAGGTGCGTCAAAGGTTCGAGCTGTACTCGGCAGTCGCGCAGCGCGATGCAGCGCGAATGTCGCAGCTCGCGCGCGCCTTGCTCGACGGCGGTCCAATGGCAAGCGAAACCTGGGCGCGATTCGTGCTGCTCGCCGGCTTGGTCGGCGGGCACGCCTCCAGCCAGAGCGACGCTGCGCGGCAGCTCTGGCGCGACCACGGTGGGCGCTTGTATCCCAACGCAACGGCCCCGCCATACGTCACCCTGGTTGCAAACTGGCGGCCGTAGACGGACCGTGACGAAAGCGGGTGGGGCTACCGCTTCCGATCGAGCGACGCCGCGCGCAGCGCGCTCAGCGTGGTGTTTGGCGTGATCGCCTCGGGATCGATCCGCACCTCGATCACCGCGAGCGTGCCCGAGGCGCGCGCGCGTTCGAAGGCAGGCGCGAACTGGGCCGTTGCCTCCACCCGTTCGCCATGCCCGCCGAAGGCGCGCGCGTAGGCCGCGAAATCCGGGTTCTGCAACTCGCTGCCCGAGATCCGCGCCGGGTACTCCCGCTCCTGGTGCATGCGGATCGTCCCGTACATGCCGTTGTTGACCACTAGCACGATCGGCGCAGCGCCGTACTGCGCGGCCGTGGCGAGCTCCTGGCCATTCATCAGAAAGTCGCCGTCGCCCGCCCACGAGACGACGGTACGCTGCGGAAATGCGATCGCCGCCGCGACAGCCGAGGGCACGCTGTAGCCCATCGAGCCGCTCGTCGGCGCCAGCTGCGTGCGACCGCGCTTGTAGCGGAAATGGCGATTGAGCCAGACCGCGAAATTGCCTGCTCCGTTGCATACGATGGCGTCTTCGGGCAGCGTGTCCGAGAGCCACGCCGCGATTTCGCCGAGCTGCACCGGGCCTGGCATCGTCCGCGGCGCGGTCCAGGCCTCATAGTCGGCGCGCGCTGCGCTGGTCCAGTCGCGCCAGCGACTGCCCTCGACGCGCAGTGCCTTGAGCGCCGCTGCAAACTGCGCCATGCCGGAATTGACCGGCAGCCGCGCGGCATAGACGCGACCGAGTTCCTCGGCGCCCGCGTGCACGTGCACCAGCGTCTGCCTGGGCACCGGGACGTCGAGCAGCGTGTAGCCGCTGGTGGTCATCTCGCCCAGGCGGGCGCCGATCACCAGCAGCAGGTCCGCGTCCTTCACGCGCTGCGCCAGCTTCGGATTGATGCCGATGCCGATGTCGCCCACGTAGTTGGGGCGCCGGTTGTCGAAATAGTCCTGGCGGCGGAAGGAGCAGGCGAGCGGCAGACCCGCGGCAGCCACCCAGGTTCCGAGATCCGCCATGGCCTCGAGCGTCCAGCCACCGCCGCCGGCGACGACCAGGGGGCGCAGCGCCGCGGCAAGCAGGCGCTCGAGCTCTTCCAGGTCGCCCGGTGACGGCGCTGCGCGCACCGTACGATAGCGAGGCGCATCCCTCGCCGCGGCCTCGCCGTACAGCATGTCTTCCGGCAACGCCAGCAGCACCGGCCCGGGCCGTCCGGCCATCGCGGTGTGGAAGGCATGGCTGACGTACTCCGGAATGCGTTCGACTCGGTCGATCTGGCCCACCCACTTGGTGAGCGGCCCGTACATGCGGCGGAAATCGATTTCCTGGAACGCCTCGCGCTCGGCCATGTCGGTGCCCACCTGGCCGACGAAGATCACCATCGGCGAGGAGTCCTGCATCGCCGTGTGCACGCCCACCGAGCCATTGGTGGCGCCTGGGCCGCGCGTCACGAACAGCACTCCGGGTTCTCCGGTGAGCTTGGCATAGGCATCCGCCATGTAGGAAGCACCGCCCTCCTGCCGGCAGATGATGAAGCGCAGGCGCTCGCGCACGTCGTGCAGTCCGTCCAGCACGGGCAGAAAGCTCTCGCCCGGGACCCCGAAGGCCAGTCTCACGCCGTGCGCGGCAAGTGCGTCGGCGAGGATCCTGCCGCCGTGGCGCAAGGCCGGCGCGGCGCTCATGCCGCCGCCTCGAACGCGGCGCGCAGGCGCGCGCAGCATTCGTCCACCGCGGCGTTCGCGCCCTGCAGCACGCCACCGAAGAGGATGAAGCCGTGAACCATGTCCGAATACTCGCGGTACGCCACTTCGACGTCTTCCTTCGCCAGGCGCTCGGCGTACGCGCGGCCTTCATCCAGCAGCGGATCGAAGCCGGCCGTCAGCACGAACGCCGGCGGCAACCCGGCAAGACGCTGCGCCAGCAACGGCGACGCGCGCCAGTCGAGCCAGTCGTCCGTACGCGGCAGGTAGTGGCCGCGGAAATAGGCGATCGAGTGGCGCGTCAGGAGATAGCCTTCGCCGTTGCGCTGGTGGGACGCGAAGCCGCAGCGCTGATCGGTCGCCGGATAGATGAGCAGCTGGTAGCGCAGCGCAGGACCCGCGTTGTCGCGTGCATCCAGCGCGACCACGGTGGCGAGATTGCCGCCGGCGCTGTCGCCGCCGACGGCGAGGCGAGCCGGATCGACGTGGAGCGCGCGGGCCTGCGTCGCGATCCAGCGCGTCGCCGCAATGCAGTCCTCGACGGCCGCCGGAAAAGCCTGCTCGGGGGCCAGCCGGTAATCGACCGAGAACACCGCGCAGCGCGCGCCGTTCGCCAGCTGCCGGCAGAGCACGTCGTGCGTGTCGAGGTCGCCGATGACCCAGCCGCCGCCATGCAAGTACACCAGCGCCGGCAGCGCCTCGTCGGACGGCGTTCCGAGCGGGCGATAGGCGCGCAGCGCAATCGCATTCGCTGCCACGAGCAGTCGCACCTCGGCCACTTCGGGCGGCCGCGGCGCGAGCACGGCGCGCGTATCGCGATACAGGCGCCGCGCGAGATGCGGGGATACGGTGTGGTAGAGCGGCAGCGGCGACTTCGCCGCCCGCTCGAGCAATTGCAGGACCTGCGGATGTGGCGCGCTCATGGGCGCGGATTATAGGACCCGGCTGCAGCACCCGCCTGAGGTATATTCAGACGCCATGGATGACATCAACACCCTGCGCCGCATCCTGAGCGAGAGCCGGGTCATCGCGGTCGTGGGCCTCTCGGCGGATTGGCACCGGCCGAGCAACTTCGCCGCGAAATACCTGCAGGCGCACGGCTACCGCATCATTCCCGTGAATCCACGGTATGCCGGCCGGGAGGTGCTCGGCGAGCGCTGCCACGCCAGCTTGCGCGAGATCCCGGACAAGGTGGACCTGGTGGACGTGTTTCGCAAGACCAAGGACGTGCTGCCGATCGCCGAGGATGCGATCGCGATCGGCGCCAAGGTGCTGTGGCAGC
>SCUF01000291.1 GCA_004298325.1 Betaproteobacteria bacterium | reverse complement strand
AGGATCCCGGCGCACAGGTCGAGCAGCCACGAGCGCACCACGCTGCCGTGGCGCCAGGTCTCGGCCAGCCGGCCGAGGTCGAAGTCGAATTCGCTTCGCGCCGCGAGCAGCGCGAAGCCCTCGGCGAACGCCTGCATCATGCCGTATTCGACGCCGTTGTGGATCATCTTGGCGAAGTGCCCGGCGCCGCTCGGGCCGCAGTGCAGCCAGCCGCGGTCGGGCGCCGGCGCGAGGATTTTCGCGAACGGCTCGAAAACCTCGATCGACCGCGGCGTGCCGCCGAGCATCAGGCAGTAGCCGTGCGCGAGGCCGTGCACGCCGCCCGCGACGCCGGCATCGACGAAGCGCAGCCCCCGCTGCGACAGCTCGAGCGCGCGTGCCATCGAGTCGCGGTAGAAGGCGTTGCCGCCATCGACCAGCGTATCGTCCGCGGAGAGCAGCGGCAGCAGCTCGCGCAGCGCCGCCTCGGTCGGTTCGCCCGCGGGCAGCATCATCAGGATGACGCGCTCGCCCTCGAGTTGCGCCGCGAGCGTCGCGAGATTTTCCGCCGCCTGGGTGCGTGCTTCGCTCGCTAGGACTTCGCGGCGCGATGGATCGCGGTCGTAGGCGATCACGCGAACGCCGCCGCGCGCCAGCCGCCGCGCCATGTTGGCCCCCATCCTGCCCAAGCCCACGATGCCGATGTCCATGCGCGGCCTCCTTTGCGGGCCATTCTATAATCGGCTTCCCTGAGAAGAGGCGACATGTCGAAGAAGCTGCGGGCGGCGGGAGTTCAGCCGGACTGAAGGTGGACTGGCTGCGCTGGAACCGGCGGCGCTACGACGCCTACGCGCCGCTCTATGACCGGGTCGTGGGGCAGCTCGGTTTCCTGGAGCGCGGGCGGCGGCGCGCGCTCGAGATGGCGCAGCTGCGCGCCGGCGAGCGGGTGCTCATCGTCGCGGCCGGAACCGGACTCGACCTGCCGCTTCTTTCCGCCGGCGTAGACGTCGTCGCGATCGACATTTCACCGGCGATGCTGGGGCGCTGCACCGCGCGCGCGACGGCGCACGCGATGCGCATCCAAGCCGCGCTGATGGATGCGGCGCGGCTCGGCTTTGCAGCCGCGAGTTTCGACTGCGTACTGCTGCATCTGGCGATCGCCGTGGTGCCGGATCCGGGCGCCACGATGCGCGAGGTGGCGCGTGTGCTGGCTCCGGGCGGGCGCATCTCCGTGTTCGACAAATTCCTGCCGGACGACGCCGTGGCTTCGCCGCTGCGCCGCGCAGCGGGTGCGCTGGCGAGCATCGTGGCGACCAATCTCAACCGCCAGCTCGGACCCCTACTCGTGGAGGGTGGTTTGAGCCTGCGCGCTCTCGAGCCGGCGGGTCTCGGCGGCTTGTTCGTTGCCGCGCGCGCCGACAAGGCGACTCATTAGGGCTCGAGCCTGGGACTTGCGAATCAACCGGCGCAGTCGCTATAGCAGGCCTTGAGCGACGGCGTCGTCAGGCAAGCGTTGAATTCATCCGCGCGGCGAGACCGTTCGCATCTGGCTCAGGCAGCAACTCCACGTCCCTGAACGACCGCAGCCACGTCATCTGCCGCTTGGCGAGCTGGCGCGTGGCGGCGATCGCCTTTTCGCGCATCACCGCCCGGTCGTACTCGCCCTCGAGATGGCCCCAGACCTGCCGGTAGCCGACCGCGCGCATGCTCGGCATCTCGGCCGAGAGCCGGTAACGCTGTCGGAGCGCAACCAGCTCTTCGACGAGCCCGGCGGCGAGCATGGCGTCGAAGCGCTCGGCGATGCGCCGATGCAGCGCCGCGCGGTCCCCAGGTACGATCGCGAACGTCTTCAGCGCGAACGGCAGTGGCGCCGCGGCGGCAGTCTGCAGCGACGAAATCGGCTTTCCGCTCAACCTCCAGACTTCGAGCGCACGCTGGATGCGCTGCGCATCGTTCGGCGGAATGCGCTGCGCCGCCTTCGGATCCACCCGGGCGAGTTCCGCGTGCATCGCAGGCCAGCCGCGCACGCTGGCCTCGGCGTCGATCGCCGCGCGCGTAACGGAATCCGCCGCGGGCATGGCGTCGAGACCCGAAACCAGCGAGCGGTAATAGAGCATCGTGCCGCCGACCAGCAGCGGGATCCTCCCACGCGCGAGAATCTCTTCGATCGCGCGCAGTGCATCGCTGCGGAAGCGCCCCACCGAATACGCCTCGTCCGGATTGACGAGGTCGATCAGGTGATGCGGCACGCGCGCGCGCTCATCAATCGAGGGCTTGGCCGCGCCGATGTCCATGCCGCGATAGACCTGTGCCGAATCCAGGCTCACGATCTCCAGCGGCAGGCGAGCGGCCAGTTCGAGCGCGAGCCGCGACTTGCCGCTCGCTGTGGGGCCAAGCAGCGCATAGGCGATGGCGCCGGATCGTGCCGACGTCATCGCTGCCTCAGCGCCCGCGCAGGAACAGCTTGTCGAGGTCCGCAAGCGTGAGCTGGTACCAGGTCGGGCGGCCGTGGTTGCAGCTGCCCGCGCGCTCGGTCTGCTCCATTTCGCGCAGCAGGGCGTTCATCTCGGCGAGCGTGAGCTGGCGGTTGGCGCGCACCGCGGCGTGGCAGGCCATGTCCGCGAGCAGTGCATCGCGCCGCGCCGTAAGCGCCTGCGCAGCGCCGAACTCGCGCAGCTCCGCGAGCACGTCGCGCACCAGTGCGGGCAGGTCGCCCGAGGCGAGCAGCACGGGCGCGGTGCGCACTGCGAGCTCGTTCGGTCCTGCCACCGTGAACTCGATGCCGAGACGCTCCAGCGCGCCGCGATTGTCCTCGGCGGTCGCTACATCGAGCGTGTCGGCGCGGAACACCGCCGGCACCAGCAGCGCCTGCCGCTGCACGCTGCCGTCAGCGAGGTCCGTGCGCAGCTTCTCCATCACGATGCGCTCGTGCGCGGCGTGCATGTCGACGAGCACCAGTCCCGCCGCGTTCTGCGCCAGGATGTACACGCCATGCAGCTGCGCCAGCGCGTAACCCAGCGGCGGCGCCTGTCCGGCGGCCGGCATTGCGGCAATGGGCGGTATCGCGCTCGCCATGAACGCCTGGTACGCCGCCGCGGGCTGCGCCAGCGAAAGCGCGGGCTGCAGGGCGGGTCCCGGCGCGCCCGCGGGCGCGACCGCGGCATACGCCACTGGCGACTCGGCGGCGCTCGGCGCGAGGGCGCGCCGCAGCGCGCCCATCACGAACTGGTGCACACTGCGCGAATCGCGGAATCTCACCTCGGTCTTGGCGGGATGCACGTTGACATCGACGGCGCGCGGATCGATTTCCAGGTACAACAGGTAGGCGGGCTGGCGCGCGCCGTGCAGGAGTTCGGCATAGGCCTCGCGCGCCGCATGCGCGAGCACCCGGTCGCGCACGAAGCGGCCGTTGACGAAGAAGTACTGCCAATCGGCGCGCGCGCGCGCCGCCGCGGGCGAGCCCGCGAGCCCGTGCAGCCGCAGGCTTGCCGCCTGCGCTTCGAGCGGCAGGCTGGCGTGCAGGAATTCGCGTCCCAGCAGCGCCGCCGCGCGGTCGCCGGGCGGCTGCGCCTTGAGATGCAGGCTGATGCGGCCGTTGTGCCGCAGCGTGAAGGCGATTTCCGGCCGTGCCAGCGCGAGGCGGCGGAACACTTCCTCGCAGTGGCCGAATTCGGTCGCCTCGGTGCGCAGGAACTTGCGGCGCGCCGGCGTGTTGAAGTACAGGTCCTCTACGGACACCGTCGTGCCGCGTTCGCGCGCGGTCGGCGCGACCTCGCCGATCCACGCGCCCTCGGCGCGGATGGCGTAGCCGTGCGGCGAGCTTGCGGTGCGCGAGGCGATCGCCAGCCGCGCCACGGACGCGATCGAAGCGAGCGCCTCGCCGCGGAAGCCCATCGTCGCCACGCCCTCGAGGTCGTCGAGCGATGCGATCTTGCTCGTCGCGTGTCGCGCCAGCGCGAGCGGCAGCTCGTCGCGCTCGATGCCGGCGCCGTCATCCTCGACCTGCACCCGCCGCATGCCGCCTTCCTCGAGCGTCACCGTGATGGCGCCGGCGCCGGAATCGAGGCTGTTTTCGAGCAGCTCCTTCAGCACCGAGGCCGGGCGCTCCACCACTTCGCCCGCCGCGATCTGGCTGACGAGCAGTTCGGGCAGGATGCGGATCGGGTTCATTCGGCCGCGTCCACCTCGAGGCCGCCGGTGATGCGCAGCAGCGCGGCGTATTCCAGGCGAAACACCGTGTGCGGGTGCCCGGCCGCGGCCCAGATGCCGCGCTGCGCGGCGAGGCTCCTCTCGACGAAGGTCCTGAGCGGCGCGACGTGGCCGACCGGCGCCACGCCGCCGATCGCAAAGCCGGTCTTCGCACGCACGAATGCCGCGTCGGCCTTGCCCACGGCCTCGCCGACGATCGCGCCAAGCCGCCGCGCGTCGACGCGCTGCGCCCCCGAGGACATCACGAGCAGCGGCGTGCCGCTCGCCTCGCCGCGAAACACGAGCGAGTTCGCGATCTGGGCGACTTCGCAGCCGAGGAACGCAGCCGCCGCGGCCGCGGTGCGCGCCGCGCCGGGCAGCTCGACGATGTCCGCGGCGATGCCGAAGCGCGCCAGCGCATCGCGCACGCGCTCGACGCTGGCAGAGTTGAGAACGGCGGAGGACATCCGGGCGAGCCGGGATTATAGCGGTCGGCCTATACAATCCCGCCATGGAAATCGCGGCGCAGTTATGGGACCTGGTGATGTACCTCGACCGCCACCTGGCGGCGTTCGTGGCGCAGCACGGCACCTGGGTGTACGCGCTGCTGTTCGCGATCGTGTTCTGCGAGACCGGGCTCGTGGTGACGCCGTTCCTGCCGGGGGATTCGCTGCTGTTCGTCGTCGGCACCATCGCCGCGGCGGGCGGCATGGACATCGCCGCGGTGATGGCCGTACTGGTGGCGGCCGCGCTGTGCGGCGACAACGTGAATTACTGGATCGGGCGCTGGGCCGGGCCGCGCGTGTTTCACTTCCGCGAATCGCGCTGGCTCAATCCGCGGCACCTCGAGCGCACGCACGCCTTCTACGAGCGCCACGGCGGCAAGACCGTGGTGATCGCGCGCTTCGTGCCGATCGTGCGCACCTACGTGCCGTTCGTCGCCGGCGTCGGCACCATGCCCTATCTGCGGTTCCTCGCCTTCAGCATCGCCGGCGCGCTGCTGTGGGTGCTGTCGCTGTGCCTGGCGGGCTACTTCTTCGGCAGCCTGCCGGTGGTGAAGAACAATCTCAGCCTGGTCATCGTGCTGATCGTACTGGTATCGGTTTCGCCGGGGCTGGTGGCCTGGCTACGGCACCGGGCGGCGCTGGGGAGGTCTTGAATCGGCTTTTCGGCATGAATCTCGCCGAAAAGCCGAGAACGGGGGAAATCAAAATCGCGCTACCCGGCGCTCGTTGCGCCCGGTTCCGGCAAGTCAGTTCAACGCCAGCGGCGACCCCGGTCGCGGCGGATTCTTCGCCAGGTACTGACGGATGCCGACCAGCACTGCGCGCGCGAGCCGGTCCTGGTAGGCGTCGTCGTTCAGCCGGCGCTCCTCGTCGGGGTTGGAGATGAACGCGGTTTCCACCAGGATCGAGGGCACGTCGGGCGCCTTGAGCACGGCGAAGCTCGCCTGCTCGACGCGCGCCTTGTGCAGCCGGTTGACCTGTCCGAGCTCGCGCAGCACCGAACTGCCGAGCCTCAGGCTGTGGTCGATGGTCGCGGTCTGCGACAGATCGAGCAGGGTTTGCGCGAGGTAGCGGTCCTTGACGCCGAGGTTGACGCCGCCAATCAGGTCGGCGTCGTTTTCCCTCTTCGCCAGCCAGCGCGCCGCTTCCGAGGTGGCGCGCTTGCCCGAGAGCGCGAACACCGACGAGCCGCGCGCGTGGGGGCGCACGAAGGCGTCGGCATGGACCGACACGAAGAGGTCGGCCCGCACCTTGCGCGCCTTGTCGACGCGCATGTGCAGCGGCAGGAAGTAGTCGCCGTCGCGGGTCAGCAGCGCGCGCATGTTGGGTTCGGCGTCGACCAGTGCCTTGAGGCGGCGCGCGATGTCGAGCGTGATGTCCTTTTCGCGCGAGCCGTGCCGGCCGAGCGCGCCCGGATCTTCGCCGCCATGCCCGGGGTCGATGACGATCGTCGCCAGCCGCGTCACCAGCGCCTTTGGGGTCACCTTGCTCGCCGGCTTCTCGGCTTCAGGCGCCGCCGCCGCAGCGGCGGCTTTTTCGGTCTGGTCGATGAGCGCCGCGAGCGGATCCGGCGCCACCATGGGGTAGATGTCGAGCACGAGCCGGTGCTCGTAACCGGCTACCGGCTTGAGCGAGAAGGCCTGCGCGCTCACCTCGGTCTTGAGGTCGAGCACCACCCGCACCACGCCCGGGCGGTTGCGCCCCACCCGCAGCTTCTCGATATAGGGGTCGTCCGCGACCACCTTGCCATGCAGCTCCGCCAGCGCCGCGCCGAGCGACGCCGTCTCGAGGTCGAGCACGAGCCGCTCGGGGTCCTTGACCGTGAACAGCGTGTATTCGAGCCGGCTTTTCGATTCGATGGTGACGCGGGTGTAATCCTTGGCGGGCCAAATGCGCGTCGAGACGACCTGCGCCTGCGCGGCGCTCAGGAAGCAGAGCAGCGCGCCAAGGCCGAGGCAAGCCAGGTTTCGCCGGCCGGCGTGTGCGCGCGCAGGCGCGCGCGGCGCCCGCGCGCAGGGATCTCCAGCGCCACCTCGAGATCGGGCGGCGGCAGCGAAGCGCCCGCACGCTCGGGCCACTCCACGAGACAAAGACTGTCCGGGCCGAAGTGCTCCTGAAAGCCGGAGCTCAGCCATTCGGATGGATCTTTGAATCGATAAAAATCAAAGTGATACAAGTTTAATCTCGAAATTGTGTAATGTTCAAGCAGTGTGTAGGTCGGGCTTTTCACGCGTTCCTGCGATCCCAGACCCCGGATCAGGCCGCGCGCGAGCGTCGTCTTGCCGCTGCCGAGCTCGCCGCGCAGGTGCAGCGTCAGGCCGTTGCGGGCCCCGGGGGCGAACGCCGCCCCGAGCCGCAGGGTGGCCGTTTCGTCCGGAAGATCAATAAGATGTTCGACCATGGACCTCGCCGGGCTGGCAGGCAGGATCAAGCAGTGGGGCGCCGAACTCGGCTTCCAGGCGGTAGGCATTGCCGACGCCGAGCTGTCCGCCGCCGGCGTTCGGCTCGCCGAGTGGCTCGGGAAGGGCTGGCACGGCGAGATGGATTATATGGTCCGGCACGCGGCGCTCCGGGCGCAGCCGGCGGCGCTGGTGCCGGAAACCCTGCGCGTTATCAGCTGCCGCATGGATTACTCCACGGCGCAGGCGGACGATGGCGGCGCGCCGGCCGACGGCGCGCGCGCCTGCGTGGCGCGCTATGCACGCGGGCGCGACTACCACAGGCTGTTGCGCACGCGCCTGCAGCGCCTGTGCGACCGGATCGCCGGCGAGGCCGCGCCTTTCCGCTACCGGGTGTTCTCCGACTCGGCGCCCGTCATGGAGGTCGAACTGGCGGCGAAGGCGGGCATCGGCTGGCGCGGCAAGAACACGCTGCTGCTCGCGCGCGAGGCCGGATCGTATTTCTTTCTCGGCGAGATCTTCACCAGCCTGCCCCTGCCGGTCGACGCTGCGGCGGACGAGCACTGCGGCAGCTGCTCGGCGTGTCTCGAGGCCTGCCCGACGCAGGCGATCCGCGCGCCGTATCAGCTCGACGCGCGGCGCTGCATCTCGTATCTCACCATCGAACTGAAGGGATCGATTCCGCAAGCGCTGCGTGCGCTCGTCGGCAATCGCGTCTACGGCTGCGACGACTGCCAGATCTGCTGCCCGTGGAACGCCTTCGCGCGCGTCTCCGGGGAATCCGATTTCAACGTGCGCAACGGCCTCGACCGCGCGACGCTGGTGGAGCTGTTCGCCTGGTCCGAGCGCGAGTTCGACGAGCGCCTGCGCGGCTCCGCCATCCGGCGCATCGGCTACGAGCGCTGGCTGCGCAATCTGGCGGTGGGCCTGGGCAACGCGCCCGGCTCCCCGGAAGTCGAAGCGGCGCTGCGCGCGCGCGCGGATCACCCTTCGGCGCTTGTGCGCGAGCACGTGCTGTGGGCATTATCGCGGCATGAGCGCGTGGCGTGCTGATCGGCTGCTGACCGGCTTCGAGGCGAAGGAATTCGCGTTTGAGCCGGACTACGACGGCGCCGTCGTGGCGACGCTGGTGCGCCTGCCCGCGCCGCAGGCGGCGCGCGGCGCGGTGCTCTACGTGCACGGCTTCGTCGACTATTTTTTTCAACGCCACATGGCCGAGCGCTTCGCCGCCGAGGGCTACGCGTTCCACGCGCTCGATCTGCGAAAGCACGGACGCTCGCTGCGGCCGCACCAGCACCCGTGCTTCTGCAAGGACGTCGCGGAGTACGGCGCGGACCTGACGCGCGCATTGGAAGAGATCGGCGAGCCGGTGCTGCTCGCGGGGCACTCGACCGGCGGACTGATCTGCGCGCTCTACGCGAAGGACGGGGCGCGGCGCGAGCAGGTGCGCGCGCTGTGGCTGAACAGCCCGTTCTTCGAGTTCAACGCGCAGGGCCTGCGGCGCGCCCAGCTCGGGCTTGCCCTGGCGCTCGGCCGGCGCGCGCCGTTCCTGAACAACCCGAAGGCCGTCCTGCCGGCCTACGTCGAAAGCCTGCATCGCGACTGGCGCGGCGAATGGCAGTTCGACCTGCAGCTCAAGCCGCACCGGGGTTTCCCCGCCTATTTCGGCTGGCTGGCCGCGATCAGCGCCGCGCACGCGAAAGTGCACGCGGGGCTGGACCTGGAGCGCCCGGTGCTCGCGATGCATTCCGACGAGGCCGACATCATCCTGGACTGGCGGCACATCGCGCGCTGGTCGCGCACGCTCGGGCGCGAGGTCACGGTGCTGCAGTTCCCGGGCGCGCTGCACGACGTGGTGCTGTCGCGCCGCGAGATCCGCGAAGAGGTGTTCAGGCAGCTTTTCGCCTGGGCGGCACGAGTCGCAGCGTGAGGAGCGTGGCGAGCCCCCACAAACCGTAGAGCGCGGTGAACAGCCACTCGGGCGCCTGGTAATAGAGCAGGCGGTACACCCACCGCCCCACGAACGACTCGGGGCGCGCGCCGCCCCGCAGCAGGTCTTCCCACACGGTGAGCGGACAGGCGTAGCCGAGCAGCGCCTCGGCGGCAACGAAGACGATGGCAGCGAGATGCGCGTAGCGGAACCAGGGATTGCGCACCCAGCGCCAGCCGAGCGCCGCGCCGAGCCACACCAGCACCAGACCGCCGGCGATGAACGCGACGATGAGGAAATGAACGACGAGGAGGGCGTCGGCGCCTATTCCGGGCCCTTCGCGCGCGGCCGGCGCGCGTCCGCGATCCACTCGCTCCACGAGCCGACGTAGACGCGCGAGCCGGGAAAGCCAGCGATCTCCATCGCGAGCGCGTTGTGGCAGGCGGCGACGCCCGAACCGCAGTAATGCACAATTTCGCCGGGCTTGCGATCGCCGAGCAGCGCGCCGAATTCGCGGCGCAGCGCCTGCGCGCTCTTGAAGTGGCCGTCGGCCGCCAGGTTTTCGCCGCAGAATCGGTTCTTCGATCCCGGAATGCGGCCGGCGACGGGGTCGATCGGCTCGGCCTCGCCGCGAAAGCGCGCCGCCGCGCGTGCATCGAGCAGCAGCAGGTCGCTCGCGCCGAGATGACGTTCAACGAACGACGCATCGACCGCCTGCGAAACCTGCGGTTGCGCTGCGTACGCCGCTGGCGCGAAGCGCGCGATCCGGTCGGTCACGGGGCGATCCTCTTCGACCCACCGGGCGTAGCCGCCGTCGAGCACTGCGACCGCGTCATGCCCGAGCCAGCGCAGCGTCCACCACAGGCGTGCCGCCATCGTGCCGTTGCCGGCGTCGTAGGCAACCACGCAATCATCGCGCGTCACGCCCCGATTGCCGAACCAGGCCGCCAAGACCTCCGGCGCCGGCAGCGGGTGCCGGCCGTTGTGCCCGCTCTTCGGCGCGGAGAGATCGCGGTCCAGATGCGCAAACAGCGCGCCGGGAATATGCGCGCGCGCGTATTGCTGCTCGCCGAGCGCGGGATTGCCCAGGTCGTGGCGGCAATCGAAGACGCGCCAATCGCCGTGGCGCGCGAGCTCTGCAGTCGAGACGAGCGGTTTCAACGTCCCAGCCTCGAGCGCAGCCACTCGTGGAAGTGCAGCTCGGCGTCTTCCAGCGGCGACTGGTACGGCCCCGCATCGTCCAGTCCCTGCTCGTAGAGCGCGCGCCGGCCGCGCTCCATGCGCTCGCAAAGGTGGCCGTCTTCCACGGCGGTCTCCATGTAGGCCGCCTGCTGGGCGTCCACGAACTCGCGCTCGAACAGCGCGATTTCCTCGGGGTAGTAGAACTCCACCACGTTGAGGGTGCGCTGCGGCCCGCGCGGCACCACGTGCGACACCACCAGCACGTTCTCGTACCACTCCAGCATCACGTTCGGGTAATAGGTCATCCACAGCGCGCCATGCCTGGGCGTGCGGCCTTCGAGCTGCGCGAGGCAGGCGTCGTGCCAGCGGCGGTACACCGGAGAACCGGGTTGGTGCAGGCCGTGCTTCGGCGCCACGATCTGCACCGACCATTGCGGTCCCCAGGCGTAGCGGAAATTGCCGCAGTCGGCGAAATTCGAAAGTCCCGGATGGAACGGCTCGACGTGATACAGCTCGAGATAGACTTCGAGGAAGGTCTTCCAGTTGAACGGGTAATCGTCGACCACCACGCGGTCGAGCACGTAGCCGGAAAAATCGAAATCACCGGCCACCGGCAGCCCGGCGAGGTCGGCCTGCGGATCGCGCGGCCCTGCAAACAGCAGCCCGTTCCAGGCCTTGAGCGGCGCCGACGGCAGTCGCACGCAGGGGCTCTCGGGAAAGTGCGGCGCGCCGAGCAGCTCGCCTTTCAGGTCGTAGGTCCAGCGGTGCAGCGGGCAGACGATGTTCTGCGCGTTGCCCTTGCCTTCGAACATCAGCGCCTGGCGGTGGCGGCAGACGTTGGACAGCAGCTCGACTCCGGATTCGCTGCGCACCAGCATCCTGGCATGGTCCAGCCACGCCAGCGTCTGATAGTCGCCGGCCCGCGGCACCATGAGTTCGTGACCGATGTATTGCGGCCCGGCGTCGAACAGGCGCTTTTTCTCGAGGGCGTGGATCTCGGCGTCGAAATACCAGGCAACCGGCAGCTGGCAGTGCGCGGGGGCCAACCGCTGCGTCGTGGCGAGGTCAGACATGGGCGATGCCAGGAAGGTCGTAAGGGCTTAAAATGCTTGAGATTTTACCTGACGCTCCGATTTCTCCGCCAGCCGATTCCGGAAAGGTCCCTGCATGAGCAAGAGTTCGCGGCAAGGCGCCGCCGCCGACGCGGGCAGCGAGCTGACGTTCGAGAAAGCGCTGGCCGAGCTCGAGAAGGTGGTTGCGCGCATGGAAGGCGGCGAGCTTTCGCTCGAGCAGGCGCTCGCTGCGCACCGGCGCGGCCTCGAGCTGGCGAAGTTCTGTCAGCACCGGCTGGAGGACGCGCAGCAGCAGATCCAGGTGCTCGAAGGCGAGGTGCTCAAGCCGCTCGCCGCCGCCTCGGCCGCAGACGCAGACGATGGAGCGTGATTTCGCCTCCTGGATGGGGTCGGTCCAGGCGCGCATGGAAGACGTGCTGACGCGCCTGCTGCCCGGCGCGAGCGTGGCGCCGGCGCGCTTGCATGCCGCCATGCGCTACGCCACGCTCGAAGGCGGCAAGCGGGTCCGGCCCCTGCTGTGCTTCGCCGCGGGGGAGGCGAGCGGCGCCATGCCCGAGCGGCTCGAGATCGCCGCCGCGGCGGTCGAGATGATCCACGCCTATTCGCTCGCGCACGACGACCTGCCGTGCATGGACAACGACATTCTCCGGCGCGGCAAGCCGACGGTGCATGTCGAATTCGACGAGGCCACGGCGCTGCTGGTCGGCGATGCGCTGCAGGCGCTCGCTTTTCATCTGCTTGCCGAGCACCGGCTGGCGGACGCGCCCGCGACGCAGCTCGAGATGGTTGCCACGCTCGCGCTGGCCGCCGGTTCGCGCGGCATGGCGGGCGGCCAGAGTATCGACCTCGAGGCCACCGGGAAGATGCTGGCGGTGCCGGAGCTGGAGGCGATGCACATTCGCAAGACCGGCGCGCTGATCCGCGCCGCCGTGGTGCTCGGCGCCGGCTGCGGCGGCCCGCTCGCCGCCGCCGCGCGCGCGGGCCTCGACCGCTACGCGAAATGCGTGGGACTTGCGTTCCAGGTGGTCGACGACGTGCTCGACGCCGAAGCGAGCACGGCGACGCTCGGCAAGACCGCGGGCAAGGATTCGAAGCAGGGCAAGCCGACGTTCGTCTCGGCGCTGGGGGCGGCCCATGCGCGCGAGTTTGCCGAAGACCTGCGGCAGGACGCCCTCGCCGCGCTCGCGCCGCTGGGTGAGCGCGCGCGGCGGCTGCGCGAGCTGGCGGACTTCATCGTCCTGAGGAAATTCTGAAAGCCATGAGCGCGATGGACGGCACGGCGGCGGCGCCGGGCGCGATGACGCCGCAGGCCGAAGACTACAATCCGGCGATGTTCGAGCTGCTCAGGACGATCAATGATCCGGCGGACCTGCGGCGCCTGGAGCGCAGGCTCCTGCCGCAGCTGGCCGAGGAGCTGCGCGCGTTCGTGCTCGAGTCGGTGTCGCAGACCGGAGGCCACCTGTCGTCCAACCTCGGCACGGTGGAACTCACGCTCGCGCTGCATTACGTGTTCGACACGCCCGAGGACCGCATCGTCTGGGACGTCGGCCACCAGACCTACCCGCACAAGATCCTCACCGGGCGGCGCGAGGGCATGGCGGGACTGCGGCAGCTCGGCGGCATCTCGGGCTTTCCGCGGCGCTCGGAGTCGCCCTACGACACCTTCGGCACGGCGCATTCGTCGACCTCGATCTCGGCCGCGCTCGGCATGGCGACGGCGGCCCGGCTGAAAGGCGAGTCGCGCCGCTGCATCGCCGTGATCGGCGACGGCGCGATGTCGGCCGGCATGGCGTTCGAAGCGCTCAACAACGCCGGCGCGAGCGACGCCGACCTGCTCGTCATCCTGAACGACAACGAGATGTCGATCTCGCCGCCGGTGGGCGCGCTCACCAACTACCTGGCGCGCCTGCTCTCGGGCCGCATGTACACCAGCGCACGGCGCGCGAGCGAGCACCTGCTCAAGCGCCTGCCGGCGATGTGGGAGTTCGCGCGCCGCGCCGAGGAGCACGTCAAGGGCATGGTGACGCCGGGCACGCTGTTCGAGGAATTCGGCTTCAACTACATCGGCCCGATCGACGGCCACGACCTGGACGCGCTGATTCCCACGCTGACCAACATCCGCAAACTCTCGGGACCGCAGTTCCTGCACGTCGTCACGCGCAAGGGCCAGGGCTACAAGCTCGCCGAAGACGATCCGATCGCCTATCACGGTCCGGGCAAGTTCGATCCGCAGGAAGGACTCAAGCAAACCGCGGGCGGCAAGCCGACGTATTCGCAGATTTTCGGCGACTGGCTGTGCGACATGGCGCCGCTCGAGCCGCGGCTGGTGGCGATCACGCCCGCGATGCGCGAGGGCTCGGGCCTGGTGCGCTTCTCCGAGGAATTTCCCGAGCGCTATTTCGACGTCGCGATCGCCGAGCAGCACGCCGTGACCTTCGCCGCCGGGCTCGCCTGCGAGGGTCTCAAGCCCGTGGTGGCAATCTATTCGACGTTCCTGCAGCGCGGCTACGACCAGCTGATCCACGACGTCGCGATCCAGAACCTGCCGGTGCTGTTCGCGCTCGACCGCGGCGGGCTGGTGGGCGGCGACGGCGCGACCCACAACGGCGCCTTCGATTACGCCTACCTGCGCACCGTCCCCAACCTCACGCTGATGGCACCGGCGGACGAAAACGAATGCCGCCAGATGCTCTACACCGGCCTGCAGCTGAGCGGCCCCGCCGCGGTGCGCTATCCGCGCGGCAGCGGCGGCGGCGCCGCGGTGGAGCGCGAGATGCGCGCGCTGCCGCTGGGGCGCGGCGAAATCCGGCGCCAGGGCGCGCGCGGGGACCACGGTATTGCGATCCTGGCGTTCGGTTCGATGCTGGCGCCGGCGCTGCGGGCCGCCGAGGCGCTCGATGCGACCGTCGCCAACATGCGCTTCGTCAAGCCGCTGGACGTCGAGCTCGTGCAACGGCTCGCCGCCACGCACGCGCTGCTCGTGACCGTGGAAGAGCACCAGATCATGGGCGGCGCAGGCAGTGCGGTGTGCGAAGCGCTGGCTGCGCTCGGCGTGGAGCGCCGCATCCTGCTGCTCGGGCTGCCGGACCGGTTCATCGACCACGGCGATCCCGCCCGGCTGCTGGCCTCGGTCGGGCTCGATGCGGCCGGCATCGAGCGCTCGATCCGCGCCGCGGGGCCCGGCTGACGGGGTCGGACGATATAATCGCGCTCATGAAAGCGAAGGATCTGCACAACATTCCGGACGTCCAGAGCGCGCCCGATTCGCGCAAGCTCGCCATCGACCAGGTCGGCGTCAAGGCGATCCGCCACCCGATGCGCATCCAGGAACGTTCGGGGCGCGCGCAGCACACCATCGCCAGCTTCAACATGTACGTCGGCCTGCCGCATCATTTCAAGGGCACGCACATGTCGCGCTTCGTCGAGATCCTGTGCGCGCACGAGCGCGAGATCACGGTCGAGACCTTCCAGCGGATGCTGCGGGAGATGGTGCAGCGGCTCGAAGCCGAGGAGGGGCGCATCGAGATGTCGTTCCCGTACTTCATCGAGAAGACGGCGCCGGTCTCCGGCGTCAGGAGCCTCATGGATTACGAGGTCACCTTCACCGGCGAGATCCTCAAGGGCCGGCAGAGCTTCCGGCTCAAGGTGCTGGTGCCGGTGACGAGCCTGTGTCCCTGCTCGAAGAAGATCTCCGAGCGCGGCGCGCACAACCAGCGCTCGCACGTCACGGTCAGCTGCCGCATCAACGCCTTCGTCTGGATCGAGGAAATCGTCGACATCGTGGAACGGCAGGCTTCCAGCGAGCTCTACGGCCTGCTCAAGCGTCCCGACGAGAAGCACGTCACCGAACGCGCCTATGACAACCCCAAGTTCGTCGAAGACATGGTGCGCGACGTCGCCGCAGTGCTCAACCTGGACGAGCGCATCGATGCCTACATGGTCGAGTCGGAAAACTTCGAATCGATCCACAACCACTCTGCTTACGCGCTCATCAAACGCGACAAGAAGGCTGCTTAGCCTCGCGCTGGCGGGGCTGGTGATGAACACGGTCGAAGCCCGGGAATTCGACGCGCAGCGCGCGCGCATGGTCGAGGAGGTCGAGGCTACCTACGCCGACACCCGCGCCGAAACCGGGCTCGCCGCGATGTCGCCGCAGGTGCGCGGCGCGCTCGGCAAGGTCGAGCGCCACCGCCTCGTGCCGGGGGCCGAGCGGGCCTGGGCCTACCGCAACCACCCGCTGCCGATCGGCCACGGGCAGACGATCTCGCAGCCCTACATCGTCGCGCTGTCGGCCGACCTGCTCGCGCCGCAGCCGGGGCACATCGTGCTCGAAATCGGCACCGGTTCCGGATATCAGGCCGCGATCCTCGCCGAGATCGTGAAGCAGGTGTACACCATCGAGATCGTCGAGGCGCTCGGCCGCAGCGCCGAGGCGAAACTGAAGGAGATGGGCTACCGCAACATCGAGGTGCGCATCGGCGACGGCTACGCCGGCTGGCCGGAAAAGGCGCCGTTCGACGGCATCGTCGTCACGGCGGCGGCGCCGAGCGTGCCGCAGGCGCTGGTCGACCAGTTGAAACCCGGCGGACGCCTGGTGATCCCCGTGGGCGAGCGCTGGGAAGTGCAGCAGCTTCTGCTGATCACCAAGAAGGCCGACGGCAGCACCGAGCGCCGCAACGTGCTGCCGGTGCGCTTTGTGCCGCTGGTGCCGAAGGACTAGCGCGCTTCGCGCTGCCGTTTCCGCTTTTCATACGATCTCGGCTTCTCGGGTGATCCTTCCGAGAAGCCGAGACAATCAGACCGTCGCGCCGTCACGCCCGTGGCACCGGGCGCGGGCGCATCAGAGTCTCGGCTTCCCGGAAAAATCATCCGGGAAGCCGAGATCGGATAGAGGCAACAAAACGCGGTCGCAGCTCAAAACCGCCGCGTCAGCGTCATGGTGTCGCCGTCGCGCCGCATCTCGACGCGATTGAGGAAGCTCATGCCGAGCAGCACCACGTCGGGACCTTTCTCGATCACGACGGCATCGACCTGGTGCAGTTCGATGTCGCCGAGGCGCACCTGGTCGAGGGAAACGCGCCACGCGCTGGCGACTCCGTTCGCGGTCTGGATCAGCCCGCGCTGGCCCTTGCGGTAGTCGATGCCCAGGCGGTTGGCGTCCGTTTCCGGCAGCACGACGGAGCTCGCCCCCGTGTCCACCACGAAGCGCACCATGCCGCCATTGACGCGGCCATCGGTGACGAAATGTCCGCGCCCGTCGGCCACCAGCACCACGCTCTGGCGCGCATCCTTCGCGGCCGCGGCGCGGAAATGCTGCCCGCGCCGGATGACCCGGCGCCGGCCCTCGACCTCGATCGTGGCGCCGTCCTCGCCGACCGCGATCACGGCGACGCCGCCGTGGCGCTGTCCGACCTTGACGGTCTTCGGCTCGGCGCCGTCGATCGAGAGGATGGCCGCCTTGTCGCCGAAAGTGCCGAGCAGCCGGACCTCGAGCGCGAGCGCCGGCGCTGCCGCCAGCGCGAGCGCCAGGGCCATACAATGCCGCAGCATGAAACCGGTTGCCATCGTCAGGCACGTCCGTTCCGAGGGACCGGCGTATTTTGCCACGTGGCTCGAGGGCCGTTCGATTCCCTGGACCCTCATCGCGATCGACGCGGGCGCCGCGGTGCCGCGCGATGCGGCCGCGTACTCCGGCCTGGCCTTGATGGGTGGGCCGATGAGCGCGAACGACGCGCTGCCCTGGATCGCGCCGGAGCTCGAACTGATCCGCGACGGCGTGCGCAAGGACGTGCCGGTGCTCGGCCATTGCCTCGGCGGGCAGCTCATGGCCCGCGCCTTCGGCGGCGAGGTGACGCGCGCCCGCGTCCCGGAAATCGGCTGGGGCGAGGTGCGCGTCGCGGACAACGCCGTCGCCGGCGAGTGGTTCGGCCCCTGGACCGCGTTCGAGGCCTTCCACTGGCATGGCGAGACCTTCAGCATCCCGCCCGGGGCGACGCGCGTGCTGGGCAGCACGCACTGCGCGAACCAGGCTTTTGCCATCGGCAAGCACTTCGGCCTGCAGTGCCACGTCGAGATGACCGAGGAGCTGGTGCGCGCCTGGTGCCGGGGCGGCCGCGACGAGATCGAGCGCAGCGCGGCGAGCCCCGGGGTGCAGCGGACCGAGGCGATCCTGCGCGAGCTCGCGCCGCGCCTGGCGCGGCTGCACGAGCTCGCCGACCGCCTCTACGGGCGCTGGAGCGAAAGACTCCGGAGAGGGTAACGGGGGAACCGTGGGTTGCCCCGTTCCTAGTCCCGGAAGTTGATGGTCTGCAGCGGCAGGTCGGTCACGTTTCTGCGCACCAGCTGGATCGCGGCCTGCAGCTCGTCTTTCTTCGCGCCGGAGACGCGCACCGCATCGCCCTGGATCGAGGCGGCCACCTTGAGCTTTGCGTCCTTGAGCAGCTTCTGGATCAGTTTCGCCTTGTCCTGCGGTACGCCCGTCTTCACCGTGACCACGCGCTTCGCCTTGTCGCCGGAGATTTTCTCGATGCCGCCGAGCTCCAGGCAGCGCACGTCGACGTTGCGCTTGCTGAGCCGGGCGCGCAGCACGTCGAGCACCTGGCCGAGCTTGAACTCGTCGTCCGCGAACACCGTGAGCGCAAGCTCCGCCTGCTCGATGCGCGCGTCCGAGCCCTTGAAGTCAAAGCGGTTCTGGATCTCCTTGTTGGCCTGATCCACCGCATTGCGGACTTCCTGCGCGTTGACCTGCGAAACGATGTCGAACGAGGGCATGGGGAACCCTTTCAGCCGGTGCTCCAGATGCGCGGACGGCGCATGCCCGCGATCTTGCAGGCCTGCTTGACGTAGCCGTAGGGAAACAGCTCGAACAGACGCTTGCGGGCGTTGGCGCCGTGGCCGCGCTCGTCGGCGAGGAAGCGGATGGCGAAGCGCGCATCTGCCGGGACGGCATGCGCTTCGTAGTAGTGGCGCATGAAGCCGATCACCGCCCAGTGCTCTTCGGTAAGCTCGACGCCTTCGTGGCGGGCGAGCGCTTGCGCGACCGCTTCATTCCAGTCGGCGGGATCGGTGAGATAGCCTTCGTTGTCGAGGTTCATGGGTTGCGGTTGAGTCGCTGCAGTTGGTCGAGCCAGCGCAGCGTCACCCCGCGAATCCACTCGATGTCGGCCGGGCCGTCGTGGCCGGTATACACCGAAAGGGTGAGCACCTTGCCGCGCAGCAACAGCAGCGTGGTGGTGGAGAACAGGTACTGCGGCTTCTTCTCGCGCGCCGAATCGCCCGGCGGCTGCAGGCGCACCCCCTGCAGCACGCTCAGCACCAGCGGATCCCTGCGCAGTTCAGCGAGCAGCCGGGGCCGGCCATGCGGCGGCGCGTCGAGCAGCGCCAGGTAATCTGCGCCCGCCGCCGGCGCGCCCATGTCGCGCAGCGATTCGCCCGCCAGCGCGCCGAACTCGGTGGCGCTCAGGCGCTCGTGCACCAGGCGCGCGGGCACCACCGCGATCATGTAGCGGCGCAAGTCCGGCCGGTCGCCCCCCATGAAGCGCCGCAGGTCGGCGTCGGTGATCGCGAACAGCAGAATCCTGTTGGAGGCCGAGGTCTGCGACTCGGCCAGTTCCTGCAGGCGCGGCGACGACAGCCCCAGGCTGTCGGAAAACCCCAGGGGCGCGTCCAGCACGAGGCGCTCCGCGCCCAGCCGCACGACGAACGGCGCGGCCGCGGCGTTGAGCGCGCAGGCGGCAAGCAAGGCGGCGGCGAGAGCGGCAAGGAAGCGCAAGGCCGCTATTCTAGCCGCGGGATCTCGTATCATCGGCATTTTGGAGAGCAGTCACTTGGCGACGATCCTCGGTACGCTTCCCAGGGGGGAAAAAGTCGGCATCGCGTTCTCGGGCGGCCTCGACACGAGCGCCGCGGTGCACTGGATGCGCGCGAAGGGCGCGATCCCTTACGCCTATACCGCGAACCTCGGCCAGCCCGACGAGTCGGACTACGCCGAGATCCCGCGCAAGGCGCTCGCCTACGGGGCGCAACTGGCGCGGCTCGTGGAATGCCGGCCGCAGCTCGTCGCCGAGGGCATCGCCGCGATCCAGTGCGGCGCGTTCCACATCGCCACGGGCGGGGCGACGTACTTCAACACCACGCCGCTCGGCCGCGCGGTCACCGGCACGATGCTCGTCGTCGCGATGCGCGAGGACGACGTCGGCATCTGGAGCGACGGCAGCACCTACAAGGGCAACGACATCGAGCGCTTCTATCGCTACGGCCTCTTGGCGAACCCCGGCCTGCGCATCTACAAGCCCTGGCTCGACCAGAGCTTCATCGACGAGCTGGGCGGCCGCAGGGAAATGTCCGAGTACCTGTCGAAGGCGGGCTTCGACTACAGGATGAGCGCCGAGAAGGCCTACTCCACCGACTCGAACATCCTCGGCGCCACGCACGAGGCAAAAGACCTCGAGTTCCTCGACAAGGGGATCGCGATCGTCCAGCCGATCATGGGCGTCGCGTTCTGGCGCGAGGACGTGCCGGTGAAGCCCGAGCGCGTGTCCGTGTGCTTCGAGGAGGGCGTCCCGGTCGCGCTCAACGGCCAGCATTTCACCGACGCGGTCGCGCTCTTCGCCGAGGCCAACGCCATCGGCGGCCGGCACGGCCTCGGAATGTGCGACCAGATCGAGAACCGCATCATCGAGGCGAAGAGCCGCGGCATCTACGAGGCGCCCGGGATGGCGCTGCTGCACGTCGCCTACGAGCGCCTCGTGACCGGCATCCACAACGAGGACACGATCGAGCAGTACCGCACCAACGGCCGGCGGCTGGGGCGGCTGCTCTACCAGGGGCGCTGGTTCGATCCGCAGACCCTGATGTTGCGCGAGACGGCGCAGCGCTGGGTGGCGAAGGCGGTGACGGGCGAGGTGAGCCTCGAACTGCGCCGCGGCAACGACTACTCGATCCTCGATACCAGGAGCCCGAATCTGACTTATCACCCCGAGCGCCTGACGATGGAGAAGGGCGAGACGCTGTACTTTACGCCGGGCGATCGCATCGGACAGCTCACCCTGCGCAACCTCGACATCGCCGACACGCGCGAGAAGCTCCGCGTCTATAGCGAGGCGGGGCTGCTCGGGGAGGCGGCGGGCGGCGGCGTGCCGCTGCTCGGGTCTCCGGGGCCGAAGCAGACGACCGATTGACCGGCCCGCGCTTGCGCGTCTTCCGCCTCGACATCTGGCAGAACCCCGCGTTCGCCGAACGGCTCGGCCGCGAGGCAGGGATCGAGCTCATCACGGCGAAGCTCGCCGACCCGGAGGCGTCCTCTCTGGAGGCGCTCGGCGGCGCGCACGTCTACAGCGTGTCCTCGGCCAAGGACGATCTGCCGCAGCCCTGGTTCGTCACCGCAGCGCTGCTCGCGCGCTGCCCGCGGCTCGTCTGCGTCTCGACGTACGGCGCCGGCTACGACACCGTGGACGTGGCGGCCTGCACGCGTGCGGGGGTGCTGGTCGTCAACCAGGCCGGCGCGAATGCGCAGGCGGTCGCCGAGCACGCCTTCGGCTTCATCCTGGGACTTGCGCACCGCATCGGCGAGAGCGACCGGCGGCTGCGCCGCGAGCGCGGCTTCACGCGCGAGGCGGTGATGGGGCACCAGATCACCGGCAAGGTGCTCGGCCTCGTCGGCCTGGGCAATACCGGCACGCGCACCGCGCGCATCGCTCGCATCTTCGACATGACCGTGCTCGCGACCGATCCCTTCCTGACGCCCGAAGAAATCGGCCGGCGCGGCGCGACCGGCGTTCCGCTCGAGGAATTGCTGACGCGCTCGGACTTCGTTTCACTGCACTGCCCGCGCGATGCCTCCACCTTGGGCCTGATGGATGCCGCGGCGTTCGCGCGCATGAAGACGGGCGCGATCTTCGTGACCACCGCGCGCGGCGGCATTCACGACGAGGCGGCGCTATGCGCGGCGCTCCAGACCGGGCATCTCGCCGGCGCCGGGCTGGATGTCTGGGACATCGAGCCACCGCCGCTCGATCACCCGCTGCTCAAGCTCGACAACGTGATCGCGACTTTCCATACCGCGGGCGTCAAGCACGAGGCGCGGTGGAACACCGCGAGCTGGGGCGCCGAGCAGATCGCGGCGATCGCCAAGGGCCTGCGCCCGCCGCGCATCGTCAACCCCGAGGTGTGGCCGGAATACGTGCGGCGGTTCGAGGCGATCACCGGGACGAAGGTCCGCAGCGGCGCCGCGGAGCCGGACTAGGCGGCCTGCTCGGCCCAGAATTCCTCGAACAGCCGGCGCTCGCGAGCTTCTCTCTCGGCAGGCCAGGTGGGCTCCACCGGGCCGTCGACGAGTTCCCGCAACGTCAGATTCTCGCAGTTCGCGCGCGTCTTCCACAGGTCCCACGCTTCGTCCTTGCGTGTGGTTGCGTCGCGCGCCCTGTCCGCGGCGGATTGCTCGCTCTGCGCCTTCCGGCGCCGCCATTCGGCCATGCGCGTCATGATGCCCGTATCCAATGTCGTCATGTCCTTTCTCCAATGGTCCTGTACGGTTTAACGATCAGACGGCGGAAGGAAACCATTGCGACGCGCCTGTCGCGTTGACCTGGATCAGGCAATGGGCGGAACTCATGTGCACTAGTTGGCACTCGAACATCGGATTGCAGTCGGGCTGTGCGTCGCCGCGAGGGATGGGTGTGGCGCGTGGCTCCATCGACGAGGTGCGCGCGGTGGTGGTGTAATGCGGGCGCCGTGGCAAAAAGCGAATCGAACAACGGCTGCGTACTCAGCGCACTGGGCATGGTCGCGGGCTTTGCCGCGATCGAGGGCGGGATCGTTCTCATCGCCTGGTCCCTGCATCACATCCTGGGCGCCACGGATCCGCACCCGCGCGCGATGGCCGGCGCCTTCGCCGGAGTCCTGCTGCTTTTTGCCGGTCCGCAACTCTGGTTCCTTTCCAGCCGCGCCTGGCCCAGGGTCACCGCCGGACAGGCGCTCGCCGCGTTTCCCGACCTCGCGCTCGCAGGCTGGTTCGTTCTCGGCTGGGCCGCACCGCAGGTCATCGGAAAACAGGCGGCCGGAATGCTGGTGGGTGTGATGGTGCTCGAGTTCATCATCATCCATGCCTCCATCGCGCTGATCGGTGCGCCGCGAGCGATCGCGCAAAAGGCAGGCGAAGGCTCGTGGTGGAAGAGCGAGCGCGCCGTGTTCGCCGGGCTGCTCGCCCTGTACTCGGTGGGCGCCGCCGGCATCAGCGCGGCGTTCCACACGGCGTGGCTGTTCCTCGGCTTCTGGCTGCTCATCGCCAACAAGTTCATTGGCGACTGGCTGACGCCGGCCGCACAGGCGGCGCAACGGCTGCAGCGGCACATGACGCGATGGGGCATCTCGGCCGGCCTCTACCTCGTCCTCGCCGCGGGCTCGATCTTCATTCCGGTGCCGCGCCTCGCGGCGATTTCCGGCAGCAGCGGCGATGGCCTCTGGGAGCAGCATCCCGAGCAGGCCGTGATGATGGGCGCGCTGTATTTCGCGCTCCTCGGCATTTGCGAGCTTTACGGCGGCTTCAACAAGGCGCCCGCCAAGGTCGCGCCAGCCGCCGGCTAGGGCTTCACTTTCCCGAGCAAGAGGAACTCCATCAGCGCCTTCTGCGCGTGCAGCCGGTTCTCGGCCTCGTCCCAGACCACGCTCTGCTTGCCGTCGATCACCGCGGCGCTCACCTCCTCGCCGCGGTGCGCGGGCAGGCAGTGCATGAAGAGCGCGTCCTTTCTCGCCGCCCGCATCATCTTCGCGTCGACCTGCCAGCCGGCGAAGTGCTTCTTGCGCTTCTGGTTTTCGGCCTCGAAGCCCATCGAGGTCCAGACGTCGGTCGTGACGACGTGCGCGCCCTTCACCGCCCGCTTCGGATCGGCGAAGAACTCGTAATTCCTCACATCCTTTTCCAGGCCGTCCTCGTACCCCGGCGGCGTGGAGACGTTCACCTTGAAGCCGAGCACCTCCGCCGCCTGCAGCCAGGTATTGCAGACGTTGTTCGAGTCGCCGATCCACGCCACGGTCCTGCCGCGGATCGGGCCGCGGTGCTCGATGAAGGTGTAGAGGTCGGCGAGGACCTGACAGGGGTGGTAGGCGTTGGTCAGGCCGTTGATCACCGGAACGCGCGAGTGGCGCGCGAAGCGTTCGATCACGTCCTGCTCGAAGGTGCGGATCATCACCAGGTCGCACATCCGCGAAATGACCTGCGCGGAATCCTCCACCGGCTCGCCGCGGCCGAGCTGCGAGTCGCGCGTCGAGAGGAAGATCGCCGCGCCGCCGAGCTGGTGCATGCCGGCCTCGAACGAAAGGCGCGTGCGCGTCGACTGCTTCTCGAAAATCATCGCCAGCGTGCGGTCTTCCAGCGGCCAGTAGCGCCGGTAGCGCTTGAACTGGTCCTTGATCCAGCGCGTGCGCGCGAACAGGTGTGCGTATTCCCGGCGCGAGAAATCGCGGAACTGCAGGTAGTGGCGCACCGCCGCCATGGCAGGCTCAGCGCGCGGCGGCGGCTTGCGGCAGCGCGGTGTCCGAAGCGAGAAACGACCGCACCACCGGCAGCAGCCGCTCGAGCACCTCGCGGCCCTCCGTCTCGCTCATGACGAGCGGCGGCAGCAGCCGGATCACGTTCTCCGCGGTGACGTTGACGACCAGCCCGGCGGCGAGCGCCTGCTTCACCACGTCGCCGCACGGCCGCTCGAGCTCGACGCCGATCATCAAGCCCATGCCGCGCACTTCGCGCACGCCGGCGAGGCCCTTGAGCCCGGCGGCGAGGCCGTCGCGGATCGCGCCGCCGACGCGCGCGGCGTTCCCGAGCAGGCCCTCGTCCTTCATCGTGTCGAGGGTCGTGACGACCGCCGTCATGGCGAGCGGATTGCCGCCGAAGGTCGAGCCATGATTGCCCGGCTTGAGCACGCCCCTGGCACGCCCGCCGACGACGCAGGCCCCCACCGGCACGCCGGAGCCGAGGCCCTTGGCGAGCGGCAGCACGTCCGGCTGAAAGCCCGCGTGCTGGTAGACGAACCATTTTCCGGTGCGACCCAGGCCGCACTGCACCTCGTCCGACATGAACAGCCACTCGTGGCGGTCGCAGATCTCCTTCAGGCCGCGCAGGTACTCCAGGCGCGCGAGGTTGATACCGCCTTCGCCCTGGATCGGCTCGACGAACACCGCGACCACGTTCTTGTTGTGCGCGGCGATCTGGCGCACCGCATCGAGGTCGTTGAGCGGCGCGCGCACGAAGCCCTGCACCAGCGGCTCGAACCCGGCCTGCACCTTGCGGCTGCCGCTCGCCGAAAGCGTGGCAAGCGAGCGTCCGTGGAAGGCCTTTTCCATCACGATGATGGCGGGCTCGTTGACGCCGCGGTCGTGGCCGTACTTGCGCGCGACCTTGATCGCCGCCTCGTTCGCCTCCAGCCCCGAGTTGCAGAAGAACACTTCGTCCAGGCCGGTGATCGCCGCGAT
>SCUF01000290.1 GCA_004298325.1 Betaproteobacteria bacterium | reverse complement strand
GTTTCACGACGAGATGCTGCACATCATGCGCCAGATCATGCGCGGCGAGCTGACGCCGGCGCAGATCGCGGCGTTCATCGTCGGCCTGCGGGTGAAGAAGGAGACGATCGGCGAGATCGCAGCCGCGGCGCAGGTGATGCGCGAGTTCGCGACCCGGGTCCCGGTGAAGGACCCCGCCGGCGTGGTCGACATCGTCGGCACGGGCGGCGACGCGGCGCACACCTTCAACGTCTCGACCACGGCCACCTTCGTCGCCGCGGCCGCGGGCGCGCGCGTCGCCAAGCACGGCAATCGCGCCGTATCCTCGCGCTCGGGCAGCGCCGACGTGCTGGAGGCGCTCGGCGCAAGATTCGACCTGACGCCGGAACAGATCGCGCGCTGCGTCGAGAAAACGGGGGTCGGCTTCATGTTCGCGCCCGCGCACCACCCGGCGATGAAGTTCGCCGCGCCGGTGCGCCGCGAGCTGGGCGTGCGCACGATCTTCAATATCCTCGGCCCGCTCACCAATCCGGCTGCCGCGGGCAACCTGCTGCTGGGCGTGTTTCACCCCGATCTGGTGGGCATCCAGGTGCGGGTGCTGCAGCGCCTGGGCGCGCGGCACGTCATGGTGGTGTACGGCCTGGACGGGCTGGACGAGATCTCGATTTCCGGTCCCACCCTGGTGGGTGAACTGGCGAAGGGCGAGATCCGCGAATACGAGATCCACCCCTCCCAGTTCGGCCTCGAGCTCTACGACCGGCGCTCGATCCAGGTGAACACCGTGGAGGAGTCGAAGGCGATGATGCTCGCGGTACTGGAAAACCAGCCCGGCCCGGCGCTCAACATCGTGCTCATCAACTCGGGCGCCGCGATCTACGTCGCGGGACATGCGAAAACGCTGCAGAGCGGAATCGAGCGCGCGCGCAAGGCCATCGCGAGCGGTGCGGCGCGCGCGAAGGTCGACGAGTTCGTCGCCGCGACACGGAAATTCGGTCCCAAGGGCTGATGTCCGACCTCCTGCGGCGGATTCTGGCGACCAAGCGCGCCGAGGTCGCTGCGGCCATGGCGGCGGTGCCACCGGCGGCGATCGAGCGCCGGGGGCGCGCCGCGCCGCCGCCGCGCGATTTTGTCGCCGCGATTCGCTCAAGGCTCGACGCGGGCATCCCGGCCGTGATTGCCGAGATCAAGCGCGCCAGTCCGTCGCGCGGCCTGCTGCGCGAGCGCTTCGATCCGGCGGCGATTGCCGCGAGCTACGCGGCGGCAGGCGCCGCCTGCCTCTCGGTGCTGACCGACCAGCCCTATTTCCAGGGCTCGGCGGAGGACCTGGTCGCCGCGCGCGCCGCGTGCGTGCTGCCGGTGCTGCGCAAGGACTTCATCATCGACCCCTACCAGATTCTCGAGGCGCGGGCGATGGCGGCCGATTGCGTGCTGCTGATCGCCGCTGCGCTCGAGCCGCAGGACTTGCGCCGCCTGGAGCAGATGGCGCACGGACTCGGGCTTGCGGTGCTGGTGGAGGTGCATGACGCGGCAGAATTGGACGCAGCGCTGACACTGAAGACCCCGCTCATTGGGGTCAACAACCGGGATCTGCGGACCTTTGAAACCCGGCTCGACACGACGATCCGGTTGCTGCCGCGTATTCCCCACGGGCGAATTGTGGTTACGGAAAGCGGGATCCAGGCGCGGGCGGACGTGAGCCGCCTGCGGGAAGAGGGGGTCGGCACCTTTCTGGTCGGTGAGGCGTTCATGCGCGCGGAGGACCCCGGAGCTGCCCTCAAAGCATTCTTTGGCTGAGGTCCCAGTAGCTGAGTAAGTAATTGATATTAAATACATAAAATTGTGTTGCGCAAGCACAACATCGGGCATCGGCGAGCGGCAAAATCTCACGCTCTCGTTGCCGCAGCAAAGGGCTGTGCGGCAAAATCCATGCAACTTCTCGGCTTTGAGAGGTTGAGGCGGTCGGACCTAGGCCGACCGAGTGATCAACGAACGGGAGATTTATTGATGAACAAGAAACTTCTGGCAGTGGCAGTCGCCGGCG
>SCUF01000289.1 GCA_004298325.1 Betaproteobacteria bacterium | reverse complement strand
GGCCTCGAGATCGCGGGCGAGGTGGTCGCCTGCGGCGCCGCGGTGACGCTGTGGAAACCGGGCGACCGCATCTGCGCGCTCACGCACGGCGGCGGTTACGCGGAGTACTGCGTCACGCCCGAAGCCCAGGCGCTGCCGGTTCCCGCGGGATGGTCGCTCATCGAGGCCGCGTCGCTGCCCGAGACCTGCTTCACCGTCTGGAACAACGTCTACGACCGCGGCCAGCTCGCGCCCGGCGAGACGCTGCTGGTACAAGGCGGCTCCTCGGGGATCGGCGTCACCGCGATCCAGATGGCGGCCGCCACCGGCAATCGCGTTTTCGCCACCGCCGGCAGCGACGAAAAGTGCGCGGCCTGCGTGCGTCTGGGCGCCGAGAAGGCGATCAACTACCGCACCCAGGACTTCGTCGCCGAGATCAAGGCAGCCACGGGCGGCAAGGGCGTCAACGTGATCCTCGACATGGTCGGCGGCGATTACGTGCCGAAGGAGCTCAAGTGCCTTGCCGACGACGGCCGCCTCGTGTTCATCGCCTTCCTGCGCGGGCCGAAGACCGAGCTTGACATCAACGAGCTGATGCGCCGGCGCCTGCACCTCACCGGCTCGACGCTGCGACCGCGCACGCTCGAGTACAAGGGCTACGTCGCGCAGAACCTCCGGAGCCGCATCTGGCCGCTGATCGAGGCGGGCAGGATCAAGCCGGTGATCTTCAGGACCTTTGCGCTCACCGAGGCGAGCGAAGCGCACCGGCTGATGGAATCCTCGCAGCACATCGGCAAGCTCGTGCTCACGGTTTCATAGGAGGCGGAGCATGTTCAAGGACGGCCTGCTCAAGGGCAAGCGCATCCTGGTCACCGGCGGCGGCACCGGCCTGGGCAGGGAAATCGCCGCGCGCTATCTCGCGCTCGGCGCGGAGCTCTGGCTCTGCGGCCGGCGCGGGCCGGTGCTGGAAGCGAGCGCGAAGGAACTCACCGCGCAGCACGGCGGCAGCGTGCGCACGCACGCCGTCGACATCCGCGACGCGCAGGCGGTCGACGCGATGGTGCAGCGCATCTGGGACGAAAGCGGGCCGCTGACGGGCCTCGTCAACAACGCCGCCGGCAATTTCATCAGCCCGACGAAGGACCTGACGCCGAACGGCTTCAACGCCATCGCCAACATCGTGTTTCACGGCACGTTCTACGTCACGCACGCGGTCGGCAAGCGCTGGATCGCCGGCGGCCACAAGGGCTCGGTGATTTCGATTCTCGTCACCTGGGTCTGGACCGGGTCGCCCTACGTCGTGCCCTCGGCGATGTCGAAGGCGGGCCTGCACGTGATGACCCAGTCGCTTGCCGTGGAGTGGGGCAAGTACGGCATCCGGCTGAACGCGATCGCGCCCGGTCAGTTTCCCACCGAGGGCGCGGTCAAGCGCTTACGCCCGGACGGCAAGGCCGAGGGCTCGGCCGAGCGCAACCCGATGCGGCGCATCGGGCAGATGCCGGAATTGCAGAACCTCGCGGCATTTCTCATGGCCGACGGCTGCGAGTGGCTTACGGGCGAAACCATCGCGCTCGACGGCGCCGGCTGGCTCGCCACCGGCGGCGGCTTCGCCGAACTCGACCGGCTCTCGGATGCCGACTGGGATCGCATGCGCTCGCTGATCAAGGCGCAGAACGACAAGGATCGCGCCGGCCGGGGCCCCTAGGCGATGAGCGTCAAGAGCGAGCCGCGCCCGGCGGCGACCATCATCCTGTTGCGCGACACGATGAGCGGGCCGGAGGCGTTCATGCTGCAGCGCACGCGCAGCGCCGCTTTTCTGCCCGGGGCTTACGTCTTCCCGGGCGGCGCGCTCGATGCGACCGACCGCGACCCGCGCGCCGCGCGCCGCGTCCTCGGCGTGAGCGACGAGCGCGCCAGCGCGCAACTCGGACTCGACTCGGGCGGACTCGCCTACTGGATCGCGGCGGCCCGCGAATGCTTCGAGGAGGCCGGCATTTTGATCGCCAGCAATGCCGCCGGCGAACCGGTGGCACCGGAGCGCGCCGAGGCGCTGGCGCCCTGGCGCGCGCCGCTCAATGCCGGCGAGCGGGCGTTCGCCGAGCTGCTCGAGGCCGAAGACCTCTACGTGCCGGCGCCCGAGATCGTCTACTAC
>SCUF01000288.1 GCA_004298325.1 Betaproteobacteria bacterium | reverse complement strand
AGCGCCACGCGCGGCTCCTCGCCCAGCAGCGCACGGCAGCTCCGGGCCGAGGCGAGCGCGATGTCGGCGAGCTGCTCCGGCGTCGGGTCGACGTTGACCGCGCAATCGGCGTACACCAGCGCCCGCTCCGCCAGCGCCATGATGAAGAAGCTCGACGGCGTGCCGATTCCCGGCGCCAGCCCCACGGTCATCAACCCTGCCTCGATCACGCGCGCGCTCGCGTGCGCGGCGCCCGCAACCACCGCGTCGGCATCGCCCGCCTTCAGCATCAGCCCGGCATGAAACAGCGGCTTGGCCGCGAGCCGCCGCGCGATCTTCGGGTTCGCCTCGGGGCGGCCTTCGCGGTAGAGCGCGGCGTATGCGTCGAGCCGCGCGCTCGCCTCGGGCGCCTCCGGCAGCAGCGGTTGCGCGATCCCCGTTTCGCGCAGCCGGCCCGCCGCCGCGACGATGCGCTCGTCCGCGGTCTCCGGCAGCACCACGCGCAGGCCGCGGCCGCGCACGCGTGCGATACAGCGCTCGAGGATGTCCATCGTTCCTGCCTACAATCCGGCTTGTTGCGCCAACCCGTAGATTGCCATGAACCCCACAAAGTACGAAGTCGCCCGGTGAGAATCGTCGTCCTCGGCGCCGGCGTCGTCGGCGTCACCGCGGCGTGGTTCCTGCGCGAGGCCGGGCACGACGTCCGGGTGCTCGAGCGCCAGGCGGCGGCCGGCATGGAAACGAGCTTCGCCAACGGCGGGCAGATCTCGGTGAGCCACGCCGAGCCCTGGGCCAACCCCGGCGCCATCCGCAAGATCCTCAAATGGCTCGGGCGCGACGACGCGCCGCTGCTGTTTCGGCTGCGCGCCGATCCGCAGCAGTGGCTCTGGGGAATGAAATTCCTGCTCGAATGCCTCCCCGGCAGGAACCGGCGCAACATCGTGCAGCTGGTGAGGCTCGGGTTGTACAGCCGCGCCACGCTGCAGGCGCTGCGCCGCCAGACCGGCATCCAGTACCACCAGCTCGAGCGCGGCATCCTGCACCTGTACACCGAGACGCGCGATTTCGAGGCCGCGGCGCGCACCGCGGAACTGATGCGCGACCTGGGCGTCGATCGCGCGCCGAAGACGACGGCCGAATGTGTCGCGATCGAGCCGGCGCTGTCGGGCGCGCGGCAGCAGATCGCGGGCGGCACCTACGCGGCGAGCGATGAGTCGGGTGACGCGCACGTCTTTACGCAGCAGCTGGCGGCGTTGTGCGAACAGCGCGGCGTGCGCTTCGAATACGGCAAGCCGGTCGAGCGCATTGCCACTGAAGGCGATCGCGTTACGGGCGTCGAGACCGGCGGCCAACCCGTTCGCGGCGACGCCTACGTGGTCGCGCTCGGGAGCTACAGCCCGCTGCTGCTGCGCCCGCTCGGCGTGCGGCTGCCGATCTATCCCGCCAAGGGCTATTCCGTGACGCTGCCGGTGAAGGACGCGGCCGCCGCGTGGACCGTGTCGCTCTCGGACGAGTCGCACAAGCTCGTGTTCTCACGCCTGGGCGAGCGCTTGCGCATCGCCGGCACCGCCGAGCTCACCGGCTACGACACGACGATCAACGCGGTGCGCTGCCGCGCGATCCTGAAACGGACCCTGGAACTGTTTCCGCAGGCAGGCGATGCGGCGCGCGCCGAATTCTGGGCCGGGCTGCGCCCGGCGACGCCGAGCAACATTCCCTGTGTCGGCCGCACACGCTACGGCAATCTATTTCTCGACACGGGCCACGGCACGCTCGGCTGGACGCACGCCTGCGGCTCGGGTCGCGCGCTGGCCGACCTCGTCAGCGGGCGAAAGCCGGAAGTGGACTTTGCGTTCCGTTGAATTGCGGTCGGTGCGCGCCAGGCCGGGTCATTCGATCACCTGGTCGGCGCGCAGCCGCAGCGACGGCGGGACCGACAGGCCAATGGCCTTCGCGGACTTCAGGTTCACCACCAGCTCGAAGGTCGAGGGCTGCTCGATCGGCAGGTCGCCTGGCCTGGCACCGCCTTCCAGGATGCGCACGACGTAGGAGGTCGCTTTGCGCATGTTCGCCGCGTGCGTCGGGGCGTAGGTCAGAAGCGGCGCCGGCTCTCCGGCGGGCGGCCACCGAAAGTCGGCGGCGGTTGGAATTCGCTTCGTCACGGCGAACTGCACGACGCGGTGCCGCGCCGAGAAAAATCCCGGGCCCGCCGTCACGAGCAGGGCATCGGGTCTTGCGGCCTCCAGCGACGCCAGCCCCGCCGGCACGCCCTCGGGAAACGCGATCTCCTCGATGTGCAGCGCGAGCTTGAGCGCGCGCGCTGCCTGCCTCAGCTCGCGATAGCAGGGCTCGATTTCCTCCCTGGGAAATGCAGGGGGAACATAGCCCCAGGCAACGCCGATGCGGCGGACCCCCGGCTTCGACTCGTGCAACAGTTCGAGCAGCTTGCCCCAGATTCCGGTCCCGGCGTAGATCGTAACGCCGGTCACGTTCTTTCCGGGACGCGCGAGACTCAGCGCCAGCCCGGCTTCGACCGGATAGCCGCTCGCCCACATCACGATCGGAACCCGGGCCGTCACCCGATGCAGAGCGACGGCATGGGCGGTGGAGTTGACCAGGGCAAGATCGATTTTCCTGCTGATCAAACGCCGTGCCGCGGACACTGTCGGTTCGCCATACCCGGCATCCGACTGCACGAACACGTAGTCGCGTCCCTGCTGCCAACCGGTCGCCTGCATCGCCTTATGCGTCCAGCCCAAGAAGGGTTCGTCCAGCGCCGGGAACAGTCCGATGCGAAATGGCGTTCCCGCCGGGCGATTCTGCGCCAGCACGAGCGGCGCGGCGAGCAGCGCACTCCCTGCGATCAGGAACTGCCTGCGTCGTCCCAGGCTCATTGCCTCTCCATGACCAGACGCCGGTGACTCTACGCTTTCGCCGCCGATAGAAAAGGGCCTGAGTTGATCTGAGGATCACGATTCTCGACACCGCGCCGCCAATGCTCGACAATGAACTTTTCAGGCCTTCGCGGAGCGCACGCCATGACAAGAAACCGGATCTTCCTGTGCCTCGCCGTGGCGGCCGGGCTGGTTGCCTGCAGCAAGGCGCCGGAGAAGGCTGCGGAAACGATGATCGAGTCGGCGCTGCAGAAGGACGGCACCAGGGCGAAGGTCGAACTTTCCAGCGGTTCGACCAAGATCACCACCACAGACGCCTCCGGCAAGACCACGCACATGGAAATGGGCGGTGCCAAGGTCGGCGAGACCGAGCTGGGCGTGCCGTTCTATCCCGGCGCGAAACCCGGCGAAGGCGAGTCCTCGAAGGTCAGCACGCCCGATGGCAGCATGTATACGGTCGTCCTGCACAGTGCCGATCCGGCCGACAAGGTCGCCGCGTTCTATCGCGAGCGCCTGAAGTCCATGTCCACGGGCAAGCAATTCATGGAAATGAGCGGCGGCGATGGCGGTGCCAACCTGGTGCTTGCCGATGACAAGGCGAAGACCACGGTCCAGGTAAACGTGATGAAGGCCGACAAGGGAAGCGACGTCCAGATCGTCGCCAGCAGGCCCGCAGCCAAGTAAGCCGCGGACGCGCCTATTTCTCGTCGCGTTGGGTCCCGGTCGCCTGCTTTTTCTGCTCGGCGGGGTCGGCGTCCTTGAAATCACCGATGACGCCTTTCAAGGGACACACCGGGAACGCCGGACATTTCCGGCAGCCCACTGCCAACGCGACGGGGCACAGGGTCATGGCGCTTTCCCTCCCTCTGTCGGCAGCATACGCCTGAATGGAAGGAACCGGGACCGAGGTTTCAGCGGCAAACGTCGATCACCGGAGCGCAGGAGAACGGATCAGGCCGCTTTTGCGGCAAACAGCTTGCACCAGCCCTCGGGGCTGATCTGACCCTCGACCAGCTTGCAGGAGCCGGAGTCAGCGATGAAATGCATGCACTGGCTGCATTTCTGGCCGGCCTTGGGCGTACTCTGGTATTGCGCTTCTGCTTGACTGAGCTTGCCGCTGCCGCTGGGGGGAGCCGGGGTCGCGGCCGCTGGCGGTTTTTCCGACACGCCGGCGGGCGGCTTTTCAGACGTACCGGCAGGCTGCTGTTGCTCCTTGCAGCCCCACATTGCGGGCGCGCAAAGCGCGACACCACCGGCGGCCATCAACCGGAGCAGATTTCTGCGCTGGGGTTCACGGATTTTCATGCTTCGATCCTTTCTCGCGAGGCGTGCCCTACTCGTCGCGGCCCGACTGACCGAGGTGCTCCCAGCATAGGCGCGAATCGAGCGGCGATCTGTACGCAGGCGTACCTTGGGGCATCGCCCGCGGGGCGAGCGCCACGCTTTCGGTTCGACGGCGCACAGACAACGCATGTTGCGGGGCGGAGAATTTCACTGCACATGGCCATCGGCGCTTCGCGATGGTCGGAACCGCGTGACTGACAGGAAAACCAAATCCACATGACCGGGGTGACGCCCTATTTCGTCATCTTCCTCGTGGCGGCCCTCGCCGCGCTGGGGGGCATGTTCCTCTACGGCTGGAAGCGCCGCCACGACAAGATGCCCAAGGTCGCGCCGTTGCCGAGAGACGACGATTGGGACTGAGCCCACGGAGGCACCCATGCTCGAACACACCATCATGAAGCCTGAAGGCATTCTGGTGCTGAAACCCGACGCCGCGCTGAGCCAGGAGGATTTCGTCGGCCTCACTGCGTCGGTCGATGCTTACCTCGCCGACCACTACAGCCTGCACGGCGTGCTGATTCAGTCCGAATCGTTCCCGGGATGGGAAAGCTTTGCGGGCTTCACCGCGCACATGCGCTTCGTCCGGGACCACCAAGAGATGATCGAACGCCTGGCATTGGTGACCGACAGCGCCGTCGCCCCCGTGGCCGAGGCGGTTGCCAGGCATTTCGTCGCAGCGGAAATCAGGCGCTTCCCCTTTGCCGAACATGAGAAGGCGCTGAGCTGGTTGAAGTCCTCCTGAATGTCAAAAAAAACAGGCCGCCCGAAGACGGCCCATTTGCCATGCCGGAGGCAGGTATTACTGGGGCTTGTTGTGCGAGGTCGAGGGCTGACCCGTGACCTTTTCCTTGCCCTTGGCCGCGAGTTCCTTGGTCTTGTCGACCGGCTTCTCCGCCGCCGCGCGCACGGCGCCTTCCTGCTCCTGCTTCAGCACAGTGCCATTGCCGGCATCGACGAACACCTCCGTCTGGCCCGACTTGGCGGGGTCCTTGACGTGATACGAGTAGACCAGGCAGCCGTCCTCCGTCTCGATGCCGCCCTTGACGATCTTGGCACCGGGACCCGCGGTGGCAAGAGCGATACTCTTGGCCTCGGCTTCCTTCACCGTGGCGGTCTTGAGCAGGGTCGCCTTCGGGGTGGTCTTCTTCGCTTTCATGCTG
This sequence comes from Betaproteobacteria bacterium, assembly GCA_004298325.1. Taxonomy (GTDB): domain Bacteria; phylum Pseudomonadota; class Gammaproteobacteria; order Burkholderiales; family SG8-39; genus 2-02-FULL-66-14. Next base: position 14,367 of record SCUF01000288.1, on the reverse strand, counting down.
CAGTCCTTGAACGCCGAAGAGGCCGGGGGCGCCGCGTTGAGCGCAAAGGGAACCGCCAAGGCCGCTGCGAGAATCAGACGTTTCATAGCAATCACCCTTGTAGTCAAGTAGTCCGCGGATTCTGCGCTTCCGGCAGCACAGCGTCGGTGCGCTGGCGTACATTTCGCGGCGGCGCGATGAGGCACTGTAGATGCCCTGCTCCAGCCAATCTCTGCACTCGGGCCACACCCTATGGAACGATCCGCGACCTCACCTGATGCAACAGAACGGACCGGGGGCTGGCGCAAGTTCGCGCGCTTTCTGGCGCTGGCGCCTCTGGGCTTGGTGGCCGGTTGCGGTTCGCTGCCGATCATCGTCCCCGACATGGAACTGCACCTGGACCGCCCGGTGCAACTCCAGGGGGCATTCGGCCGCCTGACCCCCGAGAAAAGCAAAGCGATCCTCGACCGGCTCAAGAGCGGCGAGGAGACCAGCATCTTCGACCGGCATCTGGCGTTCGAAGAGGCCATCGTCGGCAGCCCCCTCGTGGTGGGCAACGAGGTCGTGCTGCTGCAGGACGGTCCGACCACCTTTCAGGCCATGTTTGCCGCCATTCGCAATGCGAAGGACCACGTCAACGTGGAAACCTACACCATCGACGACGATGAAATCGGCAACCGCTTCGCGGACGCGCTGATCGAGAAGCAGGCCCAGGACGTGCAGGTGAATCTCATCTACGACAGCGTGGGGTCGATCAACACGCCCAGGGAATTCTTCAATCGCCTCACCGACCGCGGCATCAAGGTCCTGCAATACAATCCCATCAACCCGCTCACCGCCAAGAAAGGCTGGGACGTCAATCAGCGCGATCACCGCAAGCTGCTGATCGTCGACGGCCAGACCGCGTTCCTCGGCGGGGTGAACATCAGCAGCGTGTATTCCGGCGGATCCTTCGCGCAGCGATCCACCACGCGGCCCGAGGCGAAGGCTCCGTGGCGGGATACCCACCTGCAGGTGGACGGACCCGTGGTCGGCGAGTTTCAGAAACTGTTCCTCGCGACCTGGGAGAAGCAGAAGGGCGAACCGATTGCGCCGCGCAACTACCTGCCGCAGATCGCCGGCAGGGGGAGGCAGGTGGTGCGCGCCATCGGCAGTTCGAGCGATGAACCCTACACGCTGATGTATGCGACGCTCATTTCGGCGATCGCCAGCGCCGCAACCAGCGTCTATCTGACGAACGCCTATTTCGTCCCCGATCCGCAGTTGCTCGCCGCGCTCAAGGATGCCGCCCGGCGCGGCGTGAACGTGAAGATCATCCTGCCGAGCTACACCGATATTTGGCTGGTGCTCCATGCGGGACGCTCCCGCTACGAGGAACTGCTGAGCGCCGGCGTGAAGATCTACGAGCGGCGCGATGCGTTGCTGCACGCCAAGACTGCCGTCATCGACGGCGTGTGGTCGACCATCGGGTCGACCAACCTCGACTGGCGCAGCTTTCTGCACAACGACGAAATCAACGCCGTCGTCCTGGGCCAGGAATTCGGCGCGCAGATGCAGGCCATGTTCGAGAAGGACCTGGCCACTTCCAATCCGATTACGCTCGAACAATGGGCGCAGCGCTCGATCGGCGCGCGCCTGAAGGAGTGGGCCGCGCAGCTGTGGCACCGCGGGCTCTAGCTCCGTTGCGGCTTCTAGCGCAGCAGCGCGAGCAGTCCGATGATGCCCAGTGACAGGAACGCGAGCGCCTCGCCCGCGATCAGCCCGCCGCCGACGAGCGACTGCGTGCTCATGTCCTCCGGCACGCCCTCGTCCCTCGGCCGGCCGGCCGCGCGCCGCGCGTCGATCCATTTCCAGAGCGACGAGAACACGCCGCCGAGGCCGAACCACAGCGACGTATGCCAGTCGACGAAACCGCCCAGGCTCGAGGCATAGGGACTCGGCAGCACGACCGCATCGATCACGAAATCCGCCGCGCGGGTGCCCGCGCTGCGCGTCTTCCAGGCCTGGTAGGCGGCGCTTTCCCTGAGCAGCCAGCGCAGGATCGCGATCACCAGGCCGATCGCGACGCCCAGCGCCATCAGCTTGAGCGCCGTGGTATCGGTTGAGGTGAGCCCGCGCAGCACGCCCACGAACTTGTAGGTCATCGCGCTTTGCCAGTTGGCGGTCTTCTGTTCCGGATGCAGGAAGGTATCGACGCCGAGCACCGGATAGGCCGCCATGAACAGCTTGGTGAGGACCACCGCCAGCAGCGCGCCGCCGGCAATGCCGATCACCTGGTAGCGGAACTGGATCGTGCGGTTGGTGCCGAGCCGCCACCCCGTCGAGCGGTCCTGCTGCATGTCGCCGCCGACGCTGGTCGAAATGAGGAGCACCGAGCCCGCGATCAGCCCCACCAGCGGATCGGTCAGGCCCGCGGCCGCCATCACGGTGACCGCGACCACGAACGCCGAGGAAATCGGATTCGAGTCGGAGATGCCGATGCTGATGCCGTTCACCAGGACGAAGACGAAAGCGAGCGCCACGGCGAGCACCGCATAGCCGAGCGGAACGCCGAGCAGCCCCGACGAAGTGCCGACCACGGCAAGGCCCCACACCGCGACCCAGGCGACGAGGCGCTGCGTGTTGACCTTCTTCCAGTCCTCCGTCTCGGGCACCGGCGTCGCGCCGGCGTCCCGCGACCGCTGCCAGGCCTCGCGCAGGATCAGGCTGATGTCGACGATCGCCGCGCCGAGAATCCCGCCCAGCGCGATGAGAAAACCGATCTTGCGCCAGGGATCGTTCGCGCCGAGCAGCCCCACCTCGCGCAGCCACGGCGTGAGCTGCAGGCCGATGTAGCCGAGGACGATCGCCGGCACGCCGATGCGCGCGCCGACGATGATCCCGGCGCCGAAGGTCGAGGCGGAAAATTGGATCGCGCCGAGAATTCCCAGCACGCCCTTTTCCGCCAGCAGCGTGATGCCCGCGCCCAGGCCCAGGCCGCCGCCGAGCTGCGCCACCGAGCGCCTGAGCAGGCGCACGTCGGTGAGCGCGCGCAGGATGTTGGCCACTGCGTAGCCCGAGGGGAAGTTGAGCCGCATGCGGTCCACCACGATCGGCGTGTACAGCATGCCCAGACCGACGCCGAACATGCCGACGCAGAGGAAGTGCGCGAGCAGCCGCCAGGTGGAGGGCGCCGTGAGTCCCAGCCACACCATCGCCTGCATCAGCACGCCCATGGCCGCCATCGAGGCAACCGAGGCCGCCATGGTCTGCATGTAGTTCGCGCCGTGCCGGCCCTCGGGCCCGTAGCCCAGGGTGACGACGCTGCCGAGGATGCCGGCGAGCACCTGCCCGCCGACGAAGAACCCCAACGAGAAATTCATGTAGCTCGCGGCGACGCCACCGAGCGGGCCGAGCACCAGGATCGCCACCGCGCCGAGCAGCAGGTGATAGCGGCGCGAGCCGATCGGCGGCAGGTTCATGCGGGCGGCAGGTCGTCCGCCGCGAACGCGCGCGGCCGACCTTCCTTGGCGGCGCGAATCGCGGCCCACAGTCGCTGCGGCGTCGCCGGCATGTCGAAACGGGTCACCCCTGCCTGGCGCAGCGCATCGAGCACCGCGTTCATGACGCAGGGCATGGAGCCGGTGACGCCCGCCTCGCCCACGCCTTTGGCGCCCAGCGGATTGGTCTTCGTGGGCACCGGGAAATCCAGCACCCGCAGATTGTTCACGAGCACGGCGCGCGGCATCGGATAGTCCATGAAGCTGCCGGTGAGCAGCTGGCCGGTTTGTGCATCGTACACCGCCTGCTCTCCAAGCACGTGGCCCGCGCCCTGCGTGATGCCGCCCTGCATCTGCCCCTCGACGATCTGGTGGTTGATGATGCTGCCGGCGTCGTCCACCGCGACGTAGGACACGATTTCGATCTCTCCGGTCGCGGGCTCGATCTCGACCTCGGCGATGTGGCAGCCGTTCGGATAGGTCGAGGGCACCTTCGGCCGGTCGCGGTAGTCGAGATCGAGCTTGCCCGGGTGTCGCTGCGCCAGCGCAGAGATCGACACCGAGCGGTCGGTGCCCTTGATGCGGTAATCGCCCGATGCGAACTCGATGTCGGCCGCGGCGCTCTCGAAGAATTCCGCAGCGAGCGCGATGCCGTTCTGCACGATCTCATGCGCGGCGTTGTGCATCGCGCTGCCGATGCCGACCAGGGTGCGCGAGCCGCCGGTCGGATTGCTGACCATGAAGTAGTCGGGCTCGGAAGTGCGCAGCCTTACTCTTTCCATCGGAATGCCGAGCACCCCGGAGACGATCTGCGCCAGCGTGGTCTCGTGGCCCTGGCCGTGATTATGGGAGGCCGTGCGCAGCGTGACCGTGCCGTCCGGCTGCCAGCTGACGTGCGCCTGGTCGAAGGGCGCGAAGCCCCCCGATGCGGAAGCCTCGATGTAGGTCGCGATGCCGCGCCCTCGCAGGCAGCCGCGGCGCGCGGATTCGGTGCGCCGCGCTTCGAACCCGTTCCAATCGGCCTGCTTCATGGCCTGGTCGAGCACGCCCTCGAAATCGCCGCAGTCGTATTCGAAACCCGTCGCGATCCGGTAGGGAAACCCGGATTTCGGCACCAGATTGCGGCGACGGAATTGCGCCGGGTCCATCCCGATTTCGTGCGCGGCCTGGTCGATGAGGCGCTCCATCGCGTAGGAGGCGACCGGCCGGCCCGCGCCGCGGTAGGCGGCGGTGGGCACGGTGTTCGTCAGCACGAGCTTCATCTGCACGTGTACCGGCGCGACGTCGTAGACGCCGCTCGCGACGTTCACCAGGTTGACGGTATTGATGAACGACCCGGTGAACGCGAGGTAGGCGCCCGCGTTGGAGAGGTACTGAAAGCGCATGCCGAGAATGCGCCCGCTCGCGTCGAGCGCCATCTCGCCGCTGTGCACGATGTCGCGCGCCTGCTCGTCCGCGACGAACACCTCGGAGCGCGAGCTCACCCATTGCACCGGGCGGCCGAGCTTCTTCGCCGCGAGCAGCAGCGCGCCGTACTCCGGGTAGGCGTTGAAGCGCACGCCGAATCCGCCGCCCACCTCCTCGGCCACGATGCGCACCTTTTCGGGCGGCACGCCGAGCATCGCCCCGACCTGCAGGCGCATCGGACCCGCGCCCTGCGTGGTCGCGTAAAGGTGGTACAGGTCGGCCGCCGGGTCGTAGGCACCGGTCGCGGCGCGCGGCTCCATCGGATTGCCGACGACGCGCGTATGGTAGGCAGTGAGGCGTACGACGCGTGCAGCGCGCGCGAACGCGGCCCTGGTCGCCGCCTCGTCGCCCCCCACGAAATCGAGCACGAGGTTTCCCGGCACCGATTCGTGCAGCTGCGGCGCGCCGGGCGCGAGCGACGCTGCGGCGGTGATCACGGCCGGTAGCTCGCGGTACTCGACCGCGATCGCCTCGGCCGCATCCTGCGCGAGCGGTGCCGATTCTGCCACCACCAGCGCGATCGGCTCGCCGACGTAACGCACGCGCTCGCGGGTCAACGAATAGCGCGGCGGCACGAGCTGCTCGGCGCCGCCGCGGCCTTTCATCGGTGCCGCCGCGGGCATCGGTTTCTGGCCCGCCGCCGCCACGTCCTCGCCGGTCAGCACCGCAATGACGCCCTGCATCGCGAGCGCGGCGGATGCGTCGATCGAAACGATGTCGGCGTGCGGCCGGTCGGAGCGCAGGAAATGCCCGTATGCCTGTGCAGGCAGGTTCCAGTCGGCGGCGTAGCGCCCCGCGCCTTTGAGCATGCGCTCGTCTTCGAGACGGCCCTGGTGTCCGAATGTCGTCATGGCAGCGGGATTCTAGAAACAAAACGGCCCGCTCGCGCGGGCCCTTTCGCAAGGCCGGCTTCGCCGACGGCGTTCAGCCCTTCGAGAGCGCGATCAGCACGCTGCAGGGCGCGTAATCGATCAGCGAGGCGCCGACCGAGCCCTTCCACCAGCGTGCCGCAAAAGACGTCGTCTGGTTATGCCCGAGCACGATCAGTTCCGCACCCAGTTCCTTGGCGAGGCGGCAGATCTCCTCCACCGGCTCGCCCACCGCGAGGTGGCCCTGCGAGACGAAGCCGCGCCCGGCGAGCGACTTGACGCCCTCGTCGAGCACCTGCTGGGTGCGCTTCTTTTCCTCCTCGAGCAATTCCTCGGGCACGAAACCCTCGGTCAGAAAGAGGCTCGGCGGCATGCTCGCCACCGCCAGCAGGTGCATTTCGGCCTGCAGGAAGCCGGCAAGATCGGCGCACTCGAGCAGCGCGCGCTTGCCTTCCTGAGTGCCGTTGTACGCGAGCAGGATCTTGCGATACTTCATGCGCGTCTCCCCGGTGAAACTCCCCGGCCGATTATAGCCCCGCGCTGCGCCGGCGACGTAGAATCGCCCCACCATGCTCGACATCAAGCGCGCCGACCTGGTCGCGGCGGTCGCCGGCAGCGGCACCATGGGCCGCGGCGTGGTGCAGGTGCTGGCGCAATGCGGCGTCAGGACGCTGGTGTTCGACGCCAAGCCCGGCGCCGCCCGGGCGGCCCGCGACGCGATCGCGCAGTCGCTCGCCCGGCTGGCGGAAAAAGGCCGCGTCACGCAGGCCGAGGTCCACGCCACGCTGGAGCGCATCGAGGTCGTCGATTCGGTGCAGGCGCTCGCGCCGGCGCACCTCGTGGTCGAGGCCATCGTCGAGCAGCTCGAGGCGAAACGCGAGCTGTTCCATGCGCTCGAGGCGAACGTGTCCGAGGACTGCATCCTCGCGACGAACACCTCGTCGCTCTCGGTCACCGCGCTGGCCGCCGCGTGCCGCAGGCCCGCGCGCGTCGCGGGCTTTCATTTCTTCAACCCGGTGCCGGTGATGAAGATCGTCGAGGTGGTGGCGGGCGAACTCACCGCGCCCTGGGTGAGCGATGTGCTCACCCGGCTGGCGCAGCGTTTCGGGCACACCCCGGTGCGCTGCAGGGATACGCCGGGCTTCATCGTCAATCACGCCGGGCGCGGCTTCATTCCCGAGGCGCTGCGCGTGCTCGCGGAGGGCGTAGCCGACTTCGCCACCATCGACCGCATCCTGACGGAGGCCGCCGGCTTCCGGCTCGGGCCTTTCGGCCTGATGGACCTGGTGGGGCTGGACGTGAACCACAGCGTGCACAAGTCGCTCTACGCGCAGTACTTCGGCGAGCCGAGGTACCAGCCCTCCTATCGGCTCGAGCCGCGCGTCGCCGCGGGGCTGCTCGGCAGGAAGAGCGGGCGCGGCTGGTACATTTACGGCAAGGACGGTGCCGCGGAGAAAGTGCCCGAGGCGCCCACGCCCGAGGCGCGCGCGGCGCAGGTGTGGGTGGCTGCGAATGCGCCGGCCCTGAAGGAGCTGCTCGCGAAGCTCGGCGCGCAGGTCGAAAGCGGCGCCAAGCCCTCCCCCGAGGCCATCTGCTTCACGGCGCCGCTGGGACAGGACGCCACCACGACGGCGCTGCAGCTCATGATCGATCCCGCGCGCACCGTGGCGGTGGACCCGGTGTTCGGCTTCGCCAGGCGACGCAGCCTGATGGTGACGCCCGTCACGCGCCCCGAAGTGCGCGACGCGGCGCACGGCCTGCTCGCCGCCGACGGCGTGCCGGTCTCGGTGATCCGCGACTCGGCCGGCTTCGTCGCGCAGCGCGTGGTGGCGCACATCGTCAACGTCGGCTGCGAAATCGTGCAGCAGCGCATCGCCACGCCCGAGGACCTCGACCGCGCGGTGATGCTCGGGCTCGGCTACCCGAAAGGGCCGCTCGGCATGGGCGACGCCCTCGGCGGCGCGAAAGTGCTCACGATTCTCGAGGCGATGCACGCCTTCTACCAGGACCCGCGCTACCGCCCGAGCCCCTGGCTCAGGCGCCGTGCGCGCCTCGGCATTTCCCTTCTGACTCCGGAGTAATCCTTCATGCTCGATGCCTACCTCTACGACGGCCTGCGCACACCCATCGGACGCTACGCCGGCGCGCTTTCCGGCGTGCGCCCGGACGATCTCGCGGGCGAGGTCATCGCCCAGGTCGTCAAGCGCAACGGCATCAAGGCCGAGGACATCACCGACGTCGTGCTCGGCTGCGTCAACCAGGCGGGCGAGGACTCCCGCAACGTGGCGCGCTGGGCGGCGCTTGCCGCCGGGCTGCCGCCGACGACCCCCGGCGTCACGGTGAACCGCCTCTGTGCGAGCGGCCTGCAGGCGGTGACCGATGCCGCGCGCGCCGTCACCTGCGGCGAGGGCGATCTCTACATCGCGGGCGGTGTCGAGAGCATGTCGCGCGCGCCGTTCGTGTTCGGCAAGTCCGATGCGCCGTTCAGCCGCGAGTTGAAGCTGTACGACTCGACCATCGGCGCGCGCTTCCCGAACCCCAGGACCGTGAAGCAGTACGGCGATCATTCGATGCCGCAGACCGGCGACAACGTGGCGAAGGATTTCGGCGTCTCGCGGCAGGAGGCGGACGAGTTCGCCTTCGCCTCGCAAAAGAAATACGCCAGGGCCGAGGCCGAGGGCTTCTACAAGGGCGAGATCATGGCGGTGGCGCTGCCGCAGCGGAAAAAGGATGCGCCGCCGAAGACGGTCGAGCAGGACGAGCATCCGCGGCGCGACGCGACGATGGAAGCGCTGGCGAAGCTGAAGCCGCTCTTCGAGGGCGGCGTGGTGACCGCGGGCAATGCTTCCGGCGTGAACGACGGCGCGGCGGCGCTGGTGATCGCGAACCGCGCGTGGGGCGAGAGGAACGGCAAGAAGCCGATCACGCGAATCCTGTCGGCGGCCTCGGCGGCGGTCGAGCCGCGCATCATGGGCGTAGGGCCCGCCTACGCAATCCCGAAAGCGCTCGAGCGCGCCGGGCTCGCGCTCAAGGACATGGACATCATCGAGATCAACGAGGCGTTCGCGAGCCAGGTGCTCGCGTGCCTGAAGCTCATGCACGTCGATTTCAGGGACCCGCGCGTCAATCCGAACGGCGGCGCGATCGCCATCGGCCACCCGCTCGGCTGCTCGGGGGCACGATTGGCGCTTACGGTGTCACGTCAGTTGCAGGAGTCGGGCGCCAAGTACGCCGCCGTGTCGCTGTGCATCGGCGTGGGACAGGGGCTGGCGGTGATCCTGGAGCGGGTGCAGTAGCTTTCGGCGGAATGGCGAGTGCGCGAGTCACTCGAACGCGCCCGCGATTGGCTGCTGGATACACCTGACGAGGTTCCTCCCGCGCATGTCTATGCGCGCGCAGCGCTCCTTGCGCTCGTCGCGTTCTACGGCTTCCGGCTCGCGCGCATGGACATCCCATCGTGGGAGATGGCGGGATCGCTCATCCACCTGCCGATGGTACCGATCCACGAGTTCGGCCATATCCTCTTCCGGCCGTTCGGAGAGTTCATGACGAATCTCGGCGGCGCGCTCCTGCAGTGTGCGCTGCCGCTCGTCTTTGGCGGCATTCTGCTGGTGAAGAACCGCGATCCGTTCGGCGCCGCAGTGATGCTCTGGTGGTCGGGGGTGGCGGTGATGGATACGGCGCCGTACGTCTACGATGCCTTCCAGCCGCAGCACGTGCTGCTCACCGGCCGCACGGGCGACACCGGCGCGCACGACTTCATCGACGTGCTCGGCGACCTGGGTCTCCTGATGAAGGCGCAGCCGATCGCGCGCGGCGTGCATGCCTTCGGTGCGTCGGTGACGGGCTTCGCGCTGATGTGGGGAGCTGTGGTCGTGTGGCTGCAGTTTGCGCGGCGGAGGTAGATTGCGTCGGTCAGGCCGCGGCAGCTGGCGTCGCCATCACCCAGTGAAAACGGTTGCGCTGCAGCACCGAACCGTTGGGCAGAGTGAAGGGTCCCAGGGTATCGATCACCGCGTTGCGAACGGCCGGTTCGCCCGCATGGCGGATCGCGCGCACGACCGCGCCCGCGGATGAAATCGCACGCCAGGCCGTGGCTGTGTCCGGGTAGGTGAAATGGCATTCGACATCGCCGCTTGCGGTCGGCCGCAGTCCTGCCGCCTCCAGGTGGGCTTCAATCACGCCCGGTTGCGATAGCGGCGGGGCCGCCGGAGCGGCCGCGGATGCCGGCGGCAGGAGAGCAAAGACCGCAGGCAATGTGGCCCTGGCCAAATCGCACTCGTCCTTCGGGCCCCAGACGAGCATCGCGACCGTCCCGCCGCGGCGGCAAACGCGGCGCGCTTCGCCCAGGGCGCGGCGAATATCGGCCGCGAATTGAAAGGCGTTGAACCCGGTGACGACATCGAAGGCCGCGTCGGCGAACGGCAGCGCTTCCATCTCGCCGACCGCGATACGTGCGCCCGGCAAACGCTCGCGCGCGATCGCTACGAGCGTTTCGGCTGCATCGAGCCCCGAGACGTTCGCGCCGCGATCGCGGGCCGCGACGAGCGCAGCGCCCGCACCACAGCCCACGTCCAGGACATCGGTTCCGCTCGTTATGCCGGTACGGGCGTGCACAGCCTCGTAGACCGGGCGCCAGCTCGGCTCCTGCAACTCTGCCCAGTCACGGGCCTTTGCGCCCCACAGTTCGCCCTGAATCTTCGCCGTGCCCATCGATCTCCTCGACCCCCGCGCCGAATCTTGACTGCACCTGAGGGAGATTCGCGGTCCGAAATTCCAGTCACCGCGGAATGGCGGTCCCCCAGTAGTTGAAGCTCGCCGGGCGCCAGCCCGGTATGTACATGGTGTCCAGGCTGCTGATCCTGAAACCGCCCGCCTCGATCAGGGCGGGAATCGGACGATTCAGGTTGCATCCGCCGCCGAGCCGCTTCCAGATCGGGTTCAGGCGGTCCTGCCAGCGCCGGACGCTCGCGTCGGGTGCTGCGCCGTGCTCACAGAAGATCAATTCGCCGCCGGGCCGCAGCACGCGGCTCATCTGCCGCAGTGCGGGCGTGGTATCCGGAATCGTGCAGAGCGTGTACGTCACGAGCACGGTATCGACACTGTTGTCCTCGAGCGGGATCGCGTCGCCCGGCAGGCCGATGAACTCCACCTCGAAGGAAAGCGAGCGCACGGCCCGTCGAGCCATCCGGGTCATTTCCGGCGTCGGATCGAGCCCCCAGAGCTTGCTCACCCTGGTTGAATCGTAGAACGGGAGGTTCAGGCCGGAGCCGATGCCGACCTCGAGGACGCAGCCGCGGGCGCGCGGCACCACCTTCGCGCGCTGGCGCATGTTCGGCTTCGAGCCACACGTGAAGTGGATGAGTCCCGGCAGGATGTACCGGCTATAGAGTCCCATCGATTCCCCGCGTCTCAGGTCGAGGCGCTCGACCCCTTCCCCGCCGACTTGGAGCTGCCGCTGCCGTCAAACCCATCGGCCACCATCACCTCCAGCAACCGCGGCGCGCCGCTCGCGATCGCTTCGCGCAACGCCGCGTCGACGTCGCCCGGCCGCGAAACTCTCACCGCAGTCACCCCCATCGACTGCGCAAGGTTCGTGAAGTCGATCTGCGGATCGTGGAAATCCATGCCGGCGAACGCGCGCGCACCACGGAACGCCACCATGCGCTCCTTGAGTATTCGGTAGCTGCGGTTGTTGAGGATGACGTAAGTGATCGGCAGCTTGAGATGCACCGCCGTCCACAGCGCCTGGATCGAATACATCGCGCTGCCGTCGCCGACGACCGCGACCACCGGCCGCCCGGGCAACGCGAGACTCGCGCCGACCGCACCGGGCATCGCGAAGCCGATCCCGCCGCCCGCCAATCCCATGAAACTGCGCGCATCGGGATAGGGAACCACGCTCATCAACGCGGGCGTCGCAGTGAGCGCCTCCTCGATCACCACCGCATTCGCCGGCAGCGCCTCGGCGACGCGCAGCATGAGATATCGCGGATCGATCGGCTCCTGCGCCGCCGCCCTCCCGAACTCCGCGGTCGCGCGCGCGCGCTGCGCGCTCCAGTTCAAAGCCGAAAGCTCGGCAATCCGCGTCCTCGCGGCAGCCGCCTGTGACGCGTCGGCCAGCGCCCCCAGCCGCGGCAGCAGCGCAGCGAGCGTCTCCTTCACATTGCACTCGAGCGCGAACTCCGCCGGGAAATTCTTGCCGAGGTCCCAGCTGCGCTCGCTCAGCTGCACCACCGCCATGCCCTCCGGCAGCGCCTCCACCGCACTGTGCACCGACATACGCAGCGAATCGCCGCCCACACTGACGAGCAGATCGTGCGCGAGCAGGATCTCGCGCACCTTCTTCTGGTTGCGCGGCAGCGTGCCCATGTACGCCGGATGCGCCGTGGGGAAATGCGCCGCATCCGGCACGGTCTGCTGGTGCACCGAAGCGCCGATCACTTCGGCGAGCGCCGTGCATTCCGCCCAGGCCTGGTATTTCGAGATCTCGGTGCCGGCGACGATCACCGGGTAGCGCGCCTGCAGCAGCCGGCGCGCGAGGTCTTCGATCACGGCGTCGGCCGGCCGCAGCATCGGCTCGACGCGCGTGCGGCTCCCCATCTCCAGGTCGGCCTCGGCGTCGAGGATGTCGCCGGGCAGGCTGATGAACACCGGGCCGCTCGGCGGCGCCGTCGCGACTTTCGCCGCCCGGCGCACGATGCGCGGCAGGTCCTGCACCCGCGTCACCTCGATCGCCCACTTCACCAGCGGCTGCGCCATCTGCACCAGCGGCCCGTAGAGCAGCGGCTCCATCAGCCCGTGGCCCAGCTCCTGCTGCCCAGCGGTGAGAATGATGGGCGAGCCGCAGAACGCGGCGTTGTAGAGGGCTCCCATGGCGTTGCCCAGGCCCGGCGCGACGTGCACGTTGGCGGCGGTGAGGCGGTTGGAGGCGCGCGCGAAACCGTCGGCCATCCCCAGCACGACGCTTTCCTGCAGCCCCAGCACGAAACGGATCTCGGCGCGGCTCGCGAGCGCCTCCATGATCGCGAGTTCGGTGGTGCCCGGATTGCCGAAGAGGTGATCGATGCCTTCGTCCGCGAGCAGCGCGAGGAACGCGGCCCTTCCCGTGTGACGTGCTTTCATGTCGATGGCTTCACTCTGCGCCGGTCCTGCAGTCCAGTCTAGCATCGCGGCCGGATTGATCTACATCAGATCGGGGACCCCGGGGGGGAGACATAGAATGCCGCTTTGCCGAAGCGCGGCGACGCACTCGAGGGAGACCGCTGGCCATGGACAAGTGGACGTTCGGACTGACGCTGACGATCGTAGGCGTGGGCGGCACGTTCCTCACCCTCTGGGTGATGAGCCTCGTCATCGACCTGCTGAAGAAGATCTTCCCGCTGCAGGAAGCAGCGGCGGCCCCGGAAAAGAAGGCCTGAGAGGACCCGAGCATGCTCGACAGCGTCGTCACGGGACTCACCGGGCTCACCAGCGGGGTCACGCACTTCGCCACGCAGGGCGGCCCCAATCTGGTCATGCTCGCGATCGCCGCGGCGCTGCTCTACCTCGGCGTGAAAAAGGGCGTCGAGCCGCTGCTGCTGGTGCCGATCGGCTTCGGCTGCCTGCTGGTCAACCTCCCCTTGAGCGACCTGATGGACGAAGGCGGGTTCCTGCGCACGCTGTACAACGCAGGCGTGGCGAACGAACTGTTCCCGCTGCTGATCTTCGTTGGCATCGGCGCGATGACCGATTTCGGGCCGCTGCTCGAGAACCCGAAGATTCTGCTGTTCGGCGCCGCCGGACAGGTCGGAATATTTCTCACGCTGATGCTCGCGCTCGCACTCGGCTTTCCTGAACTCGAAGCCGTCGCGATCGCGGTGATCGGGGCCTGCGACGGCCCCACCGCGATCTACGTGGCGTCGCAGTACGCGCCGCAGCTGCTCGGCCCGATTTCGGTCGCCGCGTATTCCTACATGGCGCTGGTGCCGATCATCCAGCCGCCGATCATGAAGGCGCTCACCACCGAGAAGGAACGCGTCATCAAGATGGCGGCCATCAAGCGCAGCGTCTCGCCGACCACCAAGCTGCTGTTCCCCATCGTGGTCACCGTGATCGGCGGACTGATCGCGCCCAAGGGCCTGCCGCTCCTCGGCACCATCATGCTGGGCAATTTCATGCGCGAGTCCGGCGCGGTCGCGCGCCTGACGAAAGCTTCGGAAAACGAGATCGCCAACATCGTGACGCTGTTTCTCGGTCTCGCCATCGGCGCCACCATGGAGGGGAACGCCTTTCTCAAGCCCACGACGCTCGCGATCTTCGGCCTCGGCTTCATCGCCATCTGCCTGGACACCGTGGCCGGGGTCGGCTTCGGCAAGCTGGTGTGCTGGGCGACCGGCGGCAAGGTGAATCCGCTCATCGGCGCGGCCGGCATTTCGGCCTACCCCATGGCCGCGCGCGTGGTCCAGGCCCAGGGGCTGCGCTACAACAAGAAGAACCACCTGCTGATGCACGCCGCCGGCGCCAACACCGGCGGCCAGATCGGCTCGGTGGTGGCGGCCGCCGTGATGCTGTCGGTGCTCAAGGGCATGGGG
>SCUF01000287.1 GCA_004298325.1 Betaproteobacteria bacterium | reverse complement strand
GGCGAGGCCTGCTTCTTGGTCAGGCCGTAGATCTGGTTGTCGTGCAGGAACACCGTCATGTTCATGTTGTAGCGGATGGCGTGGATCCAGTGCGCCGCGCCGATGCTGCAGCAGTCGCCGTCGCCCGTGTTGACGAACACGTTCAGATCGGGACGCGCCAGGCGCACGCCCTCCGCCACCGGCAGCGCGCGGCCGTGGATGCCGTGGAAGCCATAGGTGCGCATGTAGTGCGGAAAGCGGCTCGAGCAGCCGATGCCCGAGACGAACACGGTCTTCTCGGGGCGCAGTCCTTCGTCACGGCACAGCCGCTGCACCGCCGCGAGAATCGCGTTGTCGCCGCAGCCGCTGCACCAGCGCGGCACGCCGCTCTGGTAGTCCTCGAGTTCGAAGCGCTCCTCGCAGAGCTCCAGCAGGCATTCGGTGGCGAGCATGTTCATGCGGTGAATCCCTCTTTCATGACTTCAGCTTGGCCGTGAGCACGCGCCGGATGGTGCTGGGTTTGATCGGCTGGCCCTTGACCTCGCCGTAGCAGTCGACATCCACCAGGTAGCGCGCGCGCAGCAGCATGGCGAGCGTCGAGTAGCGGCGGTTCGACTCGTCGATGATCTCGTCCTCGGGGCGGTCGCACCAGTTGCCTTCCACCGTCATCACTTTTCCGAATCCCTGCAGGATCTCCCGGATGCCGCCGGGCAGCGGCTGCAGGAAGCGCAGGTGCATCGACGACACTTGCTTGCCTTCTTCGCGCAGCGTCTGCACGGCTTCCTCGATCGCGCCTTTGGTGCTGCCCCAGCCGATGACCAGAAGGTCGCCCCGCGGCTCGCCGAACACGGGCGGCGTCTTGAGCGTTTTCTGCAGCGCCGCGAGCTTCAGGCTGCGGAAGTGGATGCTTTCCTCGTTGCTCTCGGGGTCGTAGGCGACGTGGCTGGCGCGGTCGTGCGCCAGACCCGTGAGGGTGTGCATGCCGTTCGCCTGTCCGGGAATGAAGCGGCGCGCGAGGCCCGTGGCCGCGTCCCAGTCGTAGGCCTTCATGCCCTCGGGCACGGCGCTCTGGTCGATCGGCGGCGCAATCCAGGACGCGCTGAACTGCGGGCGCGGAAACGGCTGCTGCGAGGTGGCGAGACTCGCGTCCGAGAGCACCACCACCACCATGTTGAAGGTCTCCGCGATCTTGCGCGCGGTGATGATCGAGTAGAAGCAGTCCTCGATGGTGGAGGGTGCCATCACCACCTTGGGCGCGTCGCCGTGGCTGCCGAAGATCGCGGCCAGCGCGTCGCCCTGCTCGACCTTGGTCGGCTGCCCGGTGCTCGGCCCGCCGCGCTGCACGTTGACCACGACGAGCGGAATCTCGCCCATCACGGCGAGCCCGATCGCCTCCTGCTTGAGCGAATAGCCCGGTCCCGAGGTGATGGTGACGGTGCATTTGCCGGCGTAGGACGCGCCCACGGCGAAGGCGCAGGCGGCGATCTCGTCTTCGGCCTGGTGCACCACGCCGCCGACTTTCTCGAACACGTCGGAGAGGTAGTGCGAGGCGGAAGTCGCGGGGGTGATCGGGTACATGGCGCAGATTTCCATCCCCGAGGCGAGCACGCCGAGCGCGAGCGCGGTATTGCCGTTGATCACGACCTTCGGCTCGGTGATGCGCTGCGCCGGAGGAATGCGGAACTTGAAATCCAGGTTCGTTTCCGCCCAGGCATGCCCGGCCTCGAGCAGCTTGATGTTCTGCTCCACCACTGCGGCGTCCTTCTTGCCGAACGCAAGCACGATCTGCTCGCGCGCGAGCTGCAGCTCGAGGCTGTACAGGCTGCAGAGCATGCCGAGCGCGAACATGTTCTTGCCGCGCTTGG
The DNA here is from genome assembly GCA_004298325.1 of Betaproteobacteria bacterium. Classification (GTDB taxonomy): domain Bacteria; phylum Pseudomonadota; class Gammaproteobacteria; order Burkholderiales; family SG8-39; genus 2-02-FULL-66-14. Next base: position 1,694 of record SCUF01000287.1, on the reverse strand, counting down.
CGTCCGCCACCTGCGCACGGCATTCGCGCTCCATCGGAATCTCGATCACGCGATAGCCGGCGGCGAGGAGCTTGTCGTGCGTCTCGACATAGGCCGCGGCGATGGCGCGGTCATCGTGCTCGCGCCACATGTTCTCCAGCAGGATAATGCAGTCGGGCTTCAGCTCGCCGGCGCGCACGCGCCCGAGCAGCACCTGCTCGTTGAAGGCGACCACCAGGTCGGTTTCGTCGCCGCCGTTGGTCACCGCTCCGGCGCCGATGCGGATGCGGTTGCCGCTGGCGCCCGCGATGCTGCGTGCCGGCGGCCGGATCTCAGCCGGGATGATCTCGACGGTCCAGATGCCGTTGCCCATGCGCGCGGCGATCGAACCGAGCGACTGGCCGCAACGCTGTGCGCCTTCGCCCGAATCGCTGATGATCTCGACGATGTGTTCCTTTAGCGTGGTGAGCGTCTTGCGGGACTGCAGGGTGGAGACGTCGTTCATGGAATCGGACTGTCCTGTCAGCACCCGCCACTGCGTGAGGCGAAGGTGCGAATTTGAATTTCCCCGGTCTCGGCTTTTCGGCGAGATTCATGCCGAAAAGCCGAGATCTGAGTGAACCCCGGATACGCGCGCACCCGATCGATGCGCCAGACCTCGGAATGGTTTACGGCAGGCATCTCAAGCCCTCACCCGCACGAAGTTGTGCTCGCGCGCGTCGATGCCGAAGATCATGGGACCGGCTTCCGCCGCGTCCGCGTCGCGGATGCCGAGATAGGCCTTCATGTTGCGCGCGGCCCTGCGGCCGGCGCCCATCGCCTCGATCACGGTCGCCGCGCCGGTGACGATGTCGCCGCCCGCGTAGACGCCTGCCACCGAGGTGGCGAGATCGCCGTTGGCGTCGATGTAGCCGCGCTTGTTGAGCTTCAGGCGCGAGGTCTGGCCGATGATCGGGTTGGCGTTGGTGCCGATGGCGTACACGATCTGGTCGGTCTCGAAATCGAACTCGCTGCCGGCCACCGGTACCGGACGACGCCGACCGGAGGCATCCGGCTCGCCCAATTCCATCTTGATGCAGCGCATGCCGCGCACGCCGCCCTTGCCGTCATCGAGCACCGCCACCGGGGCCGTCAGCCAGTGGAACTCGACGCCTTCTTCCTCGGCGTGGTGCACCTCTTCGGCGCGCGCCGGGGCTTCGGTGCGCGAGCGCCGGTAGACGCAGTACACCTTTTCGGCGCCCAGGCGCAGGCTCACGCGCATCGCGTCCATCGCGGTGTTGCCGGCGCCGATCACGGCGACACGCTTGCCGAGCGGCATGGGCGTGTCGTAGCTGGGAAAGTCCTTGGCGCGCATCAGGTTGCAGCGCGTCAGCAGTTCGTTGGCCGAGAGCACGCCGTTGAGCGAATCCCCCGGAATGCCGAGCATCGACGGGTAGCCCGCCCCGGTGCCGATGAACACCGCATGAAACCCCATCTCGTCGATCATCTGCTCGATGGTGAACAGGCGCCCGACGAGCGTGTTGCATTCGAACTTGACGCCGATCTTCTTCAGGTTCTCGATCTCGGCGTCGATCACGACGTTGGGCAGGCGGAAGTCCGGGATGCCGTAGCGCAGCACGCCGCCGGGCTGGTGGAACGCCTCGAACACGGTGACGTCGCAGCCGGCCTTCGCCATGTCGGCGGCGCAGGCCATGCCGGCGGGGCCGGAGCCGACG
>SCUF01000286.1 GCA_004298325.1 Betaproteobacteria bacterium | reverse complement strand
CGGCAGGCGTAGCAGCCGCGCCGGGCGTAGTGCAGGTGCAGGTAGGCCACCTCGGGATCCTCGAGGTAACGCCGGATGAGGCCCTCCACGCTCCTGCCGTCTGCGACTTCCGCGTCGTGGATCCAGTCGCGCCGGTCGTAGGCGCGCACCGAGATGAGCCGGCGCGTCACGCAGTCGGGAAGCGTGTCGCTCAGCAGCGCCGTTTCCTGCGCCGCCTCGCGCACGAAGATCGGTCCCGCGGCGCGATAGGGGCCATGGGCGTTCTGGTGCTCGTACGAAGTGAGGATGACGGTCTCGCCGATCGTCGCGTCGCGCAGGCTGACGCGACAGGGTGCCGCATGTTCTTGCGTAACGACATGCCGTTGCGCGCCCAGCTGCGTGAGCGCTTCCTCGCTCAGCGCCCGCAGTCCGGAAAATCGCGCCGCCTCGAGTCCCGAGATCGTGAAGTGCATGTGCCCCTCCGCAGAATGCCGTCATCCTGCGGCAGGTGCGCGCGGCAAACCATCCGATTCTTGCGCTTCAATACTTCGCGTTCCCCGGGGTCCGCGGAAACGGGATCACGTCGCGCACGTTGGCCAGCCCCGTGACATAGGCCACGGTGCGTTCGAACCCCAGGCCGAAGCCGGCGTGGGGCACGCTGCCGTAACGGCGCAGGTCGCGGTACCAGCCGTAATGCTGCGGGTCGAGCCCGGCTTCGATCATGCGCGCGTCGAGCACCGCGAGGCGCTCCTCGCGCTGGCTGCCGCCGATGATTTCGCCAATTCCCGGCGCGAGCACGTCCATCGCGGCCACCGTCTCGCCGTCATCGTTCAGGCGCATGTAGAAGGCCTTGATGTCCCTGGGGTAGTTCATCACGATGACCGGTTTCTTCGCGTGCCGCTCGGTGAGATAGCGCTCGTGCTCCGACTGCAGGTCGATGCCCCACTGCACCGGGAACTCGAACTTTTCCTTCGCGCGCCCGAGGATGCCGATCGCCTCCCGGTAGTCCATGCGCACGAATTCCGAGTCGACGATGCCCTGCAGCTTGGCGAGCAGGCCCTTTTCGATGCGCTCGTCGAAGAACGCGAGGTCCTCGGGGCGCTCGGCGAGCAGCGTGCGCAGGACGTGCTTGAGCAGCGCCTCCGCCAGCGTCGCGTTGTCGGCGAGGTCCGCAAAAGCGATCTCCGGCTCGATCATCCAGAATTCCGCCAGGTGCCGGCTGGTGTTGGAATTCTCGGCGCGGAAGGTGGGGCCGAAGGTGTAGACCTTCGACAGCGCCAGGCAATAGCTCTCGACGTTCAGCTGTCCCGAGACCGTGAGAAAGGTCTCGCGGCCGAAGAAATCCTGCGCGAAGTCGACGCCGCCCTGCGGCGTGCGCGGCAGGTTGGCGAGATCGAGCGTCGAGACGCGAAACAGCGCCCCCGCGCCCTCGGCATCGGAGGCGGTGATGATCGGCGTGTTGACCCAGAAGAAGCCGTGCTGGTCGAAGAAGCGGTGGATCGCCTGCGCCGCGCTGTGGCGCACCCGCGTCGCGGCGCCGATCACGTTGGTGCGCGGCCGCAGGTGCGCGACCTCGCGCAGGAATTCGAGCGTGTGGGGCTTGGGCTGGATCGGGTAGGTATCGGCGTCCTCCACCCAGCCGACCACCCGGATCGACGCTGCCTGCATCTCGAAGGGCTGTCCCCTGGCCGGGGAGGGCACGATGCTGCCGGTCGCCTCCACCGCGCAGCCGGCGGTCAGACGCAGCACTTCGCTGGCGTAGTTCGGCAGCGAGTTCGGTGCCACCACCTGCACCGGGTGAAACGAAGAGCCGTCCGAGACGTGGACGAAGGAGATGCCCGCCTTCGAGTCGCGCCGGGTCCTGACCCAGCCTCTCAGCGTGACGGGCGCGTCCGGGGGCGCGCGGCCGGCGAGGATGTCGGAGCAGGGGAACGGGGTCATGAAACGTCTCGGCGTGCAAAGGGGCGCATTTTCGCGCATGCGGGCCGCGCTAGGCGAGCGGTTTCAAGCCCTCGAGCAACGTCGGCAGCAGCTCGGCGACCGTAGGGTGGATGTGCATGCCCTGGTTGATCACGGTGCACGGTTGGCGCGCGGTCATCACTTCCAGCACTGCCTGGACCACCTCGTCGCCGCGCACGCCGAGGATCGCCGCGCCGAGGATCGCGCGCGTGGCCGCATCGACGCTGATCTTCATGAAGCCGGCCGTCTCGCCCATCTCGCGGGCGCGGCCGACGCGCGACATCGGCAGCTTTGCCGCGAGCGCCGGGCGCCCCGAGGCGCGCACCTCGGCGTCGGTCAGGCCGACGCGCCCGAGCGGCGGATCGATGAACAGCGCATACGCCGTCACACGATCGCCGAGCTTGCGCCGGCCGCCGTCGAACAGGTTCGCGGCGACGATTTCGTAGTCGTTCCAGCTGGTGTGCGTGAACGCGCCGCGGCCGTTGCAGTCGCCGAGCGCGTAGACGCCCTCGGCGCTCGTCGCGAGACTTTCGTCGACCGTGATGTAGCCGCGCGCGTCGGTCACGATCCCCGCAGCGGCGAGGCCGAGATCGTGGGTGTTCGGCACGCGGCCGGTCGCGAGGAGCACGTGCGAGCCCTCGATCGACGGGGACTCGTCGCCGCAAGCCGCAGTGACCGCGACCCCGCTGCCGCGGCGCTGCAGGGCGATGCAGGTCGCGTTGAGGCGGATGTCGATGCCCTCGCCGGCGAGGATCTCGCGGATCGCCTCGGACACGTCGGTGTCCTCGCGCGCGATGAGGCGCGGGCCCATCTCGATCACCGAGACGCGGGCACCGAAGCGCCGGTACATCTGCGCGAACTCCAGGCCGATGTAGCTGCCGCCCACCACGACCAGGTGCTCGGGGACGCGATCGAGGTGCATGATGCGCTCGTTGTTGAGGAACGGGACGCTGTCGAGGCCCTGCAGCTTCGGCACCGCGGCGCGCCCGCCGACGTTGATGAAGACGCGCGCCGCCTGGAGCCTGCGCTCGCCGACGCGGATTTCGCGCGCCGCGCTGAACGCGGCGTGGCCCTCGATCACCGTGACATTCTTGGCGCCGTCCAGCCAGCGGCGCAGGCCGTCGCGCGACTGCCGCACCACCTCGTCCTTGCGCGCCTTGACGCGCGCCATCTCGACGCGGACCGGGGCGTCGATCGCGAGGCCGTAGTCGGCTGCGCGCCGCGCCACCTGTGCCGCGCGCGCGCTCGCGATCAGCGTCTTGGTGGGCACGCAGCCGTTGTTGACGCAGGTGCCGCCGAAGCGCTGCCGCTCGATGATCGCGGTCCTGAGACCCTCCTTGCCGCAGCGCACTGCGAGCGCGGGCCCCGCCTGCCCGGCGCCGATCACGATCGCATCGAAGCGCTCCGCCATGTTTGCCTCCGCAGGCCACCGGGCCGTTGCGCGATTCTGCACAAACCGGATCCAATTTGCGACCGGGGAGCACGGGGCGCACGATCCCAAGGCACCTGCCCGAAGCGGCCGGACCAGATCCGGGGCTTGCATGGGGCACGACGATTGATGCTGGTCAAGGTCGAGCGCTGCGCAATGGGTAGTCTGCGTGGCTGGATTCCTAATACCTCGCAAGGGCGGGAGGCAGCCGTGTTCGATCAGCGCATCCGGTACGTCATGGAGCGGAAGAAAATCCTCACGGCGCCGCCGCAGACCAGCGTGCGCGACGCCGCCCGGCTCATGGCGCGCAAGAAAGTCGGCGCGGTGATGGTGGTCGAGGACAAGCGCCTGGTGGGTATCTTCACCGAGCGCGACGCGGTGTTTCGCGTCGTGGCGCGGGGACGCGACGCGCAGGCGACGCCGCTGGCCGAGGTGATGACGCCTGCGCCGCACACGATGACGCCGGACGAGCTTTTCGGGCACGCGCTGCTCGTGATGCACGAGAACGGCTTTCGCCACATGCCCATCGTCGAGAACGGGGAGCCGGTCGGCATCGTCTCCTCGCGCAAGGCGCTC
>SCUF01000285.1 GCA_004298325.1 Betaproteobacteria bacterium | reverse complement strand
CGCGGTCGTTGGTGATCGCGTGCAGGAAGTGCAGGAACATGCGCGCATAGGGGTTCATCGAACCCGAGATGTCGCACAGCACCACCAGCGGCGGATGGACCTCCTGCGGGCTGCCGCGCATCAGCGGGATCACGTCGCCGCCCTCGCGCAGGCTTTCGCGCAGCGTGGCGCGCAGGTCGATGCGCGTGCCGCGCGCCGCTGCGCGGTAGCGGCGCGTGCGGACCCGGGGCAGCGGCAGGCGCAGCGCCTGCAGCATCTTCTTCGCCGCGGCCAGCTCGGCCGCCGACATGGTGTCGAAATCCATGCGCTGCAGGATCTCGCGCGACGAAAAGGTCAGGCGCGCGTCGAGCTCCACCTTCTGCTCCTCGGGCGGCCGCTCGGGCGGTTTCTGCTGCGCGAACAGTGCGTCCGAGAGGCGCTGGCTCTGTTCGCGGTCGCTTGCGGCGCGGCCGTAGGTCTTCGGCAGCAGCGCCTGCATCATCTTCTCCACCAGCCGCGGGTCGCGCCAGAAGATGCTGAAGGCCTGATCGAAGATCGGGCGCTGCTCCTGCTTCGACAGCAGCACCGCGGACATGGTCCAGTACCAGTCCTCGCGCCGGTGGCAATCCGACAGTTCGAGCGCCCTGACACAATCGAGCACCCGGTCCGGGCCGATGCGCAGCCCCGCCGCGCGCAGCAGGCGGGCGAAATGCATGACGTTTTCCGCCAGCCGGCCGCGCGATGCGGTCAGATCGAGCCGTGGGAACATCTACGCCGTCGCGGCGGCCTTCGCCTCGCCGAGGAGTCGGCCGGCCTCCTCGCCGGCGATGCGCTCGATGTCGTCCTGGTACTTGAGCAGCACGCCGAGCGTGTTGTTCACCGTTTCGGGATCGAGCGCGATGCGATCGAGCGCCACCAGGCAATTGGCCCAGTCGATGGTTTCCGCCACGCCCGGCAGCTTGAACAGGTCGACGCTGCGCAGCCGCTGCACGAAGGCGACCACTTCCCGCGACAGCGCGGCCGAGGCGCGCGGTGCCTTGCGCCGCAGGATTTCGAGTTCGCGCGCCGCGTCCGGATAGTCCACCCAGTAGTAGAAGCAGCGGCGTTTCACCGCATCGTGGATCTCGCGCGTGCGGTTCGAGGTCATGACCACGATCGGCGGCTCGGCCGCCTTGAGCGTGCCGATCTCCGGGATCGAAATCTGCCAGTCGGACAGCACTTCCAGCAGATAGGCCTCGAACGGCTCGTCGGTGCGGTCGAGCTCGTCGATCAGCAGCACCGGTGCGGCGCCCCGGGCGCCCTCGAGCGCGCGTGCCAGCGGCCGCTTGACCAGAAATTTCTCCGAGAAGATGTCCTGCGAGAGCTTTTGCTTCGATTTCTCGCCAGCGGCCTCGGCGAGGCGGATCTCGATCATCTGGCGCGAGTAGTTCCACTCGTACGCAGCCTGCGCGATGTCGAGGCCCTCGTAGCACTGCAGGCGGATCAGCTCGCGCCCGAGCGCCTGCGCGACCACCTTGGCGATCTCGGTCTTGCCGACGCCGGCCTCGCCCTCGAGGAACAGCGGCCGCTGCATCGCGAGCGACAGGTAGAGCGCGGTGGCGAGGCTGCGGTCGGCGACGTAGTCGGCCGAGGCGAGCAGTTCCTGGGTGGCGTCGATCGACGCGGGGATGGGGCGGGGCATGGCTCAGGCAGGCGGGAAAGAGCGG
>SCUF01000284.1 GCA_004298325.1 Betaproteobacteria bacterium | reverse complement strand
GCTGGTGGCTGCGCACCGAGAAGGCGTCCATCTGCGCGCGCGTGATGCCGAAGCGGTGCGCGAGGTTCTCCGCGGTCTGCCCCATGAGCAGGCCCACCATCGGGTCGGTGAGCCCCTTCATGATGCCGATCACGGGCGAAAGCAGCTGCTTGAACGGCAAGCGGGCGAACTGTGCCGCCTTCTGGCCGGTGCTCTTCGCCTGCATCAGGCCGGCGAACCACAGCACCATGGCGTCGGCGTACAGCAGCGGCGCGCGCGACAGCGCGTCGACGCCGCCCGCCAGCACCAGGTGCGAGCGCCCCGCGAGGATGTTGTTGATCCCCGAGTCGAGCGCCTGCATGCCGCTGGCGCAGTTGCGCATCACCGTCCAGCCCGGCACCTTCTGGCCGCAACCCATGCGCAGCGCCACCACGCGGCCGACGTTGACCTCGTTCACCGAGGGCGCGGCGCAGCCGAGGATCACTTCGTCGAGCTCGGTGGGCGAGAACTTCTGCCGCAGCAGCAGCGCGCGCCCCGCCTGCGTGGCGAGATCGCCGCCGGAAAACGGCCCGGGACGGTTCTTCGCCTTGAGAAACGGCGTGCGCGCACCGTCGATCACGTATACCGGTCTGGCCATGCCTGCCATCGTGCCTCCCCCGAGGTTCTTCAGGCCGCTTTCGCCGTCACCTGTTCCTGCGCCTGCCGCTGCAGGGCCTCGGCGCGGCCGAAGTCCTGCGGGAAATCATCCACCTGGATCACGCGCCGGCGCAGCGCTTCCTTGCGGCGCCACAGCGCCAGCTCGCTGTCGCTGATCACGCCCTGCGCGCGCGCCGTCGCCGCAGTGTCCTCGCCCGGGCGCGTGGCGATCCGGCCACTCTTCACCGCCTCGCGCAGTTTCTTCTCCACCGGCTCGCATTCGATGGTGGCGAGAAACGCCGCTTCGAGCGCGCCGGTGATGTCGGTTTCGCCCTTGCCGAGATAGATGCCGGCAGTGAGCCGGTCGCGCGCCGCGCCGGGCTCGAGCGCGAGCCTCGCCGCGCGGTGGTTGTGGCGGTCCTTCGCCGGGCGGAAGGGCGTACCGAAGGGGAACACGATCCAGCGCAGCAGGGCGCGCAGCGCGGGCACCGGGAAGTTGGCGTAAATCGCGTCGATCGCCTGCTGCGCCTGCCAGAGCGCATCGCGCACCGACCAGTGGATCAGCGGCAGGTCCTCGCGCGCACGGCCCTGGTCTTCGTAGCGCTTCAGCGTGGCCGAGATCAGGTACATCATCGACAGCACGTCGCCGAGGCGCGCGGAAATCTTCTCCCGGCGCTTGAGGGCACCGCCCATCGCCAGCATCGACATGTCGGCGAGGAACGCGAACGCCGCCGAGAGGTGCCCGACGCGCTGGTAGTAACGCGCCATCTCGGGCGCCGCGCCGCGCGGCACCGCGACCAGCCGCGATCCGCTGAGGCTGTGCACGAAGGCGCGCACGCCGTTCGAGAGCGTGTGGCCGATGTGCGACGTGAAGGCGTCGTCGAACTCGCGCGAGGCTTGCGCCCCCTGCAGTTCCTTGGCGGCGCGCATCTCGCGCAGCACGTAGGGATGGCAGCGGATCGCGCCCTGGCCGAAGATGATGAGGCTGCGCGTCAGGATGTTCGCGCCTTCGACCGTGATGCCGACCGGGATCACCTGGTAGCCGCGGCCGACGTAATTGTTCGGCCCGAGGCAGATGCCCTTGCCGCCGTGGATGTCCATCGCATCGTTGACGATCTCGCGGATGCGCTCGGTCATGTGGTACTTGACGATCGCCGAAATCACCGAGGGCTTTTCACCTGCGTCGAGCGCGCCCGCGGTGAGGATGCGGGTCGCGTCCATCATGTAGCAGTTGGCGGCGATGCGGCCGAGCGCTTCCTCCACGCCTTCGAGCCGGCCGATCGGGGTGCGGAACTGGCTGCGCACGCGCGCGTAGGCGCCGGTGTAGCGCGTCAGCGCCTTGGCGCCGCCCGCCGAGGACGCCGGCAGCGAGATCGAGCGGCCCGCGGCGAGGCAGTTCATCAGCATCATCCAGCCCTTGCCGGCGTACTCCGGGCCGCCGATGATCCAGTCGATCGGCATGAAGACGTCCTTGCCGCGCGTCGGCCCGTTCTGGAACGCGGCGTTGAGCGGCAGATGCCGCCGGCCGATCTCCACGCCGGGCGTATGCGCGGGCACCAGCGCGCAGGTGATGCCGAGGTCATCCTTGCCGCCGAGCAGGCGTTCGGGGTCGTAGAGGCGGAACGCGAGTCCCACCAGCGTCGCCACCGGCCCGAGCGTGATGTAGCGCTTGTCCCAGGTGACGCGCATGCCGAGCACTTCCTTGCCCTGCCACAGGCCGTGGCACACGACGCCATGATCCGGAATCGACGCGGCGTCGGAGCCGGCCTCCGGGCTGGTGAGCGCGAAGCAGGGCACTTCCTGGCCCCTGGCGAGCCGCGGCAGGTAGTAATCCTTCTGCGCCTGCGTGCCGTAATGCAGCAGCAGTTCCGCCGGCCCGAGCGAATTGGGCACCATCGCCGAGACGGCGAGCGTATTCGAGCGCGTCGACAGCTTCGTGATCACCGCGGAATGCGCCAGCGCCGAAAAACCGAGGCCGCCGTAGGGCTTCGGGATGATCATGCCGAGGAAACCCTTGTCCTTCAGGTATTGCCAGACGTGCGGCGGCAGGTCATAGCGCTCGTGCGTCACTTCCCAGTCGTTCACCAGGGCGCAGATTTCCTCGCACGGTCCATCGAGGAAGGCCTGCTCTTCGGGCGTGAGCTTCGGCTCGGGCGTCGCGAGCAGCTTGTCCCAGTCCGGCCGTCCCGAAAACAGCTCCCCGTCCCACCACACGCTGCCGGCATCGATCGCCTCTTTCTCCGTCGCCGACATGTCGGGCAGGATGCGGCGGAACAGCGCGAGCACCGGGTCGCTGACGAGGCGCCGGCGCAGCGGCGCGAGGTTGCAGACCGCCGCGGCGACGAGGAACAGCGCGCCGAGCACCCAGAGCGTGGTGGCACCGAATCCGGCGATGACGCTCAGGTACGCGGTCAGCGCGCCGGCGGCGAGCGTCCAGGCGATGAGCGGCGCCTGGAGGTAGGCCAGCAGGAGGAATGCGACGAGCGTGGCGAGGGCGAAGATGAGCATGGCAACCTCCGTGGCGGCGCTCAGGCCGCTTTCTTCACCGTGGACTGCGCCTTGGCCGGCACCCGCAGGCCGGCCTCGAGAAACGCCGTCAGGCGCTCTTCGAGCAGCTTGGCGTCGTAGCGGTCCTCGGGCTTGCAGCCGGCGATGAGCTGCACCGTGTCGGTCGCCGCGAGCGTGTAGGCGAGCGTGCCGAACATGAAATGCATGCGCCAGATGAGTTCCTCGTGCGCCAGCTCCGGCAGCGCGCGCTGGAACGCGCTCTTGTAACGCTCCATCGCGGGACCGTAGAGCTGGCCGATCAGGGCGCGGATCGGCTTCGAGGGTTCGGTGTAGGCACGGCCGAGCAACCGGATGAAATTGCGTCCGCCGCCTTTCGCGTCCTCGATCATGGCGAGCGAGGCGCGCAGGAACGCGCGGATGATGCGCTCCGGCGCGGGGGCGGTGCCCGCGGCGGATTTCTCCAGCCGGTCCAGCTCCGCGATGCGCTCGGCGTTCATCGGGTCCAGCCGCCGCCGGAACACCGCTTCGATGAGCGCGTCCTTGGAGCCGAAATGGTAGTTGACCGCGGCCAGGTTGACCCCCGCCTTCGAGGTCAGCAGGCGCATCGAGGTGCCCTCGAAGCCGTGCTGCATGAATAGCTCTTCGGCGGCGTCCAGGATGCGGGTGCGGGTTTCGTGCTGCGGCTTGAGGGTGCGGAGATGGAGGTTCATGGCGGTCTGCCCAGGATTCAAACGATCGTTTGAATCTTAGGCAGCTTGCCGTTTGCCGTCAAGGGGTTCGCTGCATCGCAAGAGCGGTGCCTGCGGCAGTTAGAATCCGCCCTCCCCATGGCGTCCCGCAGGCACCACGAATCCGCTCCCCGGCAGCCGCTGACCGGCACCGAATGGCGCGCGGTCGGGGCCCTCGCGCCCTACCTGCTCGAGTACCGCTGGCGCGTGCTGGTCGCGCTCGCCTTCCTCGTCGCGGCGAAATTCGCCAACGTCGGGGTGCCGCTGGTGATGAAGGAGATCGTCGACCGGCTCGACCCCGCGATCCAGGCCGTGGCGGTTCCGGTGGCGATGCTCGCGATCTACGGCCTGCTGCGCTTTTCGACCACGCTGTTTGCCGAGCTGCGCGACGTGGTGTTCGTGCGCGTGATCCAGCGCGCCATCCGGCGCGTCGCCCTGGGC
>SCUF01000283.1 GCA_004298325.1 Betaproteobacteria bacterium | reverse complement strand
CGCCAGCCGAAATTGCACGCCGCAGTTGCGGTCGATACCATGCGTGAATCCTAGCATGCAGCGCCACCGCTATCTCATGCCGCGGCTCCACGTCGATGCGGCCCTCGCCGCCGGCTCGCAGCTGGCCTTGCCGGAAGCGGCCGCGCACCACGCCGTGCGCGTACTGCGTCTCGAGGTGGGGGCGCCGGTGGTCCTGTTCAACGGCCGCGGCGGCGAGTACGCGGCGCAGATCGAAAGCACCGGCAAGACCGGGGTGGTGGTCCGGATCGAGGCGTTTTCCCCGACCGAGCGCGAGTCGCCGCTCGCCGTGACACTGGTGCAGGGGCTTTCGTCCGGCGAGCGCATGGACCTGACGGTGCAGAAATCAGTGGAACTCGGCGTGCACGCGATCCAGCCGGTGGTGGCCGAGAAATCCGTCGTGCGGCTCGCCGGCGAGCGGGCCGCCGCGCGCTGCGAGCACTGGCGGCGCGTCGCGATCGCTGCCTGCGAGCAGTGCGGCCGCAACCGCGTGCCCGAAATTCGGCCGCTGCTGCCGCTCGCGCGCTACGTCGCTCCGGCCGAAGCGCTGAAACTGGTGCTCGCGCCAGACGCCGGCACAGGCCTGAAGCCGGCGCTCGGCGAAGGCGCGGCGGCAATCGTGCTGGCGGTGGGCCCGGAGGCGGGTTTCAGCGAAGCCGAGGAACGCTCACTCGTGGCTGCCGGGTTCAGACCCGTGAGCCTCGGGCCGAGGATCCTGCGCACCGAAACGGCGGCGCCCGCGGCGCTTGCAGCGCTCAACGCGTTGCGGGGCGATTTCTGAACGCGCTCGGCGCGCCCGAATTGACGCACTGCGATGCTGCCTTAGAATCGCCGCCAACAACAGGACGCAAAATGGTCACGCTGTCGCATCCGGAAGCCTTCGTGCGCTGGTTCCGCCAGGCCGCGCCGTATGTGCACGCCTTTCGCGGCCGCACGTTCGTGATCGGCTTCGGCGGCGAATTGATCGCGGAACGCTTGCGCCTGACCTCGTTCGTGCACGACCTCAATCTGCTCGCGGCGCTCGGCATCCGGCTCGTGCTGGTGCATGGCGCGCGGCCGCAGATCGAGACCGAACTGCGCGCCAAGGGCCAGCGCTCGCGCTACGCCCGCGGGCTGCGCATCACGGACACCGCCTCGCTCACCGCCGTCAAGCACGCCGCAGGCGCGGTGCGCGTCGAGATCGAGGCGCTGCTTTCGCAGGGCCTGCCCAATTCGCCGATGGCCGGCGCGCGCATCCGCGTCGCCTCCGGCAACTACATCACCGCGCGCCCGATCGGCGTGCTGCAGGGCATCGACTACCAGTTCACGGGCGAGGTCCGCAAGGTCGACGGCGCCGCGATCGCGCGCCATCTCGAGGCGGGCGAGGTCGTGCTGGTGCCTCACATCGGCTACTCGCCCACCGGCGAGGTCTTCAACCTCTCCTGGGAGGACGTTGCCGAAGGCGTGGCGCTGGCGCTGAAGGCGGACAAGCTGCTGCTGCTTACCGACCGGCTGCCCACCGATCGCAAGGGCGGCCCGCTGCACGAACTGACCGCCCGCAGCGCCGAGGCGCTGCTGAAGCAGCCCGGGCAGCCGCCCCACGCGCGGCGGGTGCTCGCGAGCGCGCTGCGCGCGCTTGGCGGCGGCATCGGCCGCGTGCACCTGGTGCAGCGGCGCGCCGATGGCGGCACGCTGCTGGAACTCTTCACCCACTCGGGCGTCGGCACCATGATCACCGCCGACCCGCTGGAACAGCTGCGCCCGGCGCGCATCGAGGACGTGGGCGGGATGCTCGCGCTGATCGAGCCGCTGGAAGCGGACGGC
>SCUF01000282.1 GCA_004298325.1 Betaproteobacteria bacterium | reverse complement strand
GCGCGCCGAAGCGGAAGGGTTTTATGCGGTGCACCGCGAGCGCCCGTTCTTCAAGGACCTGGTCGAATTCATGACTTCGGGTCCGGTGCTGGTGCAGGTGCTGGAAGGCGACAACGCCATCGCGAAGAACCGCGACCTGATGGGCGCGACCGATCCGAAGCAGGCGGCCCCGGGCACGATTCGCGCCGAGTTTGCGAGTTCGATCGATGCCAATGCGGTGCACGGCTCCGATGCGCCGGAAACGGCGCGCACCGAAATCGCCTATTTCTTTCCCGCCTGCGAAGTCTTTTCGCGCTGAGCCCGCGACGATGAAGGTCAACCTGCTCGATTTCGACCGCGCCGGACTGGAGCGGCTGTTCGCCTCGATCGGCGAGAAGCCGTTTCGTTCGCGCCAGGTGCTGCACTGGATCCATCAGCGCGGCGCGGCCGACTTCGACGCCATGACCGACATCGCGAAGAGCTTGCGCGCGCGACTCGCGCAAAGCGCCGAGATCCGCGTGCCGCCGGTGGTCGGCGACAGCATCGCGGCCGATGCTACGCGCAAGTGGCTCATCCAGGTCGACGGCGCCAACGCGGTCGAGGCGGTATTCATCCCGGAGACCGGGCGCGGCACGCTGTGCGTGTCGAGCCAGGCCGGCTGCGTGCTGGACTGCGCCTTCTGCTCCACGGGCAAGCAGGGCTTCAATCGCAACCTGTCCACCGCCGAGATCATCGGCCAGCTCTGGATGGCGGACCGCGCGCTCGGCCGCCGGCAGGGCGCGGTGCGGCCGATCACCAACGTCGTCCTGATGGGCATGGGCGAGCCCCTGCTCAATCTCGATGCCGTGCTGCCTGCGCTGCGCCTGATGCTCGACGACGACGCCTACGGCCTGTCGCGGCGGCGCGTGACCGTGTCGACTTCGGGTGTGGTGCCGGAAATGGACCGGCTGGCCCGCGAATGTCCGGTCGCGCTCGCGGTGTCGCTGCATGCGGCGGATGATGCGCTGCGCGACCGTCTGGTGCCGGTCAACCGCAAATACCCGGTTCGCGAGCTGCTCGCCGCGTGCCGGCGCTACCTGGAGCGCGCGCCGCGCGACTTCATCACCTTCGAGTACGTGATGCTCGACGGCGTGAACGATTCGCCGGCGGACGCACGCGCGCTGCTGCGAGTCGCGGCGCGGGTGCGCTGCAAGTTCAACCTGATTCCGTTCAACCCGTTTCCCGGCTCCGGCTTCCAGCGCTCGAGCGCCGAGCGCATCCGCAGTTTCGCCGAGGTGCTGCAGCGCGCCGGCCTCACCGTGACCACGCGCAAGACGCGGGGCGAGGCGATCGACGCCGCCTGCGGCCAGCTGGCTGGCGATGTCGCCGACCGCACGCGGCGCACGGCGGGGCGGCCGCGGCGCGCGGCGATTCCGATCGTGGAGGTCAACGCATGAGACCCCTGCTGTGCCTCGCCCTCGCAGCGATCCTCGCGGGCTGCGCCGCGCCGCTGCCCGAGCTGCAGGTCGACACCGGAACCAACATGGGCGAAACGGGCGATCCGCGCAACCGCGCCAGGCTTCACACCGAGCTCGGCGCGCTTTATTTCAGCCGCCGCAACATGGCCGTGGCGCTGGAGGAGCTGCGCATTGCGCTCGCAGCCGATCCGACCTATGCGCCGACGCACGGTATGTTCGGGCTGGTGTACATGGAGTTGCGCGAGAACAAGCTGGCCGAGCAGAGCTTCCAGAACGGCCTGCGGCTCTCGCCGCAGGATCCCGACCTGAATCACAATTACGCCTGGTTCCTGTGCCAGACCGGGCGCGAAGCCGACTCGATCAAGTTCTTTCTGGCTGCGCTGCGCAATCCGCTCTACACGACGCCGTGGCGCACGCACTCGGCGGCCGGCACCTGCTCGATGCGCCAGGGGCAGGTCAAGGACGCGGAAGGTTTCTTCGAGCGCGCGCTGAAGGAGGAGCCGGACGAACGGGCATCGCTGCTGCAGCTCGGCGAGATTCGCTACCGGCAGTCGCGCTTCGAGGACGCGCGCAAGCTGGTCGCGCGTTTCAACAAGCTGGTGGAGCCCACGTCCGAGTCGCTCTGGCTGGCGCTGCGCATTGAACGCAAGCTCGGCCAGCGCGTCGCCGAAACGAGCCTGGCCAACCAGCTGCGCCGCCGCCATCCCGGGTCGCGCGAATTCCAGCTGTTGCAGCGCGGCGAGTATGACTAGCGCGCCGGACGACAACCGCGCGGCGGCACCGGCCCCTGGCGGGGAAGTCGGCGCGGGCGAGCGGCTGTCGCGCGCGCGCTGCGCGGTCGGGCTGTCGGTGGACGACGTTGCGCGGCACCTCAAGTACAGCGCGCGCCAGATCGAGGCGCTGGAGCAGGGTCGTTACGCGCAATTGCCCGGAAGCACGATTCTGCGCGGCATGGTGCGCAGTTATGCGCGCCTGCTGAAACTCGATGCCGAACCGCTGCTGCAGCAGCTGACCGGAGCCGTTGCGGCAACGCCGGAGATCGAGGCTTCCGTGCCGTTTCGCAAACCGATCCCGTTCTCCAACAGCGCGCGGCGCATCAATCTGGGCTACGCGCTGCTGTCGCTCGGCGTGCTGGGCGCAGTGTTCGTCGTGGTGCTCGGCTGGCCGGGCGGCCCGTCGGGCGAATCGAAACTGAGTTTTGTGCCTGCGGGACGGGCTCCGGCCGAGGCCATGACGCCCGGGCCTGCGCCGGCGGTGGAACGCGTGCCGCTGGCCGCCGTGGGCACGCCACAAGCGGTCGTGCCGTCGGCGCCGGCGACGCCCGCGGCGGCGAGCGACGCTGATTCGCCACCGCCGGCGCCGGCCCCGGCGGCCGCGGCCGCGGACGCGCGGCGCCTCACGCTGCACTTCGACCAGAAGGCGTGGGTGGAAGTGCGCGGCCGCGATGGCAGGGTCCTCACTTCGCAGCTCAACGCCGCCGGAACGACGCGTGTCGTCGAGGGAGCGCCACCGTTCCGGCTCGTGATCGGCAATGCGCAGCACGTGCAGCTCCGCTACGGTGAGCGCTCGATCGACCTGGCGCAGCACGCCCAGCGCGACGTCGCGCGCCTGACGCTCGAATGACGCCCGCGCAGCGCAGGGCCTCGCGGCAAGTGCGCGTCGGCACGGTGGCGATCGGTGGTGGCGCGCCGATCGTGGTGCAGTCGATGACCAACACCGATACGGCCGATGCCGAGGCCACGGTGCGCCAGGTGATGGCGCTCGCGCGCGCGGGCTCGGAACTGGTACGCATTACCGTGAACAGCCCGGAAGCGGCGGCGCAGGTGGCGCGCATCCGGGAACGCCTCGAAGCGCTCGGCTGCGAGGTGCCGCTGGTGGGCGATTTTCACTTCAACGGCCACCGGCTCCTCAAGGCGTATCCGGATTGCGCGCGCGCGCTCGCCAAGTACCGCATCAACCCCGGCAACGTCGGCAGAGGCGCCAGGCGCGACGAACAGTTTGCGGCGATGATCGAGGCCGCACTGCGCCACGGCGCAGCCGTACGCATCGGCGTCAACTGGGGATCGCTCGATCCCGAGCTGCTCGCGCGCAAGATGGACCAGAATGCGCGGCGCAGTGCGCCGCTCGAGGCCGGCGAGGTGATGCGCGAGGCGCTGATCGCCTCGGCGCTCGAATCGGCGGCGCAGGCGCAGGCGCTGGGGCTCGCGGCCGAGCGCATCGTCATCTCGTGCAAGGTGAGTGCGGTGCAGGACCTGATCGCCGTGTACCGCGAACTTGCGCGCCGCTGCGACTACGCGCTGCACCTGGGACTGACCGAGGCGGGCATGGGCTCGAAGGGCATCGTCGCCTCCAGCGCCGCGATGGCGGTGCTGCTGCAGGAGGGGATCGGCGACACGATCCGCGTCTCGCTCACGCCCGAGCCGGGCGGCGAGCGCACGCGAGAGGTGCTCGTTGCGCAGGAACTGCTGCAGACCATGGGCCTGCGCTCGTTCACGCCGCTGGTCACGGCCTGCCCGGGCTGCGGCCGCACCACCAGCACCTATTTCCAGGAACTGGCCGAGCGCATCCAGGCTTACCTGCGCGCGCAGATGCCGTACTGGCGCGAGCACTATCCGGGTGTCGAGGAGATGCGCGTCGCCGTGATGGGCTGCGTGGTCAACGGCCCGGGCGAATCCAGGCATGCCGACATCGGCATCAGCCTGCCGGGCACGAACGAGTTTCCGGTGGCACCGGTCTATGTCGACGGCGAGAAGACCGTGACGCTGAAGGGCGAGCGCATCGCCGAGTCGTTCCAGGAGCTGGTCGAGGCCTACGTGCGCCGCAACTACGCACCGGGCGCGGCACGGCACCGGCCCGCGCGCCCCATTCCCGTCAAGGCCGTGTCTTGAAGGCGGCGCTGCAGGCGATCCGCGGCATGAACGACGTGCTGCCGGAGGAGGCAGCGCGATGGCTCGCGTTCGAGCGCAAGGTGGAGGACCTGTTCGAGCGCTGGGGCTACCGCAATATCCGCATGCCGCTGGTAGAGCACACGGCGCTGTTCCGGCGCGCCATCGGCGAAGCAACCGACATCGTCGAGAAGGAGATGTATTCCTGGCGTGACGAACTCAACGGCGAGGATCTGACGCTGCGGCCGGAAGGCACCGCCTCCTGCGTGCGGGCGGCGATCGAACACAACCTGCTCTACGACGGCCCGAAGCGGCTGTGGTACGCGGGACCGATGTATCGCCACGAGCGGCCGCAGAAGGGCCGCTACCGGCAGTTCCACCAATACGGCGCCGAGGCTCTGGGCTATCCGGGTCCCGACGTCGACGCCGAGCTGATCATCCTGTGCGCCCGGCTCTGGCGGGAACTCGGCCTGGAGGGCATCCGGCTCGAACTGAACACGATCGGCTCGCCGGACGAGCGGGCACGCTACCGCGCCGACCTGATCCGGCATCTCGAAGCGCATCACGCACAGCTTGACGCCGACGCCAGGCGCCGGCTGCACACCAACCCGCTGCGCGTGCTCGATTCGAAGAACCCGGCGGTGCAGGCCGTGGTGGCGGGTGCGCCGGACATGATGCAGTATCTCGGCGAGGCGTCGCTCGTGCATTTCGAAGGACTGCAGCAGCTGCTCGCCGCGGCGGGCGTCGGCTATGCCGTCAATCCGAAGCTGGTGCGCGGCCTGGACTACTACAACCTCACCGTGTTCGAGTGGATCGCCGACCGACTGGGGGCGCAGGGCACGGTGTGCGGCGGCGGCCGCTACGACGGGCTGTTCGCGCTGATCGGGGGAAAACCCGCGCCGGCGATCGGTTTCGCGCTCGGCTGCGAGCGGCTGATCGGGCTGCTTGCGGACTCGGGTCGCGCGCCCGCGCCCCGGCTGCCGGATGCCTACATCGTGCACCAGGGCGAAGGCACGCTCGAGCCCGCCTTCGCGCTCAGCGACGCGCTGCGCGCCGCGGGCTTCGCCGTGGTGCAGCACGCCGGCGGTGGCAGCTTCAAGTCGCAGATGAAGAAAGCCGATGCGAGCGGCGCGCGCCTGGCTCTGATCCTCGGCGAGGACGAGCTGCGCGCAGCAGCGGTCACGGTCAAGCCGCTGCGCGACGGCCGGCCGCAATGGCGCGAGCCGCACGCGACGCTGGCGCAACGTTTTCCGGAACTGATCAAGGCCCACTGAACATGGCAACGCAAAATCTCGATCTCGAAGAGCAGGAACAGCTCGCCACGCTCAGGGCGTGGTGGCACGACAACGGCAATCTCGTGCTCGGCCTGATCGCGGCCGTCGCGCTGGGCATCGCCGGCTGGCAGGGCTGGCACTGGTATCAGCGCCACCAGGCTTGGCAGGCGAGCGCCCTCTACGAAACGCTCGCCAAGGGCGCGCGCAGCGGCGATGCCAAGGCGGTGCGCGACGCCGCCGGCGCGCTCGCCGAGAATTTCCCGCGCACGCTGTATGCGTCCATGGGCGCGCTCACCACGGCGCGCGTCCTGGCCGACGGCGGCGATGTGAAGAACGCCAAGGCCCAGCTGCAGTGGGTGATCGAGCGCTCCGGGTCGGAGGATTTGCGCGACATCGCGCGCCTGCGCCTGGCGGCGCTGCTGCTCGACGAAAAGGCCCACGACGAGGCGCTCCAGCTGCTCGCCGCGAAGCACGCCGATGCCTACGCCGCGCAGTTCGCCGCCGCGCGCGGCGACGTGCTGCTGGCCAAGGGCGCGGTCGCGGAAGCGAAGCAGGCCTACCGCGAGGCGCTCGAAAGATCTGACCCGAAGAGCGAGACGCTGCGCGCCGGCGTGCAGCTTCGGCTCGACGCGCTGGGAGGCTGAAGGTGCTGCGGCTGCTCGCCGGTGCGCTCGCCGCCACGCTGCTTGCGGGCTGCTCCAGCGCGCCGAGCTGGAACCCCCTCGACTGGTTCGGATCGTCGCCCGCCGGCGTCAAGCCCGCGGCGCTGCCCGCCATCAGCGCGACGCGGAGCGTGCGCGTGCTCTGGTCAGCGAGCGTCGGCGCGGCCGACAGCTTCGTCTTTACGCCGGCGCTGGCGGGCGACAGCGTCTACGCGGCGGCGCGCGACGGCAGCGTGGTGCGCATCGACGCCGCGACCGGGCAATTGCGCTGGCGCGTATCGGCCGGCACGCGCCTGTCGGCCGGCGCCGGCAGCGATGGCCGCGTGGTTGCGGTGGCGAGCGAAGAGGGCGAAGTGATCGCGCTCGATGCGCAGACCGGCGCGGCGCGCTGGCGCACGCGCGTCTCGAGCGAGGTGCTGGCGCAGCCGGCCGTGGGCGAGGGCCTGGTGGTCGTGCGCAGCGCCGACAGCCGCGTCTTCGCGTTCGGCGCCGGCGACGGCAAGCGGCGCTGGGTCTACCAGCGCGCCGCGGCGCCGCTCGCGGTGCGCACGCCCGCGGGCGTCACCCTGCACGAGGGCCTGGCGTTCGTCGGCTTCTCCGCCGGCCGGCTGGTGGCGCTGGCGCTTGCGAGCGGCGGCTTGCGCTGGGAAGTGACGGTCGCTCTGCCCAAGGGTGCGACCGAGATCGAGCGCGTCACCGACGTGGTCGGCAACCCGGCGGCACTGCGGCGCGAAGTGTGCGTGGCCGCCTACCAGGGGCGCGTCGCCTGCTACGAGTGGCAGAGCGGCACCCAGCAGTGGACGCGCGACGTCTCGACGCTCAGCGGCGTTGCGGTCGATGCGCGCTATGCGTTCGTCAGCGACGACCGTGGGGCGGTGCAGGCCTTCGATCGCAGCAACGGGCGCAGCGTCTGGAAGCAGGACCGCCTCGCGCACCGCCAGCTGACGCTGCCGCTGCCCGCGGACAACGAGATCGCCGTGGGCGATCTCGAGGGCTACGTGCACTTCCTCGCGCGCGACACGGGCGCGTTCATGGCACGCATCGCGACCGACGGCAGCCCGGTGCGCGCGGCGCCGCTCTCGATCCCGGGCGGCGTGCTGGTGCAGACGCGCAACGGCGGGCTGTTCGCCATCAGTCTGAAGTGAAACCCCGCGCGCGGCGCTGCAGGTGAAGCCGGTCATCGCCCTGGTCGGGCGGCCGAACGTCGGCAAGTCGACGCTGTTCAACCGGCTCACGCGCAGCCGTGACGCCATCGTGGTCGACGTGCCGGGCGTGACGCGCGATCGCCACTACGGCGACGGGCGCCTCGGCGGCCGCCCTTATTTCGTCATCGACACCGGCGGCCTCGAGCCGGCGGCAAAGGCGGGCATCTACGCCGAGATGGCGCGCCAGAGCGAGCAGGCCATCGCCGAGGCCGATGGCGTGATCCTGATGACCGATGCGCGCAGCGGTCTCGCCGCGGCGGACCGCGTCATCGCCGAGCGGCTGCGCCGCCTGCAAAAACCGGTCTGGATCGCCGTCAACAAGAGCGAAGGCATGGCGCGCGAGACCGCGACCGGCGAGTTTCACGAGCTGGGGCTGGGCGACCCCTCGGCGATTTCGGCGGCACACGGCGAAGGCGTGGCGGAACTCATGCAGGCGGTGCTGGCCAGCTTTCCGGCCGGCGCCGAGGCCGAGGCGCCGGAGCAGGACGATCACCCGCGCGTCGCCGTCGTCGGCCGGCCGAATGTCGGCAAGTCGACGCTGGTCAACGCGCTGGTCGGCGAGGAGCGCGTGATCGCCTTTGGCGAGCCCGGCACCACGCGCGATCCGATCGAGGTGCCGTTCGAGCGCGCCGGCCGGCGCTATACGCTGATCGACACCGCCGGGCTGCGCAAGCGCGGCAAGGCCGGCGAGGACGTCGAGCGCTTCTCGATCGTCAAGACCCTGCAGGCGATCGAGGCGGCGAACGTCGCGCTGCTGGTGCTCGACGCGCTCGACGGCGTGAGCGAGCAGGACGCGCACGTCGCCGGATTCATCCTCGAACGCCAGCGCGCGGTGGTGATCGCGGTCAACAAGTGGGACGCGGCCGACAGCGACACGCGCGCCCGCATGAAGTCGGAACTCGCCTGGAAGCTCGGCTTTCTCGGCTTTGCCGAACTGCACTTCATCTCGGCACGCGACGGGCAGGGGCTGGGTGCCGTGATGCGCTCGGTGGACGCGGCCTACGCGGCCGCTATGGCGAAGCTGTCGACGCCGCGCCTGACGCGCACGCTGATCGCGGCGGTCGCGCGGCAGGCGCCGCCGCGCAAGGGCTATTCGCGGCCGAAGCTGCGCTACGCGCATCAGGGCGGGCAGAACCCGCCGCGCATCATCATCCACGGCAACTCGCTCGACCACGTCGGCGAAGGTTACCGGCGCTATCTTGAAGGCGTGTTTCGCCGCACCTTCAACCTGATCGGCACGCCGCTCGCGATCGAATTCCGCACCGGGCGCAATCCCTACGCGCCGCGCAACGCTCGCAAGTAGGCGAGCCAGCCGCACGACACCGGATCGCGGCGCGCGCGTGCGCCCCGCCTCGAGCCCGCGCGACCCGGGCACAGCTCGTTTGACCGGCCCTGCGGCGCGTGCTATGTTGACGGCGACTACATATCGTCGGCATCGAATGTAGACAATGGCAACATCAAGGCCGCGGCAACGCGCCTACCACCATGGCGATCTGCAGGCCGCGCTGCTGCGCGCCGCCGGCAGGATGCTGGAGAAGCGGGGGCTTGCGCGGCTGAGCCTGCGCCAGGCGGCGGGCGGCATAGGGGTGTCGCACAATGCCCCTTACCGCCATTTCCCGGACCGCGACAGCCTCCTCGCGGCGCTCGCAGCGCAAGGTTTCGCGGCGCTCGGCAGCGCCATGCAGGAAGCGGCTGCCAGCGGCGGACTGCGCGCCATGGGCGCGGCCTACGTGCGCTTCGCGCTGCGGCGGCCGCAGCGCTTCCGGCTCATGTTCGGCAGTGCCGTGCCGAGCGCCCGGCATGCCGCGCTGCGCGAAAACGCAACCCGGGTGTTCGAGCGCCTGGTGCAGGCACTGGCGCCGCAGCTTCCCGGGCCCGCCGGGCGTGACGCCTCGCTGGCTGCCTGGGCGCTGGTGCACGGCCTGTCGCAGCTGCTGCTCGACGAGCGCATCGCGGCGGCGGCGCTGCGCGGGCGCGACCGCGACACCCTGGTGAGCGCCGTGCTCGAATCGATCCGCTTCGCGGCGGCGAAGGCTCAGACGCCGCCGTAAGCGGCAAAGGCGCCCGCGCAATTCGCGCCGCCGCCGGGCTCGGCGTGGCAGCGCAGCAGCCGCAGCAGCGGTTTGCCGCGCGCGCGCGGCAGCTTGTCCGCCTGCGCCTGCCACAGCGCGAGCGCCTGCTGCGGCGCGCGCGCGGCGAGGTAGCCGCTCATGCCCGCGAGCAGCAGAAACTCGCGGTTTTCGCTGTGCAACTCGGTTTGCGTCGCCAGCAACTCGGCGGCGAGCGCGGCCATGCGCACCGCATCGCGCAGCGCCACGGCCTGGGCGAGCGCGATCCAGCGGCGCTGGAACTCGTGCAGTTCCCGGTAGCAGGGCGCAGCCGCGATGCGCTGCCAGATCTCCCCCGCCTCGCCGGCGGCGAGATAGGGATTGACCGCTTTCGCGACATGCAGCATGGCGTTCAGCCAGACGTCGAAATCCCGCGGCGCATGGCACTCGAGCAGCCGCAGCTTCACCAGCTCGAGATCCTTCTGCAGCGACGGTGGCACGTTGCGCGGCTCGGGCATGCGCGCGCCCAGCAGGACATCGCGTGCATAGCGCGCCAGGCGAGTGTTCTCGATGCGATCGAAGCTCTGCGCGCCCCTGTGCAGCGGGTTCACCGGACGGCGCGCGCGCGCGGGCTCGATCAGCTCCAGCACCGGCACGCCGGCGTTCAGCATGCCCACGACGTCGGCGGCGCTGCGTTCGAGAAAGCGGTGACGCGCCGCGTGCAGGTCGAGCAGCGGGTAGAAATCGGAGTTGGCCGGCACGTCGTAGCTGGCGAACAGCGGCTCGAGCGTGGCGCGATTGCCGAGATAGCGCGCGTCGAGGTCGCCGATGCTGACCACGTGCACGCCGAACAGCTCGCGCGCCAGCCCGGGCTCCTCGAAGACGCGCGCCTGCGGCGGCAGGGGCAGCGGTGCCGCCCCCGCCACGATGAGCAGGTCGTGGTCGCTGGGGGCAAATACCGCGTAATGCGGGAACGCCTCGCCGAGCGCGCGCATCACCGACGCCAGCAGGGCGGCGTCGATCTCGTAGAGCTGGAACCACTGCACCAGCAGTCCGCCGGGCGCGAGGTGAGTGCGGATGCGCTGGTAGAACTCGCGCGTGAACAGGCTCGAGACGCCGCTGACCCAGGGATTCGATGGCTCCGAGATGATGATGTCGTAGCGGCGGTTGCGCGTCGAAAAGTAGGTCTTGGCGTCGTCGATCAGGATCGTGCCGCGCGGATCGGCGAATGCGGCGCTGTTGCGCGGCCCGAAGCCGCGCGCGGCCTGGGCCATCGCGGCTTCGATCTCCACGGTTTCCACGCGCTCGAGGCCGAAGCTCTGCAGCAGCGTGTGCGTGGTGAGGCCGGTGCCGATGCCGATGACCGCGGCACTGCGTGCGCCCGGCATGAGCGCGAGCGGCAGTGCGCCGGTGAGCACCATGGTGATCTCGTCGCTGCCACGCACACCGTCCGGATCGAGGTTGATGGCGCCATCCGATTTGCCGTTGGTGCGGATACTCGTCGCCTCGGGGTAGCGCACCAGGTGCACGGTCGCGGTCTTGCCGTCCTTCTGGAACAGGATCTCGGCGTCGCGCGACGCGGAAAGTTCGCCGTAGCGGAACACGCCCGCGGTCATCTTGTTGGCGTCCAGCTCGAAGCCGAGCGCGAGCGCGATGAACAGCGCCGCGCAGGCCGTGCCTGCCAGCGTCACGCTGCGCCGGGCGGCACCGAAGCGCTGCAACAGGACCAGGCCGAGCGCCGCGTCGACGAGCGCGCCCGCCATGAGCGTGCCCTTCAGTCCGCCTGCGGGCAGCCCGACGTGCACCGCGAGCAGCACGCCGGCGATCGCGCCGAGGGTGTTGGCGGCATAAACCCGGCCGATCGCCGCCTCGCCGGCGCCGCGCCGCAGCAGCGCTCCGGTGATCAGCGGCAGCGTCATGCCTGCGCAGAACGTCGCCGGCAGCATGACGAGCGCCGCCACGGCCTGGCCCGACAGATTGAACAGCAGGTAGCCGGCGTCGGTGCGCGCCAGGCCCCGCATCAGCCACTCCATGAGACCAAAGCTGCGGTCGTACACCGGCAGCGTGGCAAGCGCGGCGAGCCCCATCACCACCTGCACCGCGCCCAGCAGGCGTTCCGGACTGCGCGCCGCATCGACGCGCCGCCGCACCGCGTAACCGCCGAGCGCAAGTCCCAGGATGAACACCGACAGCATCAGCTCGAACGAGTGCGTCGACGCGCCGAGCACGAGCGACAGCATCCGGATCCAGCTGATCTCGTAGACGAAGGATGCGAGTCCCGTGAGGCAGGCGACCATGAGCAGCAGGCGCACGGCGCCGGCATCCTGCCCAGCGCGGGCGGCGAGCGGCGCGTCGCGCAGCGGACGCGCAAGCCGGGCGACGATCACGGCCAGCAGCAGATTGATCGTCCCCGCGGTGCGCAGCGTACCCGGCAGGCCTGCCCAGGCAATCAGGACGAAGCCGCTCGCGAGCACACCCGCGGCTGCGCCGAGGCTGTTGCTAAAGTACAGCATCGCCACCGATTCCCCGGTGCTCGCCGGATGCGCCCGCGCCAGCCCCGCGCTCATCAACGGGAAGGTCATGCCGAGCAGCACCGACTGCGGCAGGATCAGCAGGCAGGCGAGCACGAGCTTTGCCCCCAGCGCCGCCGAGTCCGAATCGAGCGCCGGCAGCAGGCTCGCGTAAGACCAGTCGGTCACGGCGACGAACAGCTCGTGAAACACGAGCGCCAGCAGCCCGATCACGGCTTCCACCAGCGCGTACACGGCGAGCGGGTTGCGCAGCCGCGCGGACCGGTGGCCGAGCCACGCGCTGCCCGCGGCGAGCCCGCCCATGAACACCACCAGCACCAGCGACTGCGCGTACGCGGCGTGGCCGAGAAACAGCTTCAGGTAATGCGTCCAGATGGATTCGTAAATGAGGCCGGCGAATCCCGAAGCGGTGAACAGCGCGTAATACACGGCGCGCGGCGTTGCGGGCTGCAGCATGGCGCGCGTTTATAGCACGGCCGATGCCGGCGCCCGTATAACATCCGCCGCAGATGAGTCCGATGGTCCGCCTGGCCGCCTTTTACTTCGCATACTTCTGTCATCTGGGCGCGTTCGTGGCTTATTTTTCGCTGTGGCTCGAGGCGCGCGGCTATGCACCCGCCGAGATCGCCGCGGTGCTCGCCGCGGCGCAGTTGGTGCGCATCGTGGCGCCGGGCGCGTGGGGCTGGCTGGCGGACGTCTGGGGTGCGCGCATTCCCGGCGGGCGCCGGGGACTGGTCGCGCTGTCGTCGCTGTGCGCTGCGCTGTGCCTGGCGTTGCTGCTGCGGGCCGAAAGCCTGCGGGCGGTATTCGCGGTCGTCGCCCTCACCGCGCTATTCACCTCCGGCATCCTGCCGCTGGTCGAGGCAACGACGCTGGGCGTGCTGGGCGCGCGCATCGAGCGCTACGGTCCGGTGCGCGTGTGGGGCTCGGTGGGATTCATCGTCAGCGTACTCGCGGTCGGCAGCCTGCTCGACCGGCAGCCGGTCAGCGTGCTCGTGCCGATCATCGCGGCATGGATGCTGCTCGCGGCATTGAGCGCGCTGGCACTTCCGCGAGCGCGCGTCGCAGCGGCCGAGCGGGGCGCGCCCGGCCTGCAGCGGGTGCTGCGCGAGCCGCGCGTCGCGGCGCTGTTCGCGGCCTGCTTCTGCATGAGCGTGGCGCACGGTGCGCTGTACGTCTTCTATTCCATCTATCTGGTCGATGCCGGCTATTCGAAGGCGGTCGTGGGGCTGTTGTGGACGCTCGGCGTGGTCGCCGAGATCGTGCTGTTTCTCGCGCTCCCCATCCTGTTCCGGCGTTACTCGCTGCGCGCGCTGCTGCTGGCGAGTTTCATTGCGGCGGCGGTGCGCTTCGTCACCATCGGCTGGGGCGTAGGCTCGCTCGCGCTGCTGGCCGCGGCGCAGCTGCTGCACGCGCTGACCTTCGGCGCGTATCATTCCGCTGCGGTGGCAGCGGTGCATCGACTGTTCAGCGGCGCGCTTGCGGTGCGCGGCCAGGCGCTGTATGCCAGCCTGTCATACGGGCTGGGCGGCGCCGCCGGCATGTTGCTCGCGGGCTGGAGCTGGAGCGCGCTCGGGCCTGCGGCGACGTTCGGCCTGAGCGGCGCCTGCGGCGTTGCCGGCGCGCTGCTCGTCGCCTGGAAGGTGCGTTTGTAGCATGCCGCTGCGATAAAATCGGCCGCACGCGACCATGTCCGGCCAAACCCTTTACGACAAGCTCTGGAACGATCACGTGGTGCACGTCGAAGACGACGGCACGGCGCTGCTCTACATCGACCGTCATCTCGTGCACGAGGTGACCAGTCCGCAGGCGTTCGAGGGGCTGAAGCTCGCGGGGCGCAAACCCTGGCGCATGGATTCGGTGGTCGCGACTGCGGATCACAACACGCCCACCACCGGTTGGGAGCACGGCCTCGCCGGAATCACCGACCGCACCTCCCGCACCCAGATCGAAACGCTCGATGCGAACATCCGCGAGTACGGCGCCAAGGCGTATTTTCCGTTTCTCGACCGGCGCCAGGGCATCGTGCACGTGATCGGCCCGGAGCAGGGTGCGACGCTGCCCGGGATGACGGTGGTGTGCGGCGACTCGCACACCAGCACGCACGGCGCGTTCGGCTGCCTCGCGCACGGCATCGGCACCTCGGAAGTCGAGCACGTCCTCGCAACGCAGTGTCTGGTGACCAAGAAGATGAAGAACATGCGTGTCGCGGTCGAGGGGGCGCTGACGCGCGGGGTGGGCGCCAAGGACGTGGTGCTGGCGATCATCGGCCGCATCGGCACCGCGGGCGGCACCGGTCATGCCGTCGAGTTCGCCGGCAGCGCGCTCCGCGCGCTCTCGATGGAAGGCCGCATGACGGTGTGCAACATGGCGATCGAGGCGGGCGCGCGCGCCGGCATGGTCGCGGTCGACGAGGCGACGATCGCCTACGTGAAGGGACGGCCGTTCGCGCCGGCCGAACCGGACTGGGAGGCGGCGGCCGCCTACTGGAGGACCCTCAGGAGCGACGCCGACGCGAAGTTCGATCGGGAGGTGTTGCTGCGCGCCGAAGAGATCGCGCCGCAGGTCACCTGGGGCACGTCGCCCGAAATGGTCGTTGCCGTCGACGGCGTGGTGCCCGATCCGGAGAAGGAGAAGGACGCTCAGAAGCGCGAAGGCATGGAACGCGCCCTGCAGTACATGGGCCTCGAGCCGCGCACGCGCATCAGCGATATCCGCCTCGACAAGATCTTCATCGGTTCCTGCACCAATTCGCGCATCGAAGACCTGCGCATGGCTGCGGCCGTGGTGAAGGGCCGTCGGGTCGCCGCCAGCATCCGGCTGGCCATGGTGGTGCCAGGGTCTGGACTGGTGAAGGCGCAGGCCGAGCGCGAGGGACTCGACCGGACGTTCCGCGAGGCGGGCTTCGAATGGCGCGAGCCCGGATGCTCGATGTGCCTGGCGATGAACGCCGACCGGCTCGAGCCGGGCGAACGCTGTGCCTCGACCTCGAACCGCAATTTCGAGGGCCGGCAGGGCAACGGCGGGCGCACGCACCTAGTCTCGCCGGCGATGGCGGCGGCGGCGGCGGTCGCCGGGCATTTCGTCGACGTCCGGCAATGGCGGTAGCGCATGGATAAGTTCACGCTGCTGAACGGCCTCGTGGCGCCGCTGGACCGCGCCAACGTGGATACCGACCAGATCATTCCGAAGCAGTTCCTGAAGTCGATCCACCGCTCGGGATTCGGCCCGAACCTGTTCGACGCCTGGCGCTATCTCGATCCCGGCGAGCCCGGCATGGATCCGGCCCGGCGCGCGCCGAATCCGGGCTTCGTGCTGAACCACGCGCGTTTCCAGGGCGCGAGCATCCTCATCGCGCGCAAGAATTTCGGCTGCGGGTCCTCGCGCGAACACGCGCCCTGGGCGCTGCTCGACGCCGGTTTCCGCTGCGTCATCGCGCCGTCGTTCGCCGACATTTTCTTCAACAACTGCTTCAAGAACGGCCTGCTGCCGGTGGTGCTGAGCGAAACCGAGGTCGACGCGCTGTTCCACGACTGTGCCGCGTTTCCCGGTTTTCGCCTCACGGTGGACCTCGCCGCGCAGACCGTCGCCACCGAGAGCGGCGACCGGGTGATGCGCTTCGAAGTCGATGCGTTCCGCAAGTACTGCCTGCTGAACGGGCTCGACGAGATCGGCCTGACGCTGCGCCACGCCGATGCGATCCGCGCCTTCGAGGCGAATCGCCGGCAGCGCTATCCCTGGCTGTACCGCT
>SCUF01000281.1 GCA_004298325.1 Betaproteobacteria bacterium | reverse complement strand
GGCGCGCTCCTTGGGATCGGCCAGCAGCTCATCGGCGATGCGCGCGTCGTCCTCGGGGGTCGCGCCACGCGGCCGGGTGCCCGCGATCGGGCGCAGCGTGATCGTTTCGCCGGCCAGGCGCACCATGATCTCGGGCGAGGCGCCGATCACGTGGTGGTCGCCGAAATCGAAATAGAACATATAGGGCGAAGGATTCAGCCCTCGCAGGGCGCGGTACAGCTCGAGGGGTGGCGCCGCAAACGGGCGCGAGCTGCGCTGCGAAATCTGGACCTGCATGCAGTCGCCCGCATAGACATATTCCTTCGCCCGCCGCACGGCGGCGAGGAACTGCTCTTCGGTGAACGAGCGCGTCACCGGCCCCGGATCGCTCGGCGGGGCCTCTTCGGCGAGTGCCGGAAGCATCGCCTCCGGCAGGGGCGCGGCGAGCCGCGCGCGCAACTGCTCCAGCCGGTGGCGCGCCGCGCGGTACGCGCCCGGTTCGCGCGGATCGGCGTACACGACCAGGTAGAGCATGCCGCGCAGGTTGTCGACCACCGCCAGCTCATCGGACACGAGCAGCAGCATGTCGGGGGTGCCGAGGGCGTCGGGCTTGCTGCCCTGCAGGGCCCGTGGCTCGACATGGCGCACGGTTTCATAACCGAAGTAGCCGACCAGTCCGCCGCCGAAGCGCAGCTCCGCTGGAACTGGTGCGACCTGCTGGCGTTTCAGCCAGGCGCGCGCGAATTCGAACGGGTCGGCGCCATCGGCCCGCTCCAGGCAGACGTCGCTGCCGCGTGCGTCGCGCAGCAGCCGGCGAACCATGCCGTTGCGCGCTTCGATCCGCTCGGCGCAGGCGAGCCCGATGAATGAGTAGCGCCCGAAGCGCTCGCCGCCCACCACCGACTCGAGCAGGTAGGAATACGGGCCGTGCGCCAGCTTGAGGTAGACCGCGAGCGGCGTGTACAGATCGGCGCGCGCTGCTGCGACCACCGGCGCGCGCGTGAATCCCTGCGAGGCGAGCTTGAGGAAATCCTGCTCAGTCATGAATCAGATGCTCCGGCACGGATCAGACCACGGGGAACTGCGAACTGCGGCGAGGGATTTCGGCGGACCGCCCGTGCCGCGCGGGGGCGCGCTGTCAGCTAGCGGCGCCAGAGGCGCCAGCTGCGCCAGAGAGGAATTGCAGGCGGATTGCGGAGGACACTCACGATGCCGCAGACTATAGCATGGCGAGCCGCGCGCGCATTTCGCGGATCGTCGCCGGGTAATCGGCCGAGCCGAAGATCGCCGAACCGGCGACGAAGGTATCGGCGCCGGCCGCCGCGACTTCGGCGATGTTGTCGGTCTTGATGCCGCCGTCCACCTCGAGCCAGACATCGCGCTCGCGGCGCGCGATGCGGCGGCGCACCTCGGCAATCTTCACCAGCACCGAGGCGATGAATTGCTGGCCGCCGAACCCGGGATTGACCGACATCAGCAGCACCAGGTCGAGCTTCTCGAGGGTGTGGTCCAAATGGCTCAATGGCGTCGCCGGATTGAACGCCAGGCCCGCCTTGCAGCCGCACTCGTGTATCAGGCCGATGGTGCGATCGACGTGCTCGGAAGCTTCGGGATGAAAACTGATCAGGTTGGCGCCCGCCTGGGCGAAGTCTGCCACGAGGCGGTCCACCGGCTTCACCATCAGGTGGACATCGATCGGCAGCTTGACGTGCGGCCGGATCGCGCTGCAGACGAGCGGACCGACCGTCAGGTTCGGCACGTAATGGTTGTCCATGACGTCGAAATGGATCAGATCCGCGCCGGCGGCCTCGACGGCACGGACTTCCTCGCCGAGGCGCGCGAAATCGGCGGACAGAATCGAAGGCGCGATGCGGAACGTCATGGCGCGGGCAGTTTACAATGCGTTTTTTCCGAAAGCCACGCGCGGTGGCAGGTCGCGCCCCCGCGCCGGCCGGCCTCTATGGCGCAGGAGAAGCGCTACCAGATCGCTGTCAGCGCGAGCACCCGGTACCTCGCGGAACAGTCGGACGAGGCGGCCGGTCACTACGTTTTCGCCTACACGATCACAATCCGCAACGCGGGCAACGTCACCGCCCAGCTCATCAGCCGCCACTGGATCATCACCGACGCGCAGGGCCGCGTGCAGGAGGTGCGCGGCCTGGGCGTGGTCGGCGCCCAGCCGGTGCTGCGTCCGGGCCAGAGCCACGAGTACAGCAGCGGCACCGCGATCGCGACGCCCGTCGGCACGATGCGCGGCAGCTACCAGATGGTGGCCGAGGACGGCACGCGCTTTGACGCCGAAATTCCCGAGTTCACGCTGTCGGTGCCGCGTGTGCTGCACTGACTGACGCACTCGCGCCAGCCGAGATCTAATCGTCCTTGCGCTTGCGCGGCCAGGTCCACCACACGATCAGCGCGGCGATCGCCAGCACCACCGCCATCTCGAGAAATATGACCCACATCGTGCGCTCGCTGGTCTGCGTTTTCGGTGCGATTGTACTGACGAGCGCCTGCCAACAGCTGCCGGCGCCGGCGGAACGCGCGGCCAGCTGCCCCCCCTGTCCGGAGTGCGCGGCCTGTCCGCCGGTCGCGCCGCCGGCGCCGCACGAAGCACGCTACGAGCCGGTGGAATTCAGCGCCCTTGCCGGCTGGCAGGACGCCGCGCACGCGTCGAGCCTGCAGGCATTCATCCGCGGCTGCGCCAGGCTCCAGCCGAGCCATGCGCTGCGTGGCACCTGCGCGGCTGCAGGTACCGTGCCGGCGGGGGACGCAAGCGCCGCACGCGGCTTCTTCGAGACCGAGTTCAGCGCGTTCTCGATCGTTGCGCCTGACGGCACCACCGAAGGACTGGTGACCGGGTACTACGAACCCATCCTCGACGGCAGCCGCACGCCGAGCGCCACGCACCGCTACCCGATCTACGGCGTGCCTGACGACCTGGTGGTGGTCGATCTTGCGGGCCAGTATCCACAACTGCGAAGCATGCGCCTGCGCGGCCGCGTCGAAGGGCGCCGGCTCGTGCCCTATTGGTCGCGGGCCGACATCGACGGCGCCGACCCGCGGTTTTCGGCGCCGGTGCTGGCGTGGCTGCAGGATCCGGTGGAGCTCTTCTTCCTGCAGATCCAGGGATCCGGACAGATCCGGCTCGACTCCGGCGCGCGCCTGCGCGTCGGCTACGCGGACCAGAACGGGCATCCCTACCGCTCGCTCGGCCGGCACCTGGTGGAGCGCGGCGAATTGAAGCTCGAGCAGGCCTCGATGCAGGGAATCAAGGCCTGGGCGCTCGCCAATCCGGCCAAGTTGCAGGACGCGCTCAACGTCAATGCGAGCTACGTGTTCTTTCGCGAGCTTGCGCCCGAGGGCGACCCGGTCGGCGCGCTCGGTGCGCCGCTCAGCGCGGGGTACTCGATCGCGGTCGACGCGCGTTTCGTGCCGCTCGGCGCGCCAGTGTATCTCGCGACCACGTACCCGTTGTCGGCACGGCCGTTGGAGCGGCTCGTGATGGCGCAGGATACCGGCGGCGCCATTCGTGGCGCGGTGCGCGCCGATTTCTTCTGGGGCAGTGGCGAGGAGGCCGGCCTGCAGGCGGGTCGCATGCGCCAGCCGGGGCGGCTGTGGCTGCTATGGCCTCGCGGGACGGCGCTGCCGCGCTAGGCGTCGTCGGGTTCGGGGTCGTCCACCGTCATCTCCGCGCTGATGCGGGTCCTGAATCTCGCGGCTCACTTCCTGGATTTCTGCGCCGTCGCCTCATCGAGCAGGCTGCGCAGCTGCACCGCGTTGACGCCGCCGCGCACGCGCTCGCCGTTAGCGAAGAAGATCGTCGGCGTCGAACGGATGCCGAGCTTGCCGCCGAAAGCGAGGATCTTGTCGATCGGCGTCTCGCAAGCGGGTTTGGCCGCCGGCGGCTTGCGCCGCTGCGCCAGATCGAGCCAGGCCTTCGCCCGGTCGGCGGAGCACCAGACAGCCCGGGAGTGATCCGCCAGCTCGGGCCGGATCACCGGATACATGAAGTAATGGATGGTGATGTCGTCCACGCGCGCGAGCGTCTTCTCGAATTCGAAGCAGGCCGGACAGTACGGATCCGAGAACACCACCAGCGTGCGCTTGCCGTTGCCGCGCTGCACCTTGACCGCCAGGTCGTACGGCAGGGACTCCATGCTGATCGCCGAGGCCCTGCGCAGCCGCTCCTCGGTCAGGTTGCGCTCGGTACGGGCGTCGATGATCTCGCCGACGAAGATGTGATGCGCCTGCGCATCGGTATAGACGATGCGCGGGCCGTCGGCGCCGCGGTACCGGACCTCGAAGATTCCCGGCACCGGAGTCGCCTGCACGCCTTCGACCTTGGCGCCGCCCAGCTTCGCCTCGATCACCTGCCGGATGGCGGCCTCGTCGGCGTGCGCCGACAGCGCCGCAAACGCGGCCAGTACGAGGAACCCTCTGGTCATCCGCACCCTCAGTTCATGGCCTGCCGCATGAGCACGTTCTTCATGACGGACAGGCGGTTGGTCAGGTTGAGACCCGCATTGCGCAGCCACGCCAGCGGCGCGCTGCGCACATCGAACAGCCAGTAAAGCCCGTGCACTGCACCGCGCATCGCGAGTATAGCTTCGGCGCGCGCGCGCTCGTAGCGGCGCAGCAGCCGCAGATCGCCGGGATCGCGGTAAGGCCCGCGTGCCGCGAGCACCTGTGCCAGTTCGCGCGCGTCCTGGAAGCCCAGGTTCGCGCCCTGGCCGGCGAGCGGATGCACGACATGTGCCGCGTCCCCGACCAGAGCGAGCCGCGGCGCAACCATGCGCGCTGCGATCAGCCGCCGCAGCGCAAAACCGCGCGCCGGCGTGACCACGGCAAGCTCGCCGAGCGCCTGCTGCGAAGCTTGCGCCACTTCGAGTGCCAGGGCCGGCGGTGCCAGCGCCAGCAGGCGTGCCGCGTGAGCCTCGGTCGTGGACCACACCATCGAGACGTGATCTCCGGGCAGCGGCAGGAGCGCCAGCACCGGCCCACCCTGGAACCACTGCAAGGCGACGTTGTCATGGCGGCGCTGGCAGGCGAAGTTCGCCACCACCGCGACCTGGCCGTAGGCGCGCTCCGATGCCTTGATCCCGGCCTGCTCGCGCATTGCCGAGTGCGCGCCGTCCGCACCGATCACGAGGCGCGCCGCCAGGGTGCGACCGTCGCGCAGCGCGAGCCGCGCGGCCTCGCCTCCGACCTCCAACCGCTCGCAGGCGGCGGGCGCGAACAGCTGCAAGCGGTCCTGCACGGCGAGTTCCTGCCAGAGCGCGTCCTGCAACCAGCCATCCTCGACGATCCAGGCGAGCTCGCTCACGCCCGCGCGATAGGCGTCGAACTCGAGCACGGACCTGCCGTCGTCGCCGTGCACGCGCATGGCATGCACCGGCGTCACGCGCGCCGCGGGCATGCGCTGCCACACCTGCAGGCTTTCGAGAAAACGCGCGTTGCCCGGGCTGATGGCGTAGACGCGCGTATCGAAGCCTGCGCCCGGGGCCGCCGGCCGTTCCTGCGCGATCAGCGCCAGCTGCGCGCCGCGCAGGGCGCGCGCCAGTGCCGCGCCCACCAGTCCGCCCCCCACCACCACCGCGTCGAATTCCATGCGCCGATTGTATGGGCTGGCGGCGGGCCGAAGCCGTGCGCCATGCCGCCCATTCCCGCACCCGGCGCCGAGAGCGCCTTGGCGCCCGTCAACGTAATAAAATAGCCGTTCATCGCCATGGATGCGGACAACGGAGGCCGGCGTGCTTGACCGGACGGCAGGCGAAGGCGAAAATGCGCGCCCTTTTCCCAGTGGCGAATTAGCTCAGCTGGTTAGAGCAGCGGAATCATAATCCGTGTGTCCGGGGTTCGAGTCCCTGATTCGCCACCACTACCTTTTCAGCGCACACACGCCATGACACCTGCACGGAAATTCGCCCGAGCCGCTGCGCTGGCGCTGGCGCTGGCCGTCATGGCCGCCAGCGCACAGGTTCGCACCATCCCCGCCGAGGCCAAGCGCGGCCAGATGCGCCACCTGCAGGAGATGACGGTCGACATCAACGGCCGCGCGATGCAACTCGCGCCCGGGGCCCAGATCCGCGATGCGTCGAACCTCGTCGTGATGCCCTCCGCGCTGCCCGCCCGCTCGCTGGTCAAGTTCACGCTCGACGCGAACGGCCACGTCAGCCGGGTCTGGATCCTGACCGCGCAGGAAGCCGCGCAAGCGGACCGCCGGAGATAGCGGCGGCGAGGCGCAACGCGGCGGGCGCGCGGCCCGCGGCGCAGCCCGGACCGCCCCGAACAGCGCCCATGGCCGGCAAGCATTACGTCCGCAGCTTCGGCTGCCAGATGAACGCATACGACTCGGCGAGGATCGCCGAAGTGCTCGCGCACGCCAACGGCACGCAGACCGCGGCGCGCCCGGAGGACGCCGACGTCATCGTCTTCAATACCTGCTCGGTGCGCGAAAAGGCGCAGGAGAAAGTGTTCGCCGATCTCGGCCGCGTGCGGCAGCTCAAGCGCGCCAACCCCGCCCTCATGATCGCGGTCGGCGGCTGCGTCGCCAGCCAGGAAGGCGAGGCCATCGTGCGGCGCGCGCCGTACGTGGACGTGGTCTTCGGGCCGCAGACGCTGCACCGCCTGCCGGAGCTGCTCGCCGCGCGGCGCGCCTCGGGCCGGGCGCAGGTCGACATCAGTTTTCCCGAGATCGAGAAGTTCGACCGCCTGCCGCAGCCGCGCGCCGACAGTCCCGCGGCTTTCGTCTCGATCATGGAAGGCTGCAGCAAGTACTGCACCTTCTGCGTCGTGCCCTACACGCGCGGCCCCGAGGTCTCGCGCCCTTTCGAGGACGTGATCGGCGAGGTGGCGGCGCTCGCCGCGCAAGGCGTCAGGGAAGTTACGCTGCTGGGCCAGAACGTGAACGCCTGGCGCGGTGCGATCGACGGCAGGCCCGCGGACTTTGCGGAGTTGTTGCGCTACGTCGCGGATCTCGAGGACATCGAGCGCATCCGCTATACGACGTCGCACCCGCGCGAGTTCTCGCAGCGGCTGATCGACGCCCATGCCGCGCTCGGCAAGCTCGCGACGCACGTCCACCTGCCGGTGCAATCGGGTTCCGACCGGGTGCTGGCGGCGATGAAGCGCGGCTACACGGCGCTCGAATACCGCTCGATCGCGCGGCGCCTGCGCCGGGCGCAGCCCGGCCTGAGCCTCAGCACGGATTTCATCGTCGGCTTTCCCGGCGAGAGCGATGCGGATTTCGAGGCCACGCTGAAACTCGTCGCCGAGGTGGGCTTCGACGACGCGTTTGCCTTCGTCTACAGCGCGCGCCGCGGCACTCCGGCCGCGGAATTCCCGGACGTGACGCCGCCGCAAGTGAAAGCCGAGCGCCTGCAGCGCCTGCAGGCGGCGCTCGCCCCGCGGGCGCAGGCGATCAGCGCGGCGATGGTCGGCAGCGTGCAGCGTGTGCTGGTCGAGGGTCGCTCGGCCCGGCTGGCGCACGAGCTGTGCGGTCGCACGGCGAACAACCGCGTGGTCAATTTCGGCGGCGCCGCCGGGCTGGCGGGGCGCTTTGCGCATGTCCGCATCACCGCGGCGCTGGCGCACTCGCTGCGCGGCGAACTGGTGCATGCGCACGAATAAGGGTCGCGCCGCGAACCCCCGGCCGCTGGAGGTTCGTTTCGACCCCGTGGACAATTCCCGGCTGGCGCGGTTGTGCGGCGCGCTCGACGGCAACCTGCGGCAGATCGAAACCGCGCTCGATGTCGCGATCGCAAGGCGCGGGGCGCGCTTTTCGGTGCGCGGCGAGCCGCGGCAGGCGGCGCGCGCGGCGCGCGCGCTGGAGCATTTCTACGCCAGAGCCGCGGACGAATTGACGCTCGACGATCTGCAGCTCGGGTTGACCGAACTGATGCAGGGCGCGGCACGGCCGCCGGCCGCGGGCGAGCGGCCGCAACTGCTCACGCGCCGGCCCGACCTGCACGGCCGCACGCCGCATCAGGTGCAGTACATCGAGCACATCCTCGCGCACGACATCACCTTCGGCATCGGGCCGGCAGGCACCGGCAAGACCTATCTCGCGGTGGCCTGCGCGGTGGATGCGCTCGAGCGCGACAAGGTCAAGCGCATCGTGCTGGTGCGCCCCGCGGTGGAAGCCGGCGAGCGGCTCGGCTTCCTGCCCGGCGACCTGGCGCAGAAAGTGGACCCGTATCTGCGGCCGCTATACGACGCGCTCTACGATCTGACGGGCTTCGACAAGACCGCCAAGCTGCTGGAGCGCGGCACGATCGAGCTGGCGCCGCTTGCCTACATGCGCGGCCGCACGCTCAACCACGCCTTCATCATCCTCGACGAGGCGCAGAATACGACTCCCGAGCAGATGAAGATGTTCCTCACGCGCATCGGTTTCGGCGCCAAGGCCGTGGTGACCGGCGACGTCACGCAGATCGATCTCGCGCGCGGCCAGAAAAGCGGGCTGATCGAGGCGCGCCGCATCCTGGGCGCCGTGCGCGGCATCGCCTTCACCGAGTTCAGCGCCGCCGACGTCGTGCGCCACCCCCTGGTCGCACGCATCATCGATGCGTACGAAGCGCACGCCGAGCCGCCGGCGTCCTGACCCGGTCGCGCGCATCGGGCTGCAAGTGGCGTGCAGCGCGCGCGGGCTGCCGGGCGCGCAGCGCCTGCGCGCGCTGGCGCGCGCCGCAGCCGCCGGCGGCGCCGACATCACCTTGCGCGTCGTCGGCGCCGCCGAGGCTCGCCGGCTGAATCGCAGCTTTCGCGGCCGCGACTACGCGACCAACGTGCTGTCGTTCGACTACGGGGCGCCGGCGCGCGGCCGGCGGCGCGCGCTCCGGGGCGATGTCGTGCTGTGCCATCCGGTGCTCGCGCGCGAGGCGCGCGCGCAGGGCAAGACGCTCGGCGAGCATTACGCGCATCTCGTGGTGCACGGGGTGCTGCACCTGCGCGGCTTCGATCACCGGCGCGCGCCCGAGGCCCTGCGCATGGAGCGGCGCGAAGCGCGCATCCTGCGCCGCTTCGGCGTCGCCGACCCCTACTTGGTAAGATAGCCATGCCGGTGTCCCGCCCGATGCGCGATCTGTCACGCACCAAGCTGCTCGAACGACTGTCCGCGCTCATCCTGCGCGAGCCGCAGGACCGCGACAGCCTGACGCAGCTGCTGCGCTCTGCCCACCGCCGCAACCTGCTCGACGCCGACGCGCTTTCGATCATCGAAGGCGCGCTCGCGGTGTCGGAAATGCAGGTGCGCGACATCATGATCCCGCGTGCGCAGATGGACGTGATCGACATCCACTCGCGGGTCGAGGACTTCATCCCGCAGGTCATTTCCACCGCGCACTCGCGCTTTCCGGTGATCGACCAGAACCGCGACGACGTCATCGGTGTCCTGCTCGCCAAGGACCTGTTGCGCCATTACGCGGGCGAAGAGGAATTCAACGTGCGCGAGATGCTGCGCCCGGCGGTGTTCATTCCGGAATCCAAGCGTCTCAACGTGCTGCTGCGCGAGTTCCGCGCCAGTCGCAACCACATGGCGATCGTGGTCGACGAATACGGCGGCGTCGCCGGCCTGGTGACGATCGAAGACGTGCTCGAGCAGATCGTCGGCGACATCGAGGACGAGTACGATTTCGACGAGGCG